>NZ_JAUNVI010000017.1:12709-47935 GCF_030537745.1 Ornithinimicrobium sp. | reverse complement strand
GGCGACCGTCCGGTGTGGCTGGGGCGACCGTTCGGGGAAGGGGTGGGGGAGGGTTGCGGGGACGGCGTCGGTGGCACGACATACCGTGTCACTCATGCACTCAGGTATCGATCGCACCCACATGGATGACGCCGTCCGCCCCCAGGACGACCTCTTCGCCCACGTCAACGGTGCCTGGTTGGCCTCGGCACAGATCCCGAAAGACCGTGCCCGCTACGGCGCGTTCGACCTGCTCCGAGAGAATGCCGAGTCGGACGTGCGGGCGCTGATCGAGACTGCCGCGGAGCAGCAGCCTGCCCTCGACACCGCAGCGGGCAAGGTCGGTGCGCTCTACGCCAGCTTCATGGACACCGACCGGGTCGATGCGCTCGGCATCGATCCGCTCGTGGAGCCGTTGCGTGCGGTCGCCGCTGTCGCTACTCCCTCAGACGTAGTGCGGCTCTCGGGGCACCTGCAGCGTGAGGGTCTAGCCGGCCTGGTCAACATCTTCGTCACCGCGGACGCCGGCAGCCCGCAGGACTACATCCTTTACCTGCACCAGGGCGGCCTCGGTCTGCCGGATGAGGACTACTACACGGCGCAGACCCATGATGCCGTCCGCGAGGCCTACCGCGCCTACCTCGGGACTCTGCTGGAGCTGGGGGCGCCGGCGCTAGAGGCGGCTGGCCTGGATCTGGGTCGCGACCCCGTCGGTCGCCTCTACGCCCTGGAGGAGCAGATCGCCGATGCGCACTGGGACCGGGTCGCCACCCGGGACGCCGTGAAGTCTTACACCCGGCTCGCCCACGATGAGCTGGCCGCGCAACTGCCCGGCTGGGACTGGGCTGCCCTCGCCGAGGGCCTCGGTGCGCCCGAGGGGGCCTTCGACCACGTCGTCGCCCGACAGCCCGACGTCCTCGCCGCAGTCGGGGTGGCGCTGACGGAGGTGCCGGTCCAGGACTGGCAGGTCTGGCTCGCGGTCCGCATCCTGGACGGCCTAGCGCCCTACCTCACCGAGGACCTCGTCACGGCGCACTTCGACTTCCACGGCACCACGCTGTCCGGGACGCCGGCCAACAAGGAGCGCTGGAAGCGCGGGGTGGCCCTGGTCGAGGCGCTGCTGGGTGAGGCCGCTGGCCAGATGTATGTCGAGGCCCACTTCCCGCCGGCGGCCCGGGCGCGCATGGGTGAGCTGGTCACCAACGTCATCGCTGCTTTTCGCCAGCGGATCGCCGAGCTGGAGTGGATGGGGCAGGAGACGCGGGCCAAGGCGCTGGACAAGTTGGCGGCCTTCCGTCCCAAGATCGGCCACCCACCCACCTTCCGCGACTACACCGCCTACCAGTTGGATGCGGCTGACCTCGTCGGCAACATTCGTCGAGGCGCAGCTTTCGAGACCGACCGTGAGCTGGCCAAGATCGGCGGCCCCATCGACCGCGACGAGTGGCTGATGACCCCGCAGACCGTCAACGCCTACTACCACCCGATGCTCAACGAGATCGTCTTCCCGGCCGCGATGCTGCAGCCGCCGTTCTTCGACGTGGAGGCCGACGACGCGGTCAACTATGGCGGCATCGGGGCCGTCATCGCCCACGAGATCGGGCACGGCTTCGACGACCAGGGCAGTCGCTACGCCGGCGACGGCTCGCTGACCGACTGGTGGACGGAGCAGGACCGGACGCGTTTCGACGAGCGGTCACAGGCGCTGGTCGCACAGTTCAGCGCGCTCACACCGCGCGGTCTGGACGATGAGACCAAGGTCAACGGCGGCCTGACCGTCGGCGAGAACATCGGCGACCTGTGCGGCCTCGAGCTGGCCCATCTGGCGTATGTGATCGCCAGCGACGGCGCTGCACCCGAGCTGGACGGCTGGTCTGCGGCACAGCGGTTCTTCTTGGGCTGGTCCTCGGTATGGCGAGGCAAGGCCCGGGAGCAGGAGGCTCGCCGCCTGCTGGCGATCGACCCGCACGCCCCGGCGGACCTCCGGGCCAACACGGTGCGCAACGTGGATGCCTTCCACGAGGCATTCGAGACGGCCGAGGGTGACGCGCTGTGGCTAGCCCCAGAAGATCGGGTGCGGATCTTCTAGGACTCGGCGGGGGGCTCTCTGCGAGGACTGTCTGCCGGGACTCTCTGCGAGGGGCTGCTAGGACCGCCGCTGCGCGTGCCGGACCTCGGTGATCCGGTGCAGCATGAAGATGCGCACCACCTCCTCCTCGCCCACGATGGCGCGCAGCCGCCCCACCTCCACCTCCAGCGGACGCACGAGGTGGGTGGACACCCCGCCGGACTCGTCTGCATACCCGATCCAGACCCGCTCGGCCTCGACCGCCGCCTCGCGCAGGAACGCCTTGACGACGACTGGCTCGGTGAATCCCTCGGCCGTGTCCCTGGCGGCGCGAGCACCATCGCCGCGGCGCATCAGGGCCACGACCTGCCGGGCGACGACATCGTCGACCGAGCTGACGCGGACGGGGGCGGCCATCCGCAGGGAGGTGCGCCGCAGGTGCGGGGTGGCCAGGTCCAGACCACCATCGTTGCCGTCGACGACCGGACCGTACTGCTGCTCACGCAGCAGATCCAGGACGGTCGGAGCCGGCACGGGGGAGACCAGCACGGTCGGGGCGATCCGTCGCCACTGCAGCATCCCGAGGGCGCGGTCGCGCTCGACCCGGTCCAGCAGCGCGGGGTCGTCAGAGCGGAGGTAGGCGGCGCACGAACCCACGCGCGCCTGGCCGTGGCGGCGCGCGACGTCGTGGACCAGATAATCCAGCGGTTGGGGGACCGGGGTGCTGGACGCTGCGGCGAGCTCGGTGAGCACGCGGTCAGCAGACCAGCCAAAGTCCAGCGCGCGGCGGACGCTGTCCTCGCTGAACCGGTGCACGGTCGCCCCGCCCCGAGACTCGACGTCACTGATCAACTGCATCAGGTCGCGGACCGGTCCGTCGAGTCGGCCGGGGGCGATGGCGGTCAGGTCCGCCTGCAGCAGGACATGGTCGACAGCGGGCGGGATGAGAGCCTCCATGATGTCCCCCGCGTCGTCGGTCGCGCCATCCACCACGAGGGTGCGGCCGGGGGTGCTCAACGCGCCTCGACCGGTGACGCCCGCCCACTCGGCCTCGCGCAGCGCGACCTGGAGCCCGACCCCGTGGTCGGCGGAGCGCGCAGCGCGCAGCGGGTGGCGCCACACCAGGAGTGGGGAGAGGGCATCGTCGGCGGGGGCTGCGCCCACGGGCAGCGTCGCCAGGGCGGTCAGGGTGTCCTGGCGGCGGAGGCGGGCCAGGGGGTATGACGTCTGCGTGGAGAGGGCGTTGACGCGGCCACCCTGGTCGGAGCCGACCAGGCTCGGGGCTGCCGACATCGTCCACCATGCCCGGGCCAGGGCCGCCCAGCGCGCGCCCGCCTCCTCATCCAGCCAGTCGTCGGCCGCGTTCGTGGGCACCCAGTGCGCATCGGCGGAGGGCCGGTCCGCGCTGTCGTCGATCGCGACGAGCCCGGCCGCATGCGCCGTCTCCAGCAGCCACGCGGTCTCGTCGCGGTCGATCTCCAGGTGCGTCGCCAGACGCGACAGGTCACGGACTGCGAGGCCTCCAGCGCGAAGGACGCGTGGCGGGCGGACGCCCCATACATCGATGAGTTCGGTGACCAGCACGATGAGTTCTGCGGCCCGTCCGCCTGCAGCGGCGTCGACGACCTCCGGGTCCAGGGCCGATGACTCCACCACGGGCGGGTCGATCGTGGGGTGCCGGTGCAGGCGACCTTCGCGCAGCACGAGGGCGACCTGGCGGGGGAGCTGGACGTGGGTGTCATCGACCCTGCTGAGCAGGCCTGCGCGGACGAGCTCGGCACCGGCGCGCGCGATGGGACTGCCCACGGGGGCGCCCGGTGCACCAGACTCGTCCGGCAGCTGGAGAGCACCGACGGGCGGACCCCAGGCGAGTGCGTCGAGGATGCTGCGCTGGCGCGGGTCCAAGCCAGCGACCGCCCTAGACAACTCGGCGCGTGAGGGGGCGTCCTCGACGTCTGGGCCCAGGCCGGCCGGGTCGCCGATGAGTTCGCCGACCGCCCGCGCAGGTCGCATCCCCTCCGGCGCCACCCAGCACAGCGCGAGCTGATGCAGCCGGGAGGTCAACGCGCTGGCCCGTGCTGCGCTCGTCCCGAGCAGCTCGGCCACGACCGCGTTGTCGGCCGGTGCGGCGACCACCACCGCCTCCAGTGCCTGCAGATGCGCCAGGTCGAGCGCGTCGAGGGCGCGCTGGATGCTGGACCTCGTGGTGGCCCGGGCCGCGAGCGAGGTCACGTCAGCTGGTGCCGGGCGGGCGAGGTCAGGTCGTGCCTTGAGGAGCGCCGCGAGGTCGTCGTCGGGGCGCCCGCGCAGGTCGTCGGCCAGGGACCTCACGCGAAGAGCGCTTCGTAGACGCCCTCGAAGCGGGCGAAACGCTCGGTGTAGTAGGGGCGCCGGGAGTAGTCCGGCGTCAGCGTCTGACCGCGCACCGGCTTTGCCCGCCGGACGTCCGGGGCCAAAGTCTCCAGCGCCAGCAGCGCGGTCCCGTGCAGCGTCGAGCGCCGCATCGTGATCGGCGTGACCGAGGTGCGCATGGCGTCGGCCATGACCTGGAGCAGCTCGGGGACGTCGCTGGTCACGCTGCCGCCGCAGTAGAGCTTCTCGGGCTGCGGAGCGACCTCTCGCAGCTGCCGGGCGATGCGTGCATAGGACAGCGCGATGCCTTCGACCACGCCGCGATAGACCTCAGCGGGTGCCGATCCGGCCCCCACGCCGATCACCACCGCGCGGGCACCCGCGGCCCACCCGGTGCTGCGTTCGCCGGTGAAGAACGGCAGGACGAGCGGGGTCGTCTCGTGCGGCTCGGCGGTCAGCACTGCGGAGAGGTCCTCCGGCTCGATCTGGTCGACGGCTAGCGTGACATCGGCCCAGGCCAGCGCTCGGCCCACGTCGTTGAGCGCCCCGCCCAGCAGTGCCCGGTCGTGGGAGACGCGATAGCACCACAACCCGGGCGGCAGCTCCTCGGGCATCTCGCGCACGAGCACCCGTAGTGCGCCGGACGTGGCGCACGAGGCCCCGATGGTCGTCTCGTCGTGAGCGCCCAGCCCGACGTTGGCGGCCAGACCGTCGGTGACCGTCGCGAACCACTTGGCGTCCTGCAGGCACGGCCAGCGCTTCGCAATCTTGGAGGCCCACTCGGGCTCGATCTCCAGGGGCTCGTCGAGGTGCCGGATCGGGGGCAGCTGGTCAGGGCTGATGCCCGCGATCTCGACGAGCTCGACATACCACTGCGCAGTGTGCCGGTCCACCATCCCGGTCCAGGACGCGGTGGAGGTGCCGGTGGCGAGGGTGCCGGTGAGGGCGAGCTGGAGGTAGTCACCGAGGGAGAGGAAGGTGGCCGCTTGTGCGAAGACCTCCGGCTGCTCTTGCGCCAGCCAACGCAGTCGCGCCGGCCAATAGCTGGAATGGACACGGGTGCCGGTCCGCTGCTGGAGCGCCTCCTCGCTGAGCTCCTCCCGCAGCTCGACGACCTGGTCCGCGCACCTTCCGTCGGCGTAGGTGAAACAGGGGGTCAGTGGGGCTCCGTCGCCGTCGATGACGACCAGCGACGAGGCGAAGGTGTCGAGCGCTACGCCCGCGACCGGCGTGCCCTCCAGAGCCGCCGTGAGCCGGTCGACGATGGTGCCGATCTCCTCGACGATCTGGTCTGGGTCGATCTCGGAGGTGCCGTCGGAGGCGACGGTAAAGCTGTGCGGCACCTTGACGCGCTTGCCGACCGGGCGCCCGTGCGCGTCATAGATCATGCCGCGACTGGCGGTGGAGCCCACGTCGAGTGCCAGAACCAGCGGCGGCACGGCATCCTTGAGCTCGATATCGAAGTCCGAAGCCATAGGGCCCCACTCTAGGCGTCCGCGACGCCGTCACTGCACGCGTCCACCTGGGCCGACATGGCAGGATCGGGGCCGTGCATCCCTCGACCGCGTTCGCCGCCGTTCTCGTCGATGAGCTGATCCGCGGGGGAGTGCGGGAGGTGGTGCTCGCGCCGGGGTCGCGTTCGGCACCGCTGGCCTACGCGCTGGAGACGGCGGACCGCGCTGGCCGGCTGCGGCTGCACGTGCGGGTGGACGAGCGTTCAGCAGGCTTCCTGGCGCTCGGTATGGCGAAGGTGTCCCGTCGGCCGGTGCCCGTGGTCACCACCTCCGGCACCGCGGTCGCCAACCTGCATCCCGCCGTGCTCGAGGCCCACCACAGCGGGGTCCCTCTCCTCGTCCTCTCGGCGGACCGGCCCGCGGAGCTGCGCGGGACCGGTGCCAACCAGACGACGGTGCAGCCGGGGATCTTTGGCCAGGTGGTGCGTTGGCAGGCCGACCTGCCCGCGCCTGCGTCGGTCTCGGCGGGGGCCAATGCCTCCTGGCGCTCGACGGTCTGCCGGGCGCTGGCTTCCGCGCTCGGTCCGGCCGGGCGTCACGACGGCGGCCCGGTGCACCTCAACGTCTCCTTCCGCGACCCGCTGGCACCCGACCTGGCCAGCCTCGAGCCGGCCCCGACGGGAAGGGAGGGCGGCGGCCCCTGGACCGAGACGCTGAGCGTCCCGAGCCTGCCGAGGGCCTGCGTGGCGTCCCTGGAGCGGACCGTGGTCCTGCTCGGGGACCTGCCCGACCCACAGCTGACGCGTCTGGCTCTCTCCTGGGCGTCGCAGGCCGGGTGGCCTGTCCTGGCCGAGCCGTTTGGGGTGTTGGCGACCGGTGACCACGTCGTGCCGCACGGGGTGCTGGTCGCGGGCCGGCTGGCTAGTGAGGACGGCTCTCCGCTCCTTCCCGACCGGGTGGTCGTGGTGGGACGCTTGACGCTCTTTCGCGAGTTCGGGGCGCTGCTGCGACGGCCTGGGGTGCGGGTCGAGCAGGTCGCCGCCACGCACCAGTGGTCCGACCCGTCGCATGTCGTGCAGCGCGTGCACGGGCTCGACGTGCTGGCCCAGGCGCCGGAGCCGTCGCCCGGTGCGCGTGAATGGATCGACGCGTGGGTGTCGGCGGGCAGAGGACTCCACGACGCCGTGCGCGCGGTCGTCGAGGACGGACTCACCGGCCCCGGTGCGGCAGCGACCGTCGCGGCTGGGCTCACCGATGACGACATCCTCGTCCTCGGGTCCTCCAACGCCCCGCGCGACCTCGCCCTGGTGCTCGACGGGACGGGCCCCTCGCCGTGCGTCGTGGCCGGTCGCGGTCTGGCCGGCATCGACGGGACCGTGTCGACCGCCGTCGGCGTCGCCCTCCTCCGACCGGACGCGAGGACCGTCGCGATGATGGGCGATCTCACTTTCCTGCACGACATCAACGGCGTGCTCATCGGCCCGGCAGAGCCGCACCCGGATCTGACCCTGGTGGTCGTCAACGACGACGGCGGCGGCATCTTCTCCACCTTGGAGTATGGCGAACCGAGCCGTTCCGCGACGGCAGAGACCGCAGCAGCGACGGAGCGGGTCTTCGGGACCCCGCACGGCACCGACCTGGCGTCCCTGTGTGCCGCCCACCACGTGGGGCACGTCCGCGTCGACTCCCTGGGTGGGCTCGCCACAGCGCTTGACGAGCGGGCTCACGGCATCAGGGTGATCGAGGTGCCGCTGGAACGCGCCGGGCACCGACGGCTCCGCGACCTCCTGCGACGGGGGCACGGGTTAGCCCGGTCGAAGCGGCAGCAGTCCGCGAAGTAGGCGTGCACCTGGTCGTGCCGGGCACCGTGGCACCGGATTCGGTGCTAGAAGTCGATCGACGCGGCTGGTTCGCTGTCGGCGCGGAAGGCGCGCGAGAGCTCGCGCAGCGCGCCAGCGCGGATCTGTGTGATGCCGTGCAGCGGCGCCAGAGAAACCAGTGATCGCCCGCCGGGGTATGCCGCGCCTAGCGCGGCGACGGGCACGGTGAGGTCTGGAGGATCGTCGGAGCGCTCGCAACTGGCCGCCCCGCGGGCATCGACCCGCAGCCGCCACCGGCCGGCGTTCCAGGGGCAGAGCTCGTCGGTCACGTCGAGGACTAGGTCGCACGGAGCGGAGTAACCGCGGCCGGTGAGTGCGTGGGGCAGGTCGACGATGCGCACCCACAGGCTGTCGTAGACGCGCGGGTTGGCCGAGCGTGGCCCGCCCGCCCACCACAGCAGCGGGTCGTCCATCGAACGACCCCAGAAGGTGACTTTGCTCGTCAGGTCGAGGTCGAGGAGGCGGCGGGCCAGGGCGAGCAGGCTGGGCAGGTCGACTGCGCCGAGCTCCGAGACGTCCACGGTCCCCTGCGGCGTCGCGTCCTGCCACTTCGACTCGCGGCGGAACACCGCATACCCGCTGATCGCCCCGTCACGACGCGCGAGGAGCAGTCGACGCGGCTCCTTGCTGCCGCGGGACTTGGGGAAGTCGCGATACCACTGGTCTGCCTTGCTGTCCGGGCGAGTGACGGCCCCGAGCGTCGTGGCGGCGCAGGCCAGATGGGCCTGGTGCAGAGCGGCCAGGCCGTCCGCGGTCGGCAGCGTGACCACGTGTGTCTGGACTCCGCCCACCGCAGCTTCGACATCCGGCGATGGGGTCAGGGTGGTGCCGCGGCCCAGCTCCAGCTTGACCTCCGTCGTGGCGTGCCCGTAGCCGAACCTGCCGTAGATGCCCGCCTCGCTCGCGTGCAGGCCGGAGATGGCGCACTCCGTGCCGTCGTGGACCCGGCGCAGGTGGTCGCGGATCATCTGGGTGAGCAGGCCCTTCCGCCGCGCGTCAGGGTGGACACCGACCCACGTCAGGCCCGTCATCGGGACGACGGCGAGACCATCCGCGGGGCCAGGGACGGTGAGGGTCATGTCGAAGGCGCTGTAGATGCCGACCAGAGGCGCCGCGGACGTCACCTGCTCTCCGGGCAGCGGTCCTTCGGGACGCTCGGCGCCACGGGCGTGGGCGAAGTCGAGGTCGCCCTCCAGGTCCTCAGGTGTGCCGCCGGGCTGCACCTCGAACCAGACCGTGTCCTCCAACTCCTTGATCCGGGGCAGGTCGTCGCGGGTCAGGTCGACCATGGTCCACGTGCGTCTCTGCGCGGGGAGGGTGGGCGGAGTGGAAGGCGTCTCGTCGGTCACACCCAGCAGTGTCCACCCAGCCGGGCTGCGGGCCAACCCATTTCCTGGCCTACCCTTGAGAGGTCGCGAGCCTCACCGCGACACCCCCACCCCCAGCACACCGCCGCCGAAGGCGCACGGGCCTGTCCTGCCTGCCATCGCCATACCCGAGGAGTTGCGTGAGCACCGCACCCGTCACCACTGCCCGTGGGTCCGTCGTCGCGGTGCTCGGCGTCTTCGGCGCCGCAGGCTTCCTGCTGGGTCAAGGATTGGCGCGGGTGCCCGCGATGCGGGACGCGATCGGGGCGGACAAGGCCGAGCTGGGGCTGGCGCTCATGGGGATGGGGCTCGGGTCCCTGCTGGTGATGCCGCTCACCGGGCGGTTCGTCGATCGCTTCGGCAGTCGTGCGGTCGTGACGGCGACGGTCCTGATGGCGTGCCTGGGGTGGGCGGTCGTCTCGCTCGTCACGACGGTGCCGATGCTGCTGCTGGCGCTGGTATTCACGGGCGTGGCGGTGGGTGTCTGGGATGTCGCGATGAACATCCAGGCCACTCATGTCGAGCAGCAGCGCCCCCGTGCCTGGATGCCTTACTTCCACGCGGCGTTCTCCGGGGGCGCGGTGCTCGGCGCCGGGACCGGGGCGCTGGCGGCGTGGAGCGGCGTGGGCCTGGTCCAGTTGCCGGTGCTGGCTGCGGTCGCAGCGGTAGGCGGCGTGCTCGCGGCCGCACGCTTCGTGCCCGAAGGTGGTGAGGGGGACGACGGCGGTGAGGTCGTGCCGCGGCGGGGAGTCACGCGGGTCGAGATCCTCATCGGCTTGGTCTGTCTGGCGGGCGCGCTCGCCGAGGGATCGGCCAACGACTGGCTCGCGTTGCTGCTGGTGGATGTGCACGCTGCGCCGGAAGCGTTCGGCGCGCTGGCGCTGACTGCTTTCAACCTCACGATGATGATCGGGCGACTGCTCGGCGGCCCGGGGATCGACCGCTTCGGTCGTGATGTGGTGGTGCGGGGAGGCGGCGTGCTCGCGGCGGTCGGGATCCTCGTGGTCACGTTGGTGCCCTCGCTGGCCGCCGCCCTGGTGGGCGGGCTGGTCTGGGGACTAGGGGTAGCGACGATCTTCCCCGCGGCGATCTCGGCCGCGGGCGAGGTGCGTGGGCGCGGTAACCGTGCCATCACGGTGGTATCGACCATCGCCTATGGAGGATTTCTGTTTGGGGCCCCCAGCATCGGCTTCCTCGCAGAGCACTTCGGCCTGGACCGCGCGCTCTTCATCGTCGTCGCCTTCCTGGTCCTCATGATCGCGCTCTCGCCGGTCATGCGGGATCGTCCTCGGAAGGGTTCCGACCTCGCCGGGTGAGGGCCAAGGTCGCGCCGGCCGGAAAGGTCGATGAACCCCCTGTTATTGCAGGGGGCTCATCCACGTTTCAGGGGGCTCATCTCGGCTTCGGGGGCGTGCCGCCCGGCCCTTCGGGGATGAGACCGAGAGCGTGCCGCATCGCGGTGAGCTTGACCTCGGTCTCGGCGAGCTCGGCCGCAGGGTCGGAGGCAGCCACGATGCCGCCGCCGGCAAAGATCCGCAGCGAGCGCCGGTCAGGCGACAGCTCGCCGCAGCGCAGCGCGATGCCCCAGTCGCCGTCGCCGGAGCCGTCGAGCCAGCCCACCGGTCCGGCATACCGCCCCCGGTCCATCCCCTCCAACTCGCTGATGATCAGCGCGGCGGCGCTGGTCGGGGTTCCGCACACCGCGGCGGAAGGGTGCAGCGCGGCCGCGAGGCGCAGCGAGGTAGCCCCGCTCACCATCGTCCCGGTGATGTCGCTGGCCAGGTGATAGACGTCGGGAAGTTCAAGGACATAGGGCGCTTCCGGCACGTGCAGGTCGCTGCAGTGCGGGGCCAGCGCCTCCGTCACGGAGCGCACGGCGTAGGCGTGCTCCTCCAGGTCCTTCTCGCTGGTCATCAGACGCAGCCTCGGGTCCACCGGATGCTCCGGGTCGGCGGCGTTCCCCGCTGGTAGGTCGCGACCGCTCGCCGGGGCTGGGTGGTCACCGCTCCCCGCGCGCCGGATCGTCCCCGCCAGCACCCGGGACCGCGCGCGCCCACCCTGGAGGCGCACCAACATCTCCGGGGTCGCACCGAGCAGCCCGTCGACCGAGAAGGTCCACGTGGCGGCATACCTACCGGCCAGCCGCTCCAGCACCGGCGCGATGCGCACGACGTCGCCATGGCGGTGCTGGATCTGCGCGTCCCGCGCGAGCACGACCTTGTCGACCTCACCGGCATTGATCCGTGCGATCGCGCGGGAGATGACCTCGGGCCAGGCTGCGGCGGACACCGACCCGACGTTCTCGACGACCGGGTCGAGCTGATCCAGTAACGGGTTGGTACGGGCCAGCAACTCGCTGGCGTGCTCGGTCGGCCAGGGCTCCTCGTCGACGGCAACGTGCGTGACCCAGGCGAGGCCATCGCGGCGACCTATCAGCACGCGGGGCACCACGAGGACGCTCTTGTCGCAGGACTCGGGGGCGAACGCGAAGGACCCGAAGGCCACCAGCCCGCTGCCCGGCAGTCGCACCTCGTCCTCCACCGACGCCGTCGAGCGCAGCGCGTCCCACCATTTCTCGGCGCGCTCGAACCGCGCCGGCCCGCGAGAGGTCACGACTGCGGCCCGTCCCCAACCGACCATGCCGTCCCCGTCCCGGAGCCAGGTGACCACGTCCCTTGGGTCGGTCTCGTCGGGGACCCGGGTCAGCAGGTCGCCGGTGACGTCGACAGCGACGGACCGGACGCGCAGGCGGGGCACAAGTGCTGACACAGGTGACCACTTTAGGTGGTGCGAGGATGGACCCCATGAGCCGCTCCCGTGCCACTCTTCAGAAGAAGCCGCATGAAGTCGCAGAGATGTTCGACGGCGTCGCTCGCGGCTACGACATGACCAACACGGTGCTCACCGGGGGGATCGACCACCTGTGGCGTCGCGCCGTGACCAAGACGGTCGATGCCCAGCCCGGCGAACGCGTCCTGGATATCGCCGCCGGGACCGGCACCTCCAGCGAGCCCTTTGCCGACGCAGGCGTGCACGTGCTTCCTGCCGACTTCTCGATCGGCATGCTCCGTGAGGGCTACCGTCGGCGCCCAGACCTGCCCTTCACGGCAGCGGACGCCACGCGGCTGCCGTTCGCCGACGGATCCTTCGACGTCGTGACGATGAGCTTTGGCCTGCGCAACGTCGTCGACGTCACTGGCGCCCTTCGTGAGTTCCTGCGCGTGACCCGCCCCGGCGGGCGCCTCGTCGTCTGTGAGTTCTCCACTCCGCTCCTGCCGGTCCTGTCGACGCTCTACTCCAAGGGCGTCCTGCGCATCCTGCCCGCCGTCGCGCGCCGGACCAGCTCCAACCCCGAGGCCTACGCCTACCTGGCGGAATCGATTGAGGCCTGGCCCGGTCAGGCCGACCTCGGCCGGACGATCGGGGAGGCCGGCTGGAACCAGGTGCGGTGGCGCAACCTGACCGGAGGCATCGCCGCCATCCACCACGCGGTCGCGCCGGGCTTGCCAGGCCCGGTCAGCTGACCTGCTACCCCCTCCGCGACCAGTCATCATCATTAGGAACGGTGATGTGCCCTATTGCCGGCAAGGCCCACCTGATGCGGCTGGCGTCCCAGCCCGGCCTAGACTGGCAAAGTTCGTGAAAGTTGTCACAAGCGAGGCGCGCACACCGTGAATCTGCAGGTCGAGACAGCCGACGTCATTGTCGTCGGGGCCGGCCCCGGGGGGTCGAGCACAGCGGCATATCTGGCCGCCCATGGGCTCGACGTCCTCCTGCTGGAGAAGTCCGCTTTCCCGCGCGACAAGATCTGCGGCGACGGTCTGACCCCGCGCGCGGTCCGCGAGCTCATCTCCCTCGGCGTCCCGACCCGGCCAGAAGATGGCTGGCATCACACCCGGGGCCTGCGCATCATCGGCGGCGGGATGCGACTTGAGCTCGACTGGCCGGGTAGCGCAACCTTCCCGCCCTACGGCCTGGTGCGGACCCGCAACGACCTCGACGAGATCCTGGCTAAGCACGCCGTCGCCCGCGGCGCCCGGCTGCAGGAGCGCACCAACGTCCAGAAGCCGATCCTGGACGACCGCGGTCACATCTGTGGCGTTACCGCCAAGGTGATGGACGACAACGGCCGGCCGACCGGTGAGGTCAAGGAGTTCCGGGCCCCCGTGGTGGTGGCCGGTGACGGCAACTCCAGCCGGCTCTCCCTGTCCATGGACCGGCCTAAGCGCGACGACCGGCCGATGGGGGTGGCGGTCCGCACCTACTACTCCACGCCCCGTCACGACGACGCCTATCTGGAGTCCTGGCTCGAGCTCTGGACTAAGGGTGATGACGGGCAGAACGACATCCTGATGCCCGGTTATGGCTGGATCTTCCCGGTCGGCGACGGCACGTCCAACGTCGGCCTGGGCATCCTCAACACTTCCGAGGCGTTCGGCAAGGTCGACTACAAGGACGTCATGCGGCGCTGGGTGGCCACCATGCCCGAGGGATGGGGCTACCGCGAGGAGACCCAGCTGGGACCGGTCCGAGGAGCCGCGCTGCCGATGTGCTTCAACCGTCAGCCGCTCTACGACCGCGGGTTGCTGCTCGTCGGCGACGCCGGTGGCATGGTCAACCCGTTCAACGGCGAGGGCATCGCCGAGGCGATGGAGGCCGGTCGGCACGCGGCCGAGATCATCGCTTCCGCGCTGCGTCGCCACACCCCCGGCGAGCGCGAGGCGGTGCTGCAGTCCTACCCAACCGTGATGAAGGGATCGCTAGGCGGCTACTACACCCTCGGACGACATTTCGCCACACTCATCGGCAACCCCGAGATCATGCGACTCGCCGTGAAGTATGGTCTGCCGCGCAAGTCGTTGATGCGACTGTTGCTCAAGATCATGGCCAACTTGCCGCAGGAACGCGGCGGTGGTCTGGACGACCGAGTGATCAACGCGCTCACCCGAATGACGCCTGCGGCATGATGGACCGAATCCCGCCTAGGATTACGTTGCGCCCGCCCCCTGCCTTGGTGTGCCCGATGCTGAGGAAGACCCGAAAGGAGTCCTGGCACTGATGGACTACCACCCGTATCTGCCGGTCATCTTCTTCCTGTTCTTCGGAGTGCTGTTCGCCTTCGGGTCCGTCTTCGGCGGCGGTCTCCTGGGCCGGGCCACCTACAACCGCGCCAAGGCCGAGGCCTACGAGTGCGGCATCCAGCCCACGCCGCAGGCCCACGAGGGCGGTCGCGTGCCGATCAAGTACTACCTCACCGCGATGCTCTTCATCGTCTTCGACGTCGAGGTGCTCTTCCTCTACCCGTTCGCGGTCGCCTTCAACCAGGTGGGACTCTTCTCGGTGCTGGCGATGCTGCTGTTCCTCGTCGTGGTCTCGGTCCCGTTCGTCTACGAGTGGAGCCGCGGCGGGCTGGAATGGGACTGATGGGCTGCGGTATGCGGAGTTGCTTGCGCCCGGGCATCTTGCTCGGGCATGGAGAAGGAGTGGGTGAGACAGATGGGGCTTGAGGACCAGATCCCCGGCGGGATCATGCTGACGACCGTCGAAGGCCTGGTGGGTCAGCTGCGGCAGAACTCCGTGTGGCCGGCGACCTTCGGTCTGGCCTGCTGCGCCATCGAGATGATGGCGGTCGGCACCCCGGACTACGACATTGCCCGGTTTGGTATGGAGCGCTTCGCCGCCACCCCGAGGCAGGCCGACCTGATGATCGTGGCCGGCCGGGTGAGCCAGAAGATGGCCCCGGTCGTGCGTCAGGTCTATGACCAGATGGCCAACCCCAAGTGGGTCATCGCGATGGGTGTCTGCGCCAGCTCAGGTGGCATGTTCAACAACTACGCGATCGTCCAGGGCGTGGACCACATCGTGCCCGTCGATGTCTATCTGCCCGGCTGTCCGCCGCGCCCGGAGATGCTGCTCAACGCGATCCTGGAGCTGCAGAAGCAGATCCGCGAGTTCAAGTTCGGCGTGCACCGCGAGCAGGCGGTGCGGGCCATGGAAGCGGCCGCGCTCGCCACGGTGCCCAACTCCCACAAGAAGGGTCTGCTCCCATGACCGAGACCCCGCAGAGCCACCCCGACGCCGACCTCCTGCACACGCCAGAGGCGGCCGACGCGCTCGCCAAGGCGGCGCCCGGGGAGCCGGTGCTGATGGCGCGTCGGCACGGACTGTTCGGCCCTTCGCTGGGCGGTGACACCTCCGGCATGGACCGCCTAGAGGTGCCGGTGCTCTTCCCGGGTGCCTCCGAGCGTCCTTACGGCAGTTACTTCGACGAGGTCGTCGACGCCCTCGAGGCGGCAGCGCCGGAGGCGTTCGAGGCCGGGGTGGAACGCGTGGTCGTCGACCGCGGCGAACTGACCCTGGTCGTGCTTCGCGAGCAACTCCGCGCTCTCCTGCGCCCCCTCCGCGACGACCCGCGGCTGCGGTTCGAGGTGTGCCTGGGCGTCACCGGCACGCACTGGCCAGAGCAGACCGGCTCTGAACTGCACGCGGCCTACTACTTCCGCTCCATCACCAACGGCTCGCGCATCATCCGGTTCGAGGTCACCTGCTCCGACGACGACCCGCGCGTGCCGAGCATCGTGGACATCTACCCTGGCAACGACTGGCACGAGCGGGAGACGTTCGACATGTTCGGTATCGTCTTCGAGGGTCACCCCGGACTGACCCGCATCCTCATGCCCGACGACTGGCCGGGCCACCCGCAGCGCAAGGACTATCCGCTCGGTGGCATACCGGTCGAGTACAAGGGCGCGACCGTCCCCGCACCCGACCAGCGGAGGAGCTACAAGTGACCACCACCGGACAGCCTGAAGGCAGCATGACCCGCGACCAGGCCGCCGCCGGCGCCGACTACCTCGACGCCAGCACCAGCGATCTCTATGCGGGCAACGACCTCTTCGCGGACTCGGTGGACGGTTCGGCCGTCTACACCGCGGGCGGCGGTGACTGGGACGAGATCACCAAGGACATCGCCACCCTCGGTGCCGAGCGCATCGTGGTCAACATGGGCCCGCAGCACCCCTCCACGCACGGAGTGCTCCGTCTCGTCCTCGAGCTCGACGGGGAGACCGTCACCGAGGCACGCGCCGGCATCGGCTTCCTGCACACCGGCATCGAGAAGAATATGGAGTTCCGCACCTGGGTGCTGGGGACCACCTTCTGCACCCGGATGGACTATCTGACGCCGCTGTTCAATGAGGCCGTCTACTGCCTCGGGATCGAGCGGTTGCTCGGCATCGAGGAGGCGATCCCGCAGCGCGCCAGCGAGATCCGCGTCTTGATGATGGAGCTCAACCGGATCAGTTCACACCTGATCTGCGTCGCCACCGGTGGTATGGAGATGGGCGCCACCACGATCATGACGATCGGCTTCCGCGAGCGTGAGCGGTTGCTCCGTTTCTTCGAAGCGGTCTCGGGGTTGCGCATGAACCACGCCTACATCCGCCCCGGCGGCGTGGCCAACGACGTGCTGCCCGAACACCTAGACCAGCTCGAGTCTGAGCTGCCGGCGTTGCGCAGAGGCATCCGCGAGCTCGAGATGCTCATGCTGGAGAACCCGATCCTGAAGGCCCGCACCGTCGACGTCGGCCACATCTCGCTGGCGCACGCGATGGCGCTGGGGGTCACAGGGCCGATCCTGCGCTCCTGCGGACTGCCGCACGATCTGCGCAAGAGCGCTCCCTACTGCGGCTACGAGACCTACGAGTTCGACGTCCCCACCCGCCGCGACATGGACGCCTACGCGCGCGTGGTGATCAGGTTCGAAGAGATGTGGCAGTCGCTGCGGATCGCCGAGCAGGCGATTGCGCGGCTGCGCGCGAGCCAGGGCCAGCCGGTCATGGTCGCCGACAAGAAGATCGCCTGGCCGGCCCAGCTGTCGGTCGGCGCGGACGGCCAGGGCAACTCTTTGGACCACATCCGCAACATCATGGGTGAGTCGATGGAGTCACTCATCCATCACTTCAAGTTGGTCACCGAAGGCTTCCGGGTGCCTGCCGGCCAGACCTACGTCGCCATCGAGTCGCCCAAGGGAGAGCTCGGTGTCCACCTGGTCTCCGACGGCGGCACCCGTCCCTACCGCGCCCACTTCCGCGATCCGAGTTTCCACAACCTGCAGTGCGCCTCTGCGCTGGCCGAGGGTGGCCTGGTCGCCGATGTCGTCGTCGCGGTCGCCTCCATCGACCCGGTGATGGGCGGCGTGGACCGATGAGCGTGGAGCCAGAGCGCGCGAACGCGACCGCCATCGAGAATCACCGCGAAGCAAGGATCGGAGAGACCGTGGGCAGCCCCTCTGACGCGATCAGCACGAGCGCCGGCATCAGCACGCAGCGCACCCAGGAATCTCCCTTCACCTTCACGCAGGGGCAGTCGCCGCTGCACTACAAGACGCCGCTGCACGCCTCGGACGAGCCGTATGCCGACGACGTGCTGGCGCAGCTGGACAAGGACTGCGACGAGATCATCGCGCGCTACCCGCAGAAGCGGTCCGCGCTGCTGCCCATGCTGCACCTGATCCAGTCGGTGGACGGCTACGTCACCGGCCGTGGTGTGCACTACTGCGCAGACAAGCTGGACCTTGCCACCGCAGAGGTCAGTGGAGTAGCGACCTTCTACACGCAGTACAAGCGCCATCCCAACGGTGAGTACACCGTCGGTGTCTGCACCAACACGCTCTGCGCCATCATGGGCGGCGACCAGATCTTTGACGAGGTCAGCGAGCACCTGGGGATCGGCCATGACGAGACGACCGAGGACGGCCTGGTCACCCTCGAGCGCATCGAGTGCAATGCGGCGTGCGACTTCGCGCCGGTCGTGATGGTGAACTGGGAGTTTTTCGACGAGCAGACCCCGGAATCCACCAAAGAGATGGTCGACCAGCTGCGCGCGGGGCAGGACATCGCGCCTACCCGCGGCGCCTCCAAGGTGTGCTCTTTCAAACAGGTCTCCCGCGTTCTGGCGGGCTTCCCGGACGGCCGCGCGGACGAAGGCATCGGTGCCGGTGAGGCGTCGCTGCGCGGCCTCCAACTGGCCAGGGAGAAAGGGTGGACCGCTCCGGCCGCCCCCGCCGCCGAAACCGGCGACAAGCCGAGCGAGGAGAGTGGCACATGACTGAGCTGACCCCCGTCCTGACCGAGCTGTGGGACCAGCCGGAGTCGTGGACGATGGCGACCTATGAAGCCCACGAGGGCTACGCCGCGCTGCGCCAGGCGCTGACCATGGATAAGGAAGACCTCGTCTCGGCGATGAAGGACTCTGGCCTGCGAGGACGTGGCGGGGCAGGCTTCCCGACCGGCCTGAAGTGGAGCTTCTTGCCGGCCCCGGACGGCGGTCCCCGCTATCTCGTCGTCAACGCCGATGAGTCCGAGCCGGGCACCTGCAAGGACACCCCTCTGCTGATGGCGTCCCCACAGACGCTCATCGAGGGCATGATCATCACCTGTTTCGCGATCGGCAGCGACCACGCCTTCGTCTACCTCCGTGGCGAGGTCGTCCACGTCTACCGTCGGCTGATGCGGGCGGTGGAGGAGGCCTACGAGTCGGGCTATCTGGGCAAGGACATCCTCGGGACCGGTTTTGATCTCGACATCACCGTCCACCCGGGCGCCGGTGCCTACATCTGCGGTGAAGAGACCGCGCTCCTGGACTCGTTGGAGGGTCGCCGCGGCACCCCGCGCCTCAAGCCGCCGTTCCCGGCGGTCGCCGGGCTATACGCCCGACCGACGGTGGTCAACAACGTCGAGTCCATCGCCTCGGTCCCCTCCATCCTTCGCAACGGGCCAGGCTGGTTCCATGACATGGGCACCGAGAAGTCCTCCGGCTACGGCATCTTCAGCCTCTCCGGCCACGTCACCCGGCCAGGTCAGTTCGAAGCGCCGCTCGGCATCACGTTGCGCGAACTGCTGGAGATGGCCGGCGGCATCCGCGAGGGACACCGCCTCAAGTTCTGGACCCCTGGTGGGTCTTCGACGCCGATCTTCACCGACGCTCACCTCGACGTGCCGCTCGACTTCGAGTCGGTCGCCGCGGAAGGGTCGATGCTCGGCACCCGGGCCCTGCAGTGCTTCGACGAGACCGTGTCGGTGGTCCGGGCCGTCTCGCGTTGGACCGAGTTCTACGCGCACGAGTCCTGCGGCAAGTGCACCCCCTGCCGGGAGGGCACCTACTGGATGAAGGCCATCATGCTGCGCCTCGAGCAGGGCCAGGGACTGCCCGGTGACATCGAGAAGCTCGATGACATCTGCGACAACATCCTGGGCCGTTCCTTCTGCGCGCTCGGCGATGCGTCCACCAGCCCGGTCGTCTCGGGCATCAAGTACTTCCGCGAGGAGTTCGAGCAGGGCATGCACACGCCGTGGCACGAGCTGTTCCCGCCGGAGCGATCAACCCTCTTCGCGAAGGAGAGCCAGCTAGCATGACCGTCTCCACTTCTCCCTCCTCCGGCGGCAACTCGGTGACCGACGGAGGCAACGCGTCCGCCCCGGAGCAGCCGGCCCCCACGATGATCGACATGGTCATCGACGACGTGGCGGTCTCGGTCCCCGAGGGCACCCTCGTCATCCGCGCCGCCGAGACCGTCGGGATCCAGATCCCCCGCTTCTGCGACCACCCGCTCCTGGATCCTGTCGGCGCCTGCCGTCAGTGCCTGGTTGACATCTCGACCCCGGACCGTGAGGGCAACCTCAAGCCGATGCCGAAGCCGCAAGCTTCCTGCACGATCGTCGCGACGCCCGGCATGGTGGTGCACACCCAGCACACCAGCCCGGTCGCCGACAAGGCGCAGTACGGTCAGATGGAGTTCTTGCTCATCAACCACCCGTTGGACTGCCCCGTCTGCGACAAGGGCGGCGAGTGCCCCCTGCAGAACCAGGCGATGAGCAACGGCCGCCCGACGTCTCGCTTCGATGACGTCAAGCGCACCTATCCCAAGCCGATCAACATCTCCGCCCAGGTGCTGCTCGACCGCGAGCGCTGCATCTTGTGCGCCCGCTGCACGCGGTTCTCCGACGAGATCGCCGGTGACCCCTTCATGGTCCTGCTCGAGCGTGGCGCGCTCCAGCAGGTCGGGATCTACGAGGAGAAGCCGTTCGAGAGCTACTTCTCTGGCAATACCGTCCAGATCTGCCCGGTCGGCGCGCTGACGGGCTCCGCATACCGCTTCCGGTCACGGCCCTTCGACCTGGTCTCCACCCCCAGCGTCTGCGAGCACTGCGCCTCCGGTTGCGCGATCCGCACCGACCACCGCCGCGGCAACGTGCTGCGCCGGATGGCGCTAGACGACCCGCAGGTTAACGAGGAGTGGAACTGCGACAAGGGACGCTGGGCCTTTACCTACGCGGCCCTGCCCGACCGCCTACGTGACCCCGTGGCGCGCCAGGCCGACGGTGACTACGCCGTCGTCCCCTGGCAGCGCGCGTTGCAGGCAGCAGCCCAGGGCCTGAGCGCCGCCCGCTCCGGAGGGGTCGGCGTGCTCGTCGGAGGCCGCGTCAGCGTCGAAGACTCTTACGCCTACGCCAAGTTCGCGCGCGTCGCCCTCGGCACCAACGACGTCGATCACCGCGCCCGCCCGCACAGCCGCGAGGAAGCCGACTTCATCGCCTCCAGCGTCGTTGGTGAGCGCGGGGTCAGCTATGCCACCCTCGAGTCGGCGTCCTCGGTCCTGCTGGTCGGCCTGGAGCCGGAAGACGAGAGCCCCATCATCTTCTTGCGCCTGCGCAAGGCGATGCGCAAGAACAAGACCAAGGTGTATGCCGTCGCCCCCTTCGCCACTCGAAGCGTGGCCAAGATGGATGCCACCCTGCTGGCCAGCGCTCCCGGCACCGAGGCCGAGGTCCTGCGCGCCCTCGGGCAGTCCGAGGGTGACGTGAGTGAAGAGTTCGCCGCCGCAGCACAGTCCCTGGGGCAGGGCTCGGTGATCCTGGTCGGCGAACGTCTCGCCACCGTCCCGGGCGCACTGTCGGCAGCCGCCGCACTGGCGAAGAGCACTGGGGCCGCGCTGGCCTGGGTGCCGCGACGTGCCGGCGAGCGAGGCGCCATCGACGTGGGCGCCATGCCCAACCTGCTGCCAGGTGGTCGGCTGGTCAGCGATGACGCCGCCCGTGCCCAGGTCGCCTCGATCTGGGGTGTCGACGGCGATCTGCCTACGTCAGCGGGCCGTGACACCGGTGAGATCCTGGCCGCCGCGGCAGCCGGGGAGCTCAAGGCGCTGGTGGTCTCAGGGCTGGAGATCGACGACCTGCCCGACCCGCAGCTGGCTCGCGCGGCGCTCGAGCGCGCGTTCGTCGTCAGCCTGGAGGTCCGGGAGACGGACGTCCACGCGTATGCCGACGTGATCCTTCCGGTGGCGCCGCAACAGGAGAAGTCCGGGGCGTTTGCCAACTGGGAGGGCCGTCTGCGGCTCTTCGAGAAGGCGATCGACTCCGCGGCGTTGTCCGACCACGTGGTCATCGACCGCCTCGCCTCCGCCATGGGCCACCGTCTGGGCACGGGCGCAGCGACCGACATCCGACGCGAGATCACCGCTCTCGGCACCGTCGACTCCCGCCCCGCCGCTCCCACGGTCGAGCCGATGAACCCACCGACGCCCGCATCCGGTGAAGCTGTCCTGGCGACCTGGCACCACCTGCTCGACGCGGGATCGCTGCAGGACGGCGAGCCTTTCCTGGCCGGGACCGCCCCTCGGGCGAGCGCCAGGGTGTCGGCAGGCACGGCAGCCTCGGTCGGTGTCCAGGACGGTGAGCTGCTGAGCGTGTCGACGGACCGCGGTGACATCACCTTGCCGGTCATCGTCACGGCCATGCCCGAGGGTGTGGTGTGGCTGCCCACCAACTCGGTCGGCAGCGCGGTGCGCGGCACGCTCGGTGCCGACGCCGGGGCAGTCGTGCGGCTCGCCGCATGCCCTGCCCACGCCGACGCCACTGTGGCCAGCCCTGATCCCCGAGGTGAAGCATGAGTCTTCTGACGGCATACCCCGACCTGCTCGCCTCCGGCCTGGTGCTGCCGACGGTCGATCAGCCGCTCGCCGACTTCACCGACACCCCGTGGTGGCTGTCGTTGGTCAAGGCAGCGCTCCTGTTCGTCTACCTGATGATCTCGGTCGTCGTCGTCATCTGGTTCGAGCGTCGGGTCATCGGGCGTATGCAGCAGCGCCCGGGCCCCAACCGGCTGGGTCCGTTGGGGATCCTGCAGACCGCCGCCGACGGCATCAAGCTGTTTTTCAAGGAGGACGTCACGCCCAAGGGCGCCGACAAGCTGATGTTCCTGCTGGCCCCGCTCATGGTCGGCTCGCTGGCGTTCGTCTCGTTCGCGATCATCCCGCTGTCCGGCGACGTGTCGATGTTCGGGCACACCACCCCGCTGCAGTTGACCGACACCCCGGTGGCGGTGCTCCTGGTGCTCGCCGTCGCCGGTGTCGGTGCCTACGGCTTCGTCCTGGGCGGCTGGTCCTCCGGCTCCACCTACCCGCTCCTGGGTGGTCTGCGCTCGACCGCTCAAGTCATCTCCTACGAGATCGCGATGGGTCTGTCGCTGGTCGCCGTCTTCCTCTACGCGGGGTCGATGTCGACGAGCCAGATCGTCGCAGCCCAGGCCAAGGAGACGGTCCTGGGCATCCCGATGTGGTACGTCATCCCCCTGTTCTTCAGCTTCGTCGTCTACGTCATCACCATGGTCGGTGAGACCAACCGACTGCCCTTCGACCTCGCCGAAGGTGAGGGCGAGCTCGGCGGTGGGTTCCACACCGAATACTCCTCGATGAAGTTCGGCATGTTCTTCCTCGGCGAGTACGTCAACATGTTTACCGTCGCGGGACTGGCGACGACCCTGTTCCTGGGCGGCTGGCACGCGCCCTGGCCGGTCAACCAGATCGCGGACGGCATGTTCGACCAGGGATGGTGGGGCCTGCTCTGGTTCACCGTGAAGATGTGGGGCTTCATCTGGTTCTACGTGTGGCTGCGCGGCTCGCTGCCCCGCGTCCGCTACGACCAGTTCATGCACCTGGGTTGGAAGGTCCTGATCCCGCTGTCCTTGGCGTGGGTGGTAGCCGTCATCATGATCCGGGCGGCCCAGCAGGGCTTCCTCGGGGAGGGCCGTTACGTGCTCTTCATCACCTTGGGCATCATCGGGCTGTTCGTCATTGCCGGGATCCTGCTCTGGGACCGCTACGCCCAGCAACGCATGCTCGAACGCGACGAACGGTTGACCGTTCCCGAAGAAGTCGATCCGTTCGCCGACGGCTTCCCCGTGCCGCCGTTGCCCGGACAGACCCTGATCGAGCCCACCCAGCGCAGGATCGAGGCCGCCTCCCCGGTGGCCGTCAGCAGCGCCACCACCGTTGCCGACGATTCCGTGACGACCACCCACGAGACGGAGGAACGTCGTGGCTGACCCCACCGATCCCCAGACCGGCGACGACGGCACCGTCGACGTCGGGCCTGACACTGGCACTGACATTGGCCCTGACTCGGCGAGCACACCGAGCGCGCGAGAAGCCGCGGCCGCCCCAGCGACCACGACCGACCCGACGGGGGGCAAGCCGAAGTCGACCGCCATCGGTGGCTTCTTGGCTCCTGTCGCCGGTTTCGGGGTCACCTTCGCGACCATGTTCCGCAAGGTGGCGACCCAGGAGTACCCCGAGGTCAAGCGCCCTACCGCCAAGCGTTTCCACGGCCGCCACCAGCTCAACCGTTATGCGGACGGGCTGGAGAAGTGCATCGGTTGTGAGCTGTGCGCCTGGGCGTGCCCGGCCGACGCGATCTACGTCGAGGCGGCAGACAATTTCGACGGCTCCCGCTTCTCCCCAGGTGACCGCTATGGCCGCGTCTACCAGATCAACTATCTGCGGTGCATCTTCTGCGGCCTGTGCATCGAGGCCTGCCCCACCCGGGCGCTGACCATGACCAATGAGTACGAGCTGGCCGACGACAACCGCACCTCGCTGATCTACGAGAAGCACCAGCTGCTGGTGCCAAGCACGTCCGAGCAGCTCACCCCGCCGTTCCCGATGGCGCAGGGCAGGTCCGACCGTGACTACTACCGGAATCTGGTGACCGGCCCGACGCAGGAGCAGCAGGACTACGTCGAGGCCCGCGACAGCGACAGCGACAGCGCCGAGACCCCGGCCAGCACCGAGACGGAGGTCCCCCGATG
Source organism: Ornithinimicrobium sp. (assembly GCF_030537745.1). Taxonomy (GTDB): domain Bacteria; phylum Actinomycetota; class Actinomycetes; order Actinomycetales; family Dermatophilaceae; genus Ornithinicoccus. The sequence continues at coordinate 23,691 of NZ_JAUNVI010000017.1, read as the reverse complement.
ACTCCCGCGGTCGACTCGATCAACGGTATGGAGCTCGTGCTCTTCTGGGTGATGGCAGTGGTGGCGGTGACCGGTGGCCTCGGACTGCTGTTTGCCCGCAAGGCCGTGCACGCAGCGATGGCGATGGCGATGACGATGGTCAGCCTCGGCATCATCTATGTCGGCCAGGGGGCCGAGTTCGTGGGCATCATCCAGGTCTTCGTCTACTCCGGCGCCGTGATGATGCTCTTCCTGTTTGTCGTCATGCTCGTCGGAGTCGACGCCTCCGACACGATGGTCGACACCCTCCGTGGCCAACGCTTCTGGTCCTTCCTGATCGGGGCCCTCTTCGCCGCGGCAGCCGTCTACGGCCTGACCAGGGTGAACTGGCCGGACGCTGTCGGGCTCCAGGCAGTGCAGGCCGAGGGCACCGTTACCGCGCTCGCGCGGGAGATCTTCGAGCGTCAGGTCCTGGGCTTCGAGGCCCTCGGAGCGCTCCTGGTCATCGCCGTCATGGGCGCGATGGTGCTCGCACACCGGGAACGCCTGACGCCGACGCCCACTCAGGCTGACGTCGCGGACGCCCGGTTGCGCAGCGGACGCTGGCTGGCGGGCAAGCCCAACCCGGGCATCTATGCCCGCCACAACGCGGCCGACACGCCGGCCCTGGGACCCGACGGTGAGCCGGTGGAGGTCTCCGTGCCGCGGGTCCTGGTCGCACGCGGCCAGGTCCAGTCGCCGTCGGCGTTCGCGCTGCCCGGCTCCCCGGGTGCCACCGACACCTCCGCCAAGCGGGGCTCGGACAGCCACGACACGACCGAGGTCGGCACCGACGCCGAGGAGGGCAAGCGCTGATGGGGCTCCAGTCCTACATCTACCTGTCGGTCGTGCTCTTCACGCTCGGCTCGATCACGGTCCTGACGCGGCGCAACACGATCATCGTGTTTATGGGCATCGAGCTCATGCTCAACGCCTGCAACCTTTCCCTGGTGACCTTTGCCCGTATCCACGGCAGCGTCGACGGCCAGGTCTACGCCCTCTTCGTCATGGTCGTCGCGGCCTCCGAGGTGGTCGTCGGGTTGGCGATCATCATGGCCATCTTCCGCGCCCGCCGCTCGGCTTCGGTCGACGACGCCAACCTCTTGAAGCTGTAAGGAGCGAGCCAACGTGTCTGTACTCGAGAGCGCCGTGGGCCTCGCGCTCATCACCGCTGATACCCCCGCCGGCGTCGCGGAATTCTTGCCCGCCGACACCGGGGCGGTCTCCCTCGGCTGGCTGATGATCGCGCTTCCCCTGCTCGGTGCCGCCGTGCTGCTGTTCGGAGGACGGCGCACCAACAGTTGGGGCCCCGGGCTCGCCGTAGCTGCGCCGTGGGCCAGCTTCGGGCTGGGGGCGGCGATCATTGTCCAGCTGCTGAGCTTTGCTCCGGCGCAGCGTGCCCGCCAGTTGGTGATGTGGGACTGGGCCAGCGTGGGGGACCTCGACGTCCACGCCGGACTCCTCATGGACCCGCTGTCGTTGACCTTCGTCATGCTGATCACCTTTGTCGGCGGACTGATCCACGTCTACTCCCTGGGCTACATGGAGCACGACCCCGACAAGCGTCGCTTCTTCGGCTACCTCAACCTGTTCGTGGCCTCGATGCTGCTGCTGGTCCTGGCCGACTCCTACATGCTGCTCTTCGTCGGCTGGGAGGGCGTGGGTCTGTCCAGCTACCTGCTCATCGGGTTCTGGTACACCAACCCGGACTACGCCTCGTCCGGAAACAAGGCGTTCATCGTCAACCGCATCGGTGACTTCGGGATGATCACGGCGATGGCTCTGCTGCTGGTCAACTACGGGTCCTTCGACTTCGCCACGGTCTTCGCGAACGCCGAGCAGGCCAGTCAGTGGCAGCTCACGCTGATCGGCCTGACGCTCCTGCTGGCAGCATGCGCGAAGTCTGCGCAGTTCCCCCTGCAGAGCTGGCTCGGTGACGCGATGGCCGGTCCCACCCCGGTCTCCGCGCTGATCCACGCCGCGACCATGGTGACCGCAGGCGTCTACCTCATCGCTCGCTCCCAGGCGATCTTCAACGCCACCCCGGACGCGCGCCTGGCCGTGTGCATCGTGGGCGTGATCACCTTGGTCTTCGGCGCGATCGTCGGCTGCGCCAAGGACGACATCAAGAAGGCACTGGCTGCCTCGACGATGTCGCAGATCGGCTACATGATGCTGGCCGTCGGGCTCGGCCCGATCGGCTACACCTTCGCGATCTTCCACCTCGTCACGCACGGTTTCTTCAAGGCCGGCCTGTTCCTCGGTGCCGGCTCGGTCATGCACGGCATGCGCGACCAGGTCGACATGCGCCGCTTCGGCAACCTGGCCGGCGGGATGAAGGTCACCTGGATCCTCTTCGCCACCTTCTGGTTGGCCATCATCGGCGTGCCCGGCTTTTCCGGCTGGTTCTCCAAGGACAAGATCATCGAAGCTGCCTTCTCGGCCGGCGAAGGCTGGCAGGCCTGGGTCTTTGGTGGCGCCGCGCTCATCACGGCCGGCGTCACGGCCTTCTACATGTCCCGGCTCTTCTTCATGACCTTCCACGGGAAGGCTCGGTGGGAGGACGACCAGCACCCGCACGATCCTGGCCTGGTGATGTTGGTGCCGATGATGGTCCTGTCGCTGGGCTCCATCGTCCTTGGCTTCCTGCTGTGGAGCCCGTGGGGCACCAAGATCTTCCCGGCCTGGCTGTCTCCTGTCTTCGGCGAGGAGGTGCATCCGCAGCCGGTCATCTCCGTGACGACCATCCAGGTCTCGGCCTTCATCCTGATGATCGCCGGCGTGGCGTTCGCGTGGTACCGCTACGGACGTGAGGAAGTGCCGGTGGTGGCCCCGTACGGCAACGCCCTGACCCGCGCGGCGCGGCGTGACCTCTATCAGGACGAGACCAACGACATCTTCGTCGTCGGCCCGACCCTGGGCCTGGCCAGCACGCTCCTGGAGACGGAGCGTGACGTCGTAGACGCCGGGATCGTGGGCGGCACCACCGCCACGCTGTCCGCGACGGCCGAAGTCTTACGCCGGGCCCAGAACGGGTTCGTCCGCTCCTATGCCTTGACGATGCTCCTTGGTGTCGTCGCGATCCTCGGCGCCGTTTGGGTGATGCAGTGATGAACTTTCCCTGGTTGACCACGCTGCTGGTGCTGCCGCTGCTCGGTGCAGCGGTCGTGGCGCTGCTGCCGCGGTCCTCGACCGCCGTCCGGCCCGTGTCTCTGGCGTTCTCGCTGGCCGCGCTCGCCGTCGGTGTCGCCGCCGCCACGCAATACAAGCTCGGTTCGGGCGAGCAGTTCCAGCTCGCCGAGCAGCACGCCTGGATCCCGCAGTTCGGCGTCTCCTACGCGCTCGGCGTCGACGGCATCGCGCTGACGATGATTTTGCTCAACCTCATTTTGGTGCCGGTCTGCATCCTGGCCGCCTGGAACGACGTCCCCGCCACGGGGCGACGCCAGCACGGCTATTTCGCATTGATGCTGACCCTGGCCTCGATCATGACCGGTGTCTTCGCGGCGACCGACGTCTTCCTCTTCTATGTCTTCTTCGAGGCCATGCTGCTGCCGGTCTACTTCCTGATCGGCATGTTCGGCGGGTCTGCGCGCAAGCGTGCCGCCATGGTGTTCTTGCTGTACTCCCTCCTCGGCGGCGCGATCCTCCTCGTCGCGATGATCGGTCTCTACCTGGTTGGCCCCCGCGGCACCGAGGGTTTCCTGGTGAGCAGCCTGACTGGACTGAACATGTCCACCGGCATGGGTCGTTGGCTCTTCCTCGGGTTCTTCATCCCCTTTGCCATCAAGGCGCCGATGTGGCCCTTGCACACCTGGCTGCCCCAGGCTGCCGAGCAGGCCAAGCCCGCCACCTCGGTGCTGCTGGTCGGCATCATGGACAAGGTCGGCACCTACGGGATGATCCGGTTCTGCCTGTCCTTCTTCCCGGAGGCCAGCCAGTGGGCTACCCCGGTGATCCTCGCGTTTGCCCTCATCTCGATGGCGGTGGGCGCCTTCATGGCGATCGGTGAGCATGACCTCTATCGCCTGATCGCCTACACCTCGATCAGCCACTTCGGCTTTATCGTGCTGGGCATCTTCGCCTTCACCACGATCAGCCAGGCTGGCGCGACGCTCTACATGGTCAACCACGGGTTCACCACGGCCGGGCTCTTCCTCATCGCGGGCATGATGGTCTCCCGGCGCGGCTCGCGGGATATCCGCGACTTCGGTGGCTGGCAGAAGACCACCCCGCTCATCGCGGGATCGCTGCTGTTCGCTGGTATGTCGGGGCTAGCCCTGCCTGGCCTGAACTCCTTCATCAGCGAGTTCTACGTCATCGTCGGCGTCTTCCAACGGCACGCCTGGGTAGGTGTCCTCGCCGCGACCGGGGTGATCTTGTCCTCCACCTACATCCTGTGGATGTACAAGCGGGTTGCGACCGGTCCCGATCCGCAGCGCTCTGACGTCCCCGACATGACGGGTCGGGAGAAGTGGGTGGTGGCGCCTCTCATCGCAGCCTTCCTCCTGCTCGGTTTCTTCCCCAAGCCCGTGCTCGACGTGCTCGAGCCGGCCGTGGAGCAGACGCTCAACTACGTCGGGGTCCCCGCGCCTGCCCCAGCCATCGATACTGCTACCGCTGAGGGGACTGGCCGCTGATGACTGACCTGTTCAATGCACCGGACATCAACTTCCTGGCGCTCCTGCCGTTGATCATCGTCTACGTCGGTGGACTCCTCGGCGTCCTCGCCGAGGGCTTCATCGGACGCACCGCGCGGTATGCCGTGCAGCTGCCGCTGGCCGTGGCCACCCTCGTGCTGGCGTTCGTGGCGATCACCGTGCTCGGTCCCAAGCACCAGACCCTGACGGCGGCGGACGCGGTGGCCATCGACGGCCCTGCCCTCATCCTGCAGGCGCTGATCGTGCTGCTGGCCCTGATGGGTCTGCTCGTCATGGCCGAGCGCTTCGGCGGCCAGCACGCCGACGCCTTCACGCAGGCGGGTGCCGCGACCCCCGGCTCGGCAGAGGAGGCCTACGCCGGCCGGCTGGGCGGCACGACCACCGAGATCTTCCCCCTGATGATGCTGTGCACGGCTGGACTGATGCTCTTCGTCTCCGCCAACGACCTCCTGGTGCTCTTCATCGCGCTGGAGACCCTGTCGCTGCCGCTCTACATCCTTACCGGCCTGGCCCGCCGTCGCCGCCTGCTCTCCCAGGAAGCCGCGCTCAAGTACTTCCTGCTCGGGTCGTTCAGCTCGGCGTTCTACCTCTTCGGCGCGGTGCTGCTCTACGGTTATGCAGGCTCGATGCGCTTCGGTGACATCGCGGACGCCATCTCCAGCAGCGTCGGGATGGACGGTTTGTTGGTCCCCGGCATCCTCCTGGTCGCCGTCGGACTGCTCTTCAAGGTGGGGGCGGTCCCGTTCCACGCCTGGACCCCCGACGTCTACCAGGGCGCCCCGACCGCGGTGACCGGCTTCATGGCCGCGGGCACCAAGGTCGCCGCCTTCGGCGCGATGCTGCGAGTGTTCTACGTGGCCGTCGAGGGTGCACGCCTAGAATGGCAGCCCATCCTCGCCGTCGTCGCGGCCCTCACCATGATCGTCGGGGCCGTGATCTCGGTGGTCCAGACGGACGTCAAGCGCATCTTGGCCTACTCCTCCATCGCGCACGCGGGCTTCGTGCTCACCGGCCTCATCGCGATGGATCAGGCCGGGATCACCTCGGTGATCTTCTACCTCTTCGCCTACGGCTTCATGACGATTCCGGCCTTCGCCTACGTCGCCATGGTCCGCTCCTCGGGCACCGAGGCCAGCCAGATCGGCCAGTGGTCCGGGTTGGGCAAGCGCGCACCGTGGATGGCAGCCGGCTTCACCTTCTTGATGCTCGCCTTCGCCGGCATCCCGTTGACGTCCGGATTCACCGGCAAGTTCGCCGTCTTCACCGCCGCCATCAGCCAGGGCTATGCCTGGCTGGCAGTTATCGGCGTGCTCGCCAGCGCGGTCACGGCCTACATCTACTTCAAGCTCGTCGTGCAGATGTGGCTCGGGGACGAGGTCGGCGACACCGTGGTGGCGACACCCTCGATCCTGACCACGGTGGTCGTCGTCGTCGGGCTCGCGGTGACGCTCGGTCTGGGCATCCTGCCCGCGCCTTTGCTGGACCTCGCTCAGAGCACGTCTGCCTTCCTGCGGTGAGCTCGCGCCCGACGAACCCCGCAGCGACTACCGTCACGGTGATTCCCGGCGTGGACGAGCAGCTGCAGGCGCGGGTGGCGGACGGCATGGCCGCGGTCTCGGCTCGGCTCCTGCAGGTCGTCGACCACGAGGACCCCTTCATTGCCGAGGCGTCCGGACATCTGGCGGCAGCCGGGGGCAAAAGGTTCCGCCCGCTCCTGACCCTGCTAGCCAGCGAGGTCGGCACCGGCTGGAACGCTGAGGTGGTCGAGGCTGCCGTCGGCGTCGAGCTGACCCACCTGGCCAGCCTTTACCACGACGACGTCATGGACGAGGCCGACCTTCGCCGCGGCGTCCCTAGCGCCAACGCCCGCTACGGCAACTCCACCGCCATCCTGGTGGGGGACCTGCTCTTCGGGACCGCCTCGGCCGTCGTGGCAGACCTTGGCCCGGAAGCCGTGAAGATCCAGGCGCAGACTTTCGTGCGGCTGTGCGCAGGGCAGATCCGTGACGACCTGCAGACCGCCAGCCAGAGCGGCCACGGTGCCGCCCTGGCCGGTGACGCACAGGACGCCGCCGCAGTGTCTGCCTACCTGGACATCCTCGCCGACAAGACGGGGGCTCTGATCGCCACCGCTGCTCGCTACGGGGGCCTCTTCGGAGGGTGCGACGACGCCACCGTGGTGACGCTGACGAACTATGGCGAGAAGTTGGGCGTGGTCTTCCAGCTGGCAGACGATCTGCTCGACGTCAGCTCGGGGGCCGGCACGTCGGGAAAAACTCCCGGCACGGACCTGCGCGAGGGCAAGGCGACGCTGCCGGTCCTCTATGCCCGCACCTCCGCGGACCCCGCCGACGCACGCCTCCTGGAGCTCACGCGTGGGCCCATCAGCGACCCGACCGAGCTCGATGAAGCACTCGGGCTGCTGCGCGCGCACCCGGCCATGGACCAGGCGCTCGACCACACCCGGCGGGTCGCGCTGGACGCCCGCGCCCTCCTGGACGGACTGCCTGAAGGGCCCGCGGTCCAAGCCCTGCGGTCTCTGGTCGACGGCGTCGCGCTCCGCGCGAGTTGAAGCCCGTGCCAGAGCGCCAAGCCCCTGCCCCCGTCCGGGTCTATCTCCTGGACGATCACGAGTTGGTGCGTCGCGGCCTGCACGACCTGCTCTCCGCCGAGCCCGACCTGGAGATCGTGGGGGAGTCCGGCAGCGCGGTGCGGGCGGTTGCCGAGATCATCGCCCTCGCGCCGGACGTGGCGGTGCTCGACGGCCGGCTCCCCGACGGCTCCGGCGTCGAGGTCTGCCGCGACGTGCGTGCCGCCAACCCTTCCATCAGGGCGCTGATCCTGACCAGCTATGACGACGACGAGGCACTGTTTGCCTCGATCATGGCTGGTGCGGACGGTTATGTCCTCAAACAGATCGCTGGCACCGACCTGGTCGACGGCATCCGCAGCATCGCCGCAGGACGCTCCCTCATCGACCCGACGCTGGTGACCAAGGTGATGGAGCGGCTGCGCCATGGTGACCCTGCGACTGACAAGCTGGCCCTCCTCACCGAGCAGGAGCGTCGCATCCTCGATCTCATCGCCGACGGGATGACCAACCGCCAGATCGCGCAGACGCTCTTCCTTGCCGAGAAGACCGTCAAGAATTACGTCACCAACGTGCTGGCCAAGCTGGGCCTGCAGCGACGTACCCAGGCGGCCGTCCTGGGCGCCAAGCTCTTCAACAAGTAGCGAGGTCGGGACCTTGGTCCCGCCCAGGTCCGGACCTGCGCCTCTACTACATGAGGTCGGAGGCTGAGAGTCTGTACTTAGCAACATACGACAACTCATGAAGGAGCTGGCTGAAATGACCCACACCGATCGTGTTCTCGACCGCGACATGGACACGCCGCAGGTGTTCGAAGAGAAGCACGTGCTGCCAGAGGCCGGTGGTTTCATGCTGGGCCTGACGCGCATCGCCTTTGGCTTCATCTTCCTCTGGGCGTTCCTGGACAAGCTGTTCGGCCTGGGTCGCGCCACGCCATCGGAGCGCGCCTGGCTCAACGGTGGTTCTCCGACCACCGGCTACCTCAGTGGCGTCGAGGGTCCGCTGGCTGGTCTCTACAACTCCTGGGCCGGCATTGGTGCCCTGGACTGGCTGTTCATGATCGGTCTGCTGGGGATCGGCGTTACGCTGATCACCGGGATGGGTGCCCGCGTCGGCGCACTGGCTGGCGTGCTGATGTACCTGTTCATGTACGGAGCTTCGCTCCCGGTCATGACCAACCCCTTCCTGGACGACCACATCACCGGCGCCCTCATCCTGCTCGTCATCGCGGCCATCCCCGCCTCCTGGGAGTACCTCGGCCTCGGCAAGATGTGGAAGACCATCGCTCCTAACTACCTGCGCTGACTGGCCATGAGCGCCACAGTGCAGACCAACCGGTCAGTGCTCGTCGGCGTGGACGGATCAGGACGCAATGCCTCCGCAGTCGCCTGGGCGGCTGCGGAGGCAGCGTCGTCTTCCAGCCACCTGGTCTTGGTGCACGACTCCGGACAAGGCGCGAGCGCTGCCGGCGGGAGAGCCATGATCCATCGAGCAGCTGCCGTGGTAGCCAAGCTCGACGGGGATCTTCGACCCAGCAGCCAGGTCGTGAGCACAGGCGCTGCGCAGGCATTGAGGCAAGCTGCCGCCGAGTGCTCCCAGGGGTCCGAAGACCCCGATCATGACGAAGGTCGCGGGAGCAGCCTGGTCGTCGTGGGCCGTCGAGGCGCAGGTGGGTTCACCCGCTTGCGGCTCGGCTCCACCGCCAGGATGCTCGTCCACCGGGCTGGCCCGCCGATGGTCGTGGTCCCTAGCGGATGGGACGCTGCCAAGGTCCCGGACCGGGCCGCGATCGTGGTGGACATCAGCCCTGCCGATCCTGCCGATGGTTGCGCCGATGGCTCCGAAAGCGTGGCCGATCAAGAGGCAGCGCTGACCCTGGCGATGACCAGGGCGGAGCGGGACGATCGTCCGGTCGTCGTGATCCTGGCGTGGTCCGTCGGGGCGGGCGAGGCCCTGGAGGGCCGCGCCATCTCGCAGGTATGGAGCGAGTACGCGGCGCGGGCCGAAGGAGAGCTCGCCGAGCGGGTCACGCTCCTGCGCGCAGCCTATCCAGGGGTAGAGGTCCTGCCCGTCGCCACCGACCGTCACCCGGTCGCGGCGCTGCTGGATCACGCTGAGGGTGCCGACCTGCTGGTCCTACCGCGAGGCTGGCGCGCGTGCTCGGTAGTGGAGTACGCCCAGTGTCCGGTGGCCGTGGTCTAGCCGCTCAGACCGGGATCGACCATCGCAGGTGCGTGCCGTGGGGCTGGATCGCCGTCAGCTCCACGGCACCCTCGCGTTCGCGGGCCCGCGCCCGGACGTTGCTCAACCCGCTCTCCAACGCGCCGACACCGATCCCCACTCCGTCGTCCTGCACGATGATGGTCAATGACTCGGCCGTCGCCTCGGCCGCGACCGCCACCGAGGTCGCGCGCGCGTGCCGCACTACATTGGACAGCGCCTCGCGCACGACCATCAGGACCTGGCTGTGCACTTCGTCGTCGGCCACCGAGTCCAGGGGGCCGAGCAGGGAGATGAGGGGCGCGAAGCCCAACGTCGCTCCGTAGGACTCGATCAGGGCCCGCAGATCGGCCCGGAAGCTGCCCGCCCCCGGACGGTGCCGCAGCTCGAAGATGGTGGCGCGGATGTCGCGGATGGTCTGGTCGAGCTCGGCCACGGCACCCTCGAGCCGTTCGATCACCTCGGCGTTGCCGGCGCGTCGGCTGGCTCCCTGCAAGGTGAGCCCGACAGCGAAGAGCCGTTGGATGACCAGGTCGTGCAGGTCGCGGGCGATCCGGTCACGGTCCTCAAGCACCGTGAGCAGGTCGTGCTCGCGCTCGCCGCGCTCCCGGTCCAGGATCACCGAGGCGTGCAGGGCCAGGGTGCTCAGGGCGTCGCGGACCTGCTGCTGGTTGACCCCGGAGGAAGGCAACCAGTCGTGCACCACCAGAACCACCGGAGAACGGTCCCGCGTGTCGAGCGGTACGAGGCTGGTGCATCGCGTGGTAGAGGCGGTGGCCCCCGGGTGGGTGCTTGTTCTCGACAGCGTGCTCCAGTGGTGCGCACGACGATCCCGCAGCACCGGCTCGATGTCGGGAGCGAGCTCACTGAGCACTGGTCCGGCCTCGCTCCCGGAGGAAGCGAGCACCCGCGGCCCGGTCTCCGCCATCCCGACGAGAGCGACGACCCGCGCGGTGCTGAGCTCGCGCACGCGATCGGCGAACAACGGGAGGGTGACGTCCAGGTCGACCTCCTGGATGAGGGTGCGATCCAACTCCCACACGGTCCGCATGACCTGCTCGTGCAGCTCGCTGACGCGTCGTGCGCGCAGCGCGTCCAAGCGTGATCCCAGGGCGACCGCGACCGCCTCGACCATCAGCCGCGCGCCGCGATCGGGCGGTCGAGGCCAACTCCCGACCATCAGGGTGGCGAACTCCTGCTCCCCGACGCGCACCGGGACCCGCAGGAGGCGGTCGCGGTCCTCATCGTCGGGCTGGGAGCTTTCCCACGTGGCCGCATCGGCCGCACTGGCCTCCCCGTCGGGGGTGAGGATCTTGGAGAACGTCCCCGGGTGCGTCTCGTCCTCGATCCCGAGCAGGACGACCTCTGCGCCCGTGGCTCGACGCGTGAGGACCACTGCGCGTCGCAGGAGCTCTCCGACGTCGTCGATGGCGGTCAATTCCTGGGCGGCGCGCAACAGCATCAGCGCGTCCTCCAAGGGGGTGTCCTCCAAC
>NZ_JAUNVI010000017.1:0-12699 GCF_030537745.1 Ornithinimicrobium sp. | reverse complement strand
CAACGGGGTGTCCATGGTGGCTCCACGGTAGCGCTCCGGCTCGACATACTCTGGGATGCCGCTGCCCCGACCGAAGGTGACCCCGATGAACTCCCGCCGTGCCCTCGCCGGACTGCTCGCGATCTTGCCCCTCGCCGCGCTGTTGCTGCTCGTGCCGGTCCTGCCGCCGCCCGAGCGCGTCCCCACGCACTGGTCGGGTCGGGGGCCGGACGGCTGGTCCACCGGAGCGGGATTCCTGACGGTGATCTTCACCACCGCGGTTCTGGCCGCGCTGGCCGCCGCCGCCGCGGCGCTGTTGCAGCGCGCCATCCCGCAGGCGTGGTCGCGGTGGATGGTCGCGGTGACGGCGGCGATGGGGTGGGGCGCGGTCGCGGTCTACTTGGTCACCGTCTGGAGGGTGGGTCTGGACGGGCCGGACGCCGTCGGTGACGGATGGGCCATCGCCGGGGTCCTGCTGGGGCTGCTCGGGGGTGCGGTGGCGTATGTCGTGCATGGCCGCGTCGTCCCGTCTGTCGAAGAGGCGGTGGGCCTGGTGCCGGAACGCTCACGAGTGCGGCCCGTCCGGGGGCGGGCGGTGCGTCCTGTCGAGCGCTGGAGCACGTCGATCGAGTCGCGGACGATGGCTGGGATCGGGTGGGGAGTGCTCTTCATCTTTATGGCGATCAGCGCCTGGATGATCGCTTCCGGCGAGAGCCCCTGGCTGATCGCGGTGATGGTGGTCACGGGAGTGCTGGCGGGTGGGCTGGCGCTCTCGTGGGCCGCCGTCGTGGTCACGGTGGACGCTGGCGGCCTGACGATCCGGTCCAGGATCTTGGGGTTGCGGATCTGGCGGGTCTTGGCCGGGCAGGTCGTTGGCGTCACGGTGGCCGAGCTCGACCCGATGAAGTGGGGCGGGATCGGGCTGCGCATGCTTCCTGACCGCACCGCCTACATCGTCGGCGCCGGAGGGGTTGGCATGGTGATCTACAAGAGGGACGGGCGCCGCTTCGCGCTGCAGGTCACGCAGGGTGATGCTGCGGCGCGAGCGGGCGCCCGGACCTTGTTGCAGGCTGCCGGTCAGCGACTGGGGGAGACCGCCTCCGGCTGAGCCAGATGGCGCTCCAGCTTGGCGCCCTCGACGTCGACGTCCGGCAGGATCCGGTCTAGCCAGCGTGGGATCCACCAGGCCTTCTCGCCGAGCAGCGACATGACCGCAGGGGTCAGCGTCATCCGCACCAGGAAGGCATCGACGAGGACGCCGATCGCCAGCCCTAGGCCCATCGGGCGCACCATCGTCAGATGCGCCCAGATGAAGCCGGCGAACACCGAGATCATGATGATGGCTGCGGCGGTGACCACGCGGGCACTGTGATTGAAGCCGGTCACGACCGCGGTCCGTGCGTCCTTGCCGTGGACGTGTTCCTCGCGCATCGCCGAGACCAGGAACACCTGATAGTCCATCGCCAGCCCGAACAGGATGCCGATGAGCAGGATGGGCAGGAAGGACAGGATCGGCCCGGCCTCGTTGACTCCGAAGAACCACGAGAGGTGGCCAAGTTGATAGACCGCCACGACCGCGCCGAACGCCGCCAGGATGCTGAGCAGGAAACCAGCCGTGGCTAGCAGGGGGATCACGACCGACCGGAAGACCAGCAGCATCAGGATCAGCGAGAGTCCGACCACGACAAAGAGGTAGAGAGGTAGGGCGTCCGCGAGCGTCCCGGAGATGTCGATGTTGGCCACGGTTTGACCGGTCAGGCCGACGGTGGCGCCGTGATCCGTGCCGATCTGCTCGGCGGCGGTCCCAAGGCGGTCGACGAGCGCGACGGTCGAGGCTTCGGCCGGGCCTCCCTCCGGCTGCACCTGGAAAGCCAGGACGTCCCTGGCATCGTTGACCCCTGCCGGCAGCACTCGCACCACGCCGTCGACCGCGGCGAGGTCCTCGGCGATGTCGGCCTGAGCCTCGAGGAGTGCGGTCTGGCCCGCGGCCACGGGCTTATCAAGCTCCGCCACGGCGATGATCGGGCCGTTAGCGCCGGCCCCGAACGCGTCGCGGATGGTGTCATAGGTCTGGTATGCCGTCGAGCCGGCTGGCTCGGAGCTGCCGTCGGGCAGGCCCAGACGCAGCGCCCCGGTCGGGTAGCCAAGGCCGGCGACGATGGCCAGGACGGCCAGGATCGAGAGCCAGGGCCGGCGTTGCACGATGGCGGCCCAGCCGTGGGAGGAGTGGTCTTTGCGGGCCTGCTGCGCGAGCGCCTCCTCGTCCACTCCTTCGGTGAGGGCGAGGCGGGCCTTCTTGGGGAGCACCCGCAGGCCCATGACGGAGAGCAGGGCGGGGGTCAGGGTGAGCGCGACCAGCACCGAGACGGCGACGGTCGCGGACGCGACCAAGCCCATCACCCCGAGGAAGGGGATCCCGGTCAGGGTCAGGGCAGCGAGAGCGACGATCACCGTCAGGCCAGCGAAGGTGACGGCGTTGCCGGACGTGCCGACCGCGAGCGCGATGGACTCGCGGATCGGCATACCCCTGCGCAGCTGCTCACGGTGCCGGTTGATGAGGAACAGTGAGTAGTCGATCCCGACGGCGAGCCCCAGCATGAGGGCAAGAACAGGGGTGATCGACTGCATGTTGTAGAGCGAGGACAGAGCCAGCGCGCCGGTCAGGCCGACCCCGACGCCGATCAACGCCATGAGGATCGGCAACCCGGCGGCCAGGAAGGTGCCCAGCATGATCAGCAGCACCACCCCGGCCACCCCGATCCCGATCACCTCGCCCGGGCCGAGCAGGCTGGACAGGTCGTCGGTGATCTCCTTGCTGAAGTCGACGGTGATCCCCTGGCTCTCCAGGTCGTTGCCGATCTGCTGGATAGTCGAGGTCGTCTCCGGCGGGATGACGCCATCGCCGCCCTGGACCGAGAGCTGGGTCATCGCGACCGTCCGGTCCGCAGTGACCAGACGTAGACCGTCGGTCAGATCAGCCATCCGCTGGCCGGCGGCGAGATCCTTCTCGCCCGCAGCGAGTTGGTCGCGCCCGTCGGCCAGCTCCGCCTCGCCGGTCTTGATCTTGGCGCGGTTCTCCTCCAGCGCCTTCTCGCCTGCTTCGAGCTGAGCCTGGGCGGTGTCGAACTGCTCCTGGCCGCTGGCGAGCTGTGCCTCACCGGCCTCGAGCTGGGCACGGGAGGCATCGAGCTGGGTCTGGCCGGCAGCTGCCTCCTGCTGACCGGCGTCGATCTGGGCCTGACCAGCGGCGATCTCGGCGCGGGCCTGGGCCTCCTGCTGCGGCGGCACCTGGCCGGCCGCGACCCCTGCCTCCAGTTGGCTGCGCTGGGTGTTGAGCGCCCCCTGCGCGGCGTCGAGCTGAGCCAGCTGTGAGGTGAGCTGGGCCTGGCCAGCCTCCAGCTCCTCGCGTCCGGCACGCAACTGGGCCCGCGAGTCCTCCAGTTGGGTGCGGGAGGACTCGAGCTGGGCGCGACCGTCCTCGAGCTGCTTCTCACCCTCTGCCAGCTGCTTCTTGCCGTCGGCGAGCTTCTTCTCTCCGTCGGCGACCTTGTCCTTGGCGTCCGCGAGCTGATCGCGTCCGTCGGCCAGGTCCTGCTGGCTGGAGTCCAGTGCGGCTTGCGCCTCGAACGGGTCGGTCGCGCTTACGCCGGCAAGGGTGCCCCACTCCTTGACCGCGCCAGCGATCGCGTCTTCCTGGGCCTGCGTGAACGGCGCAGCACTGGTGAAAACGATGCTGCCGGTGGTGCCTGCTGCTTCGGGGATCTGCGTCTTGAGCGTCTCGAGCACGGTCTCGAACCGGCTGCCCGGGATGGAGAACTCGTTGGACAGCGGCTTGGCAAAACTCAGGGTGCCGGCGACGGTGAGCGTCAGCAGCGCCACCCAGGCGATGATCACGCTGAGGCGGCGATGGGCGCACCAGCGCCCGAGGCGGTGCAGAAGGGTGGCCACGAGGTGGTCCTTTCCAAAAGGTCTGTGATGGTGCGGGTGAGGGGATGAGTGGGGACGTGGGTCAGGTGGGGATGCGCCAGCCTTGCGCGAGATAGCTCAGCGCGTGGTCTAGGTGCCCGGTGAAGGAGCGAAGGTCGGCGGGACGCAGCACGGTGCGTCCGCCCAGTCCCGCGAGCCACGCCTGCTCGGCGGCGGCGAAGGTGCCCATCACCCCGGCGGCGAGGGTCGCGACATACAGCGGATCGGTGCGCGCGGGCAACATCACCTCGAGTTCGCCCTCGAGCCACGCTGCGAGGTCGGCCCAGACCGCACGCTCGACCAGGACCGAGGCTTCGCTGGTGCTCTGATGGCAGTTCAGTGCGGCGAGCCACCCGAGGAAGTCCGCCGGGATCGCGTCGTGCGCAACGAGTGCGCGCACGGCCTCGATCGGGTCCCGGCGTAGCAGCTCCAGGTCGAGAGCTTCGACCATCACCGCAGCATGAGAGGTGAAGACCTCGCTGATCACCGCGGGGATGCTGCCGAAGTAGTTGAAGAAGGTGCGCCGGGAGATCCCGGCCTCCTCGGCCAGCTGCTCGACGGTCACCTCCTCCAGCGGAGACTGCTCGGCGAGGTGGCGGAGCGCGGCAGTGATGGACTCCCGGGTACGCGTCTTGTTGAGCTCACGCCGGCCCAGGATCTGCTGCACGCGACGAGCCTAAATCAAAGGTTGCACACCATGCAAATCTGCACCATGTGCATTTGCGCATTCGGAGTCTTGGGCTGACTCACCTTCAGGGCGCCGGGTGGACGGGATCCCGACGGATGCGGCGGGACCGTTGCACCTGGCCCAGCATGTCGAGGCTGAGGATCACCAGCGCGACCCACACCATCGCAAAACCCGCCCAGCGGGTGAGCGGCACCGTCTCGCCCAGCAGGAAGACACCGGTCAACAGTTGCAGGATGGGCGTCAGGAACTGCAGCAGCCCCACCGTCGACAGTGGGATCCGCGACGCGGCCGCAGCGAAGAAGAGCAAGGGCACGGCGGTGGCGACCCCGGTCGAGAGGAGCAGCAACATATGGCCGGTCCCGTACCCGACGAAGGTGGTCTCTTCGTGGACGGACAACCAGACCAGGATGCCGATCCCGACCGGCAGGATCATCAGTGACTCACCAGCCAGCGACTGCAGCGCCGACAGCGAGATCCCCAGGCGGTTCTTGAGCAGGCTGTAGGTCCCGAAAGAGAACGCCAGGATCAAGGAGATCCAGGGCGGGGTGCCGTAGTCGAAGGTGAGATAGATCGCCGCCACGGTGCCGATGACGACGGCGACCCACTGCATACGCCGCAGCTTTTCGCCCAGGATGACCACCCCGAGTGCCACCGTGACCAGGGGGTTGAGGAAGTAGCCCAGCGCGGCCTCGGTGACGTGTCCGGAGATGACCGCCCAGATATAGACGCCCCAGTTGGTGGCGATCAGGACCCCAGCGAGGGTGACGCCGGCGAGCCGCTTGGGGTGGCGGACAAGGGTGACCAGCCACTTCAGGTCGCGGGTGATCAGCAGGATGCCGCCGCACAGGACCAGGGTCCACACGATCCGGTGGGCCAGGATCTCCCACGGGCCGGCGGGGTGAAGTGCGTTGAAGTAGAGCGGGAAGGCTCCCCAGATCAGGTAGGCCAGGAAGCCGTAGATCGTGCCTTCCTGGTGCCGGGACGCCTTGGTCACTCGGCGAAGGCCCGTTCACCCTCGTCCGCGAGAGCGTTGCCCGCAGCGGCTGTCGGTCCGTCGGTCTGCTCGCCGTCGAGGGTCTGCTCGACCTGCCCCGGGCGGGTGCCGTCTACCGTCCACGTGTTGGCGCCGCGGAGCAACTGGGCGAGGTCGTCCTCGTCGGCGGGGCCGCCGTGCTCCTGGACGGCTCCCTGGACCTGCGCGCGCACGGCGTCGTCGTAGGTCGGGCGGGTCACGTTACGGAAGATGCCCATCGGCATGTGCGACATGGTCGGGTCGTCCAGGCGGGAGATCGCGAACGCCACCGACGGGTCAGGGTCGCTCGGGTCATGGATCACGACGTGGGCCGGGTCGGCCTCGCTCTCGGGCACGACGAGCAGGTGGCCGTTGTCGTCGCGGACCACGATCCGGGCGTGCTCGCCGGTGCCGACGCGGATTGGCTCTCCGGCGTGCAGATGCGCGATGCGCGCGGTCGACTCGTCCTTGTCCTTGAGCAGCTGGAAGGCGCCGTCGTTGAAGATCGGGCAGTTCTGGAAGATCTCCACCAGCGAGGTGCCCCGGTGCTCTGCGGCGGCGCGCAGGATCTGGGTGAGGTGCGCGCGGTCAGAGTCCATCGTGCGGGCCACGAAGGTGGCCTCGGCGCCGAGCGCGAGGGAGACCGGTGTGAAGGGATGGTCGATGGAGCCCAGCGGGGTCGACTTGGTGATCGCGCCCTGATGTGAGGTGGGGGAGTACTGGCCCTTGGTGAGGCCGTAAATCTTGTTGTTGAACAGCAGGATCGTCAGGTTGACGTTGCGCCGCATGGCGTGGATGAGGTGGTTGCCGCCGATCGACAGCGCGTCGCCGTCGCCGGTGATGACCCAGACCGACAGATCCTCCCGTGCGGTGGCCAGGCCGGTCGCGATGGCTGGGGCGCGCCCGTGGATCGAGTGCATGCCATAGGTGTCGAGGTAATAGGGGAAGCGACTGGAGCAGCCGATGCCCGAGATGAAGACAATGTTTTCGCGCTTGAGCCCTAGGTCGGGCAGGAAGCCTTGGACTGCCGCGAGCACGGCGTAGTCGCCGCAGCCGGGGCACCAGCGGACCTCCTGGTCGGAGGTGAAGTCCTTCTTGGTGAGCTTCTCGCCCTCGGGCAGGGTCGGGACGCGACCGGTGCCGGGGTCGGATTCGGCGGGCGAGCCGGTGGACTCGGCGCGCGACGGCATACCCAGATCGGTGCTGCTGCTCATGCAATCTCCTCGATGTCGAGGTCCAGGAGGTGTTCGTGGATGACCTGGGCCAGCTCGACGGCCTTGAAGGGGAGGCCGCGGACGGCCGTGTGGCTGCGAATGTCGACGAGATACTTGCCGCGCAGCAGGAGCGCGAGCTGGCCGAGGTTCATCTCGGGCAGGACGACGCGGTCGTAGCGGCGCAGCAGGGTGGGCAGGTCGGCGGGCAACGGGTTGAGGTGTCGCAGGTGGAGCCGGGCAACCTTGGCGCCCGTGGCGCGGACCAGGCGGGTCGCTGCCGCGATCGGGCCGTACGTCGAGCCCCAGCCCAGCACCAGGACCCGGGCGTCACCGCTCGGGTCGTCCACCTCCAGCCGGGGTAGCGAGTCGGCGATCCGGTCGATCTTGGCCTGGCGGAGCCGGACCATCTTGTCGTGGTTGTCGGGGTCGTAGGAGATGTTGCCGGTGATGTCGGCCTTCTCGATGCCCCCGAGCCGGTGCTCCAGGCCCGGAGTGCCGGGGACCGCCCAGGGCCGGGCCAGCGTGTCCGGGTCGCGGACGTAGGCGTGGAAGACCGGCTTGCCGTCCTTGTCCACGTCGTTGAGCTCGGTGGTCTGCTCGACGTGGATCGTGGTCAGGTCACCGACGTCCGGGATCCGCCAGGGCTCCGAGCCGTTGGCCAGGTAGCCGTCGGAGAGGAGGATGACCGGCGTGCGGTAGGTCGTCGCGATCCGGATGGCCTCGAACGCCGCGTCGAAGCAGTCCGAGGGGGACTGCGCCGCGATGACCGCTACGGGCGACTCGCCGTTGCGGCCGTAGAGGGCCTGCAGCAGGTCAGACTGCTCGGTCTTGGTGGGCAGGCCGGTCGACGGACCACCACGCTGGACATCGATGATGACCAACGGCAGCTCGGTCGAGACCGCCAGCCCGATCGTCTCCGCCTTCAACGCGAGTCCTGGGCCTGAGGTGGCCGTGACGCCGAGGCGACCGCCGAAGGAGGCGCCCAGCGCCATCCCGACCGCGGCGATCTCGTCCTCTGCCTGCAGCGTGGTCACGCCGTGGGCCTTGAGGGCGGAGAGCTGGTGGAGGATGTCGGAAGCCGGGGTGATCGGGTAGGAACCAAACACGAGCGGCAGGTCGACCCGGTGGGAGGCGGCCACGAGCCCCATCGCGAGGGCCTGGTTGCCGGTGATGGTGCGGTAGGTGCCCGCTGGCATCGGGGCGGGCGCCACCTCGTAGCGGACCGCGAAGTCCTCGGTCGTCTCGCCGTACGCGTGGCCGGTGCGCAACGCCACCAGGTTGGCCTCGAGCACCTCGGGAGCGTTGGTGAACTTGGCGCGCAGGAACGCTTCGGTGCCGGCCGTGTCGCGGGAGTAGAGCCAGGAGAGCAGCCCGAGCGCGAGCATGTTCTTGGCGCGCTGCTTGTCCTTGCGGGTCAGGCCGAAGTCCGCCAGCGCCTCGACCGTCATGCTCGTCAGCGGGAGCGCGTGCAGGTGGAAACCCTGGCCGGTCAGCGACTCGTCTTCCAACGGGTTGGACTCGTAGCCGACCTTGGCCAGGTTGCGCTTGGTGAACTCGTCGGCGTCCGCGATGATCGTCGCCCCGGCGGGCAGGTCGCGCAGGTTGGCCTTGAGGGCCGCGGGGTTCATCGCGACGAGGACGTCCGGGGCGTCCCCCGGGGTGGCGATGGTGTGGTCGGCGAATTGGACTTGGAAGCTAGAGACACCAGGCAGAGTCCCCTGCGGAGCGCGGATCTCGGCGGGG
Source organism: Ornithinimicrobium sp. (assembly GCF_030537745.1). Taxonomy (GTDB): domain Bacteria; phylum Actinomycetota; class Actinomycetes; order Actinomycetales; family Dermatophilaceae; genus Ornithinicoccus. The sequence continues at coordinate 4,097 of NZ_JAUNVI010000017.1, read as the reverse complement.
AAGTTGGGAAGGGTAGACAGATCGTTGCCGAGGGCTGCCGCGTCCGAGGTGAACCGGTCACCGGTGAGCTGCATGCCGTCGCCGGAATCGCCGGCGAAACGGATGACGACGCGGTCGAGTTTGGTGAGGATCGTAGACGACATATTGACCCAATCCTACGCCTGCGTAGGTTGCAGATCCAACCAGGTCAGGGTATATGTCCCCAGGTTTCGCGATGGGCGCAACGGTGCAAGGTGGCCACGCCGGGTGCGGTCAGTCCGTGTGGCGGATGCAGCGGGTCGCCCATGGCCGCGCCTCGAGACGGCCCTCGGGGATGGCCTCCCCACACACCTCGCACACGCCATACCCGCCCTCGTCGAGGCGATCGAGGGCGTGGCGCACCTGTTGCAGGATCGTGCCCAGGTTGTCGTGTGCAGAAACCGACGTCAACCGGTCGACAGCCATCGCGGTGCCGTCCCCGACCCGTTTGCCGAACGAGATGCTGCCCTGGTCCTCCACGGGTCGACTCAGGCTCGTCATCTGCTCCTTCACCTGCGCCGCCTTGGCCTCTAGTGCCGCTCTGACCTGCTCGCTCATCTCGACAGCATCCCACGACGGACTACCCGCCCACCGGGCCGACGAAACGGGCGATGGTTGACTGGGGCCATGCGCATCATGACTGTCTGCCTCGGCAACATCTGCCGCTCACCAGCCGCGGAGGCGGTGCTCGTCCGCCAGGTGGAGGAAGCCGGCCTGGACGACATCGACGTGAGCTCGACGGGCACCGGCGACTATCACATCGGCTCCCGACCGCACCCCGAGTCGATCGCCGAGGGGGAGCGTCGGGGCTACACCTTCGCCACCCGTGCGGCGCAATTCGTGCCGTCGATGTTCGAGGATGTCGACCTCATCGTGGTCATGGATTCCTCCAACGAAGCAGATCTGCTGGCCCTGGCCCGCACTCCCCAGGACGAGGCCAAGGTGATCCGGCTCGGGGCGTTCGCCAGCGACGCCGCAACTGGCGTGCGGGACGTGCCGGACCCGTGGGGCCTGCCCAGGGAGGCTTATGTGTCCATGTACGACCAGGTCGAAGACGCGGTCGCCGGGCTGGTCCAGGCCCTCACCGACGGCACGGCGGGGGAGATCGTGGCTGCCCACCGCGTGCTGCGTTGAGGCCGTGGTGACCGTCACGGGGCCACCGCGGCAGATCACGACCGCCGATGGCCGAGCTGCGTTCCGCAAGACCTCACCACACGCGCCGCCGCTCTTTTTCGCTCGAGAGGTGGCTGGCCTGAGGGCACTCGCCGGGGCCGGTGCCCGGGTGCCCGAAGTGCTCGACGCTCCAGAGGACCAGATCACTCTCGCCTGGATCGAGCGTGGCGAGCACCGGACCGCGCTGACCGAAGAGCGCTTCGGCCAAGAGTTGGCCGCGCTCCATCGGAGCACGGGCTCGCGCTACGGCTCGGTCGACGGTGAGCCGACGGGCTACCTCGGAGATTGCCCGGTGGACCTCACGCCGAGCGACACCTGGGAGGAGGCCTGGATCGAGCGGCGCCTCATCCCGCTCGCGCGCCAGGCGGCCGACGCGGGTGCGATCGACCCGGGCACGGCGGCGCTGGTCGAGCAGCTCAGCGCCGAGCACCTGGGGCCGGTCGAAGCGCCGACGCTCGTCCACGGCGATCTGTGGGCGGGCAACCGGATCATCGATCGCCTCGGCCACGAGTGGTTGATCGACCCGTGCGCGCAGTACGGCCACCGCGAGGTCGACCTGGCAATGATGCAGCTCTTCGGCGGCTTCAGCGGACGGGCCCTATCGGCCTACGCTGAGGCTTATCCGCTGTCGGTGGGGTGGACGGAGCGGATCGCGCTCTACCAGAGCGTCCCGCTGCTGGTGCACGCGCTGCTGTTCGGCGGCGGGTATGGCGTGCAGGCGGGAGCCGCGCTGCGCGAGGCGGTCAGGTGAGCAGCGCCGGGGGGCCCCGCTCGGACGAAGAGGTCCCCGCTTATCTCGACGCTCTCGGGTTGCCTGGTCTGGCAGACGTGCACGTGCACTTCCACCCCGACCGGTTGATGGCCAGGATCTGGGCCTTCTTCGACGAGGGGGAGCGTCACTACGGCGTCCCCTGGCCGATCCACTACCGGACCTCCCAGGAGGAGCGGCTCCATACCCTCTCGGGGCTGGGGATCCGTCGCGTGCCGGCGCTGACCTATGCCCACAAGCCGGGGATGGCCGCGGGGCTCAACGGGTGGTGCGCCAAGCTCGCCGACACGCATCCGCAGGTGCTGCGGTGCGCCACGCTCTACCCCGAGCCGGGAGTGACGGAGTATGTCGAGGCGGCCGTCCGGGGCGGTGTGCAGCTGGTCAAGGTGCACGTGACGGTCTCGGACCTCCTGCCAGACGACCCGCAGCTCGACGGGGCATGGGCCTCGCTGTCGGCGGCGCGGGTGCCGGTGGTGATCCATGCAGGACACGGGCCCCGGGCGGGGCGCTTCACCGGCCCGGAGTCGATCGTGCGGCTGCTGGCGGATCACCCGGACCTGACCCTGGTGATCGCCCACATGGGCATGCCGGACTACGACGCCTTCGCCGACCTGGTCGAGCGCTATGAGCGCGTGCACCTAGACACCACCATGGTCGGCACCGACTTTATGGAGCGGGTCGCGCCGGTCCCGCGCCGCTTCCTGAGCAGGCTGGTCGAGCTGCAGGGCCGGGTGCTGCTCGGCTCGGATTTTCCCAACATCCCCTACCCCTACGCCCATCAGCTCCAGGCCCTGCACCGGTGGGAGCTGGGCGAGGACTGGCTGCGGGACGTGCTCTGGCGCAACGGCGAGCGGTTGCTCGACCAGGCCAACCCCTCCCACCGGGCGGTCGCCGCCGACACACCGGGCGGTCGTTCTTGCCAGACCACCCCTAGGGTGTCGACATGAGCTCCCGATTCCTTGATCTCGCGGACCCGATGTTCGATGTCACCAGCGCGGTCGTGCACGAGGCTCGGGAGGAGTCCTTCTGGGCGCGGACCAGTTACGGGTATGCCGTTCTTCGGCACGCCGAGGTGACGGCTCTGCTCAAGGATCGAAGGTTCCGTCAGGGCAGCGCGCAGTGGCCGGCGCAGAACGGGATCCACTCGGGGATGTTCAGCCAGTGGTGGGACGACACCCTCCTTTCGCTCGAGGGCAAAGACCATCTGCGGGTCCGACGACTCCTCAATCCAGCGTTCAAGCAAGGGGTGATCGCGCAGATGGTGCCGGGCTTCGCCGAGCTGGCCAATGAGCTCGTGGACAGCTTCAGCGAGCGCGGATCGGTCGAGTTCGTCAAGGAGTTTGCCGAGCCCTATGCCTCCAGGGTGCTCTGCCGATTGTTGGGGTTGCCCGAGAGCGAGTGGGATCACGTCGCGCATTGGGCTGACGACCTCGGCAAGTGCTTCGGGGTGCGGATCAAGGATGACCTGCCGCGGATCGAGGCTGCCCTCGAAGGTCTCTATGGCTACTGCGACGCCGTCGTAAAGGACCGGTCGGCCAACCCCAGAGATGACTTGGTGACCTCGCTGGTGCAGCACCAGGAAGCTGGCGCACTGACCTCCGAAGAGCTCTCGGTGGCACTGGTCTTCCTGGTCTTCGCAGGTATGGAGACCACGCGCAACCAGCTGACCCTGGCTCTGCAGACGCTGCTGGCCCACCCCGACCAGTGGCGGCTGCTCGGCGAGCGGCCCGACCTCGGCCGCAACGCGGTCGAGGAAGTCATGCGGGTTAACCCGACCGTTACCTGGATCACGCGCGAGGCGCTCGAGGACGTCGATCTGGGCGACGGGCTCGAACTGCGGTCCGGTGAGATCGTCCAGGTTCTCTCCCACAGCGCCGGCACCGACCCTCGCGCACAGCCAGACCCCTCCTTTGACATCGAGGTCGAGCACCCGATGCACATGGGCTTCGGCGGGGGCGTGCACCATTGCCTTGGCCACTGGGTGGCCCGCATGGACATGGCGGTGGCGCTGCCGATCCTGGCGGCACGGATGCCCGATGCGCACCACGACGGCCCCGGCCGGTGGCTGCCGGTGTCGGGCAACACCGGGGCCGTCAACTACCCGATCTCCTTCACGCCCACCCCGCGCCTGGCCTGA
>NZ_JAUNVI010000016.1:46705-47971 GCF_030537745.1 Ornithinimicrobium sp. | reverse complement strand
GGGCCGGTGATGAACATGTGCGAGGTCTGGTCGACCATCACCACGAAGTCGGTGATCGCGGGGGAGTAGACAGCGCCACCGGCGCACGGACCCAGGACCAGGGAGATCTGCGGGATCACTCCCGAGGCGTGCACATTGCGCTTGAAGATCTCGGCATACAGCCCGAGCGCGACGACCCCCTCCTGGATGCGCGCACCACCGGAGTCGTTGATGCCGACGACCGGGCACCCGATCTTCATCGCCAGATCCATGACCTTGACGATCTTCTCTCCGAAGACCTCGCCCAGCGATCCGCCGAAGACCGTGAAGTCCTGCGAGAACACCGCGATCGGGCGCCCGTCAACGGTGCCATAGCCGGTGACCACGCCGTCGCCGTAGGGCCGGTTGTGCTCCTGGTCGAAGGCGGTCGAGCGGTGGCGGGCGAGGGCGTCGAGCTCGGTGAAGGAACCGTCGTCCAGCAGCGAGTCGATCCGCTCGCGCGCGGTCGCCTTGCCCTTGGCGTGCTGCTTCTCGATCGCCTTGGCCGAGCCGGCGTTGACCGCGGTGTGGACCCGCTCGTGGAAGTCGGCCAGGCGGCCCGCGGTGGTGCGTAGGTCCGGCCCCGATCCGGTCCCGCTGTCGCTGCCCGCGGGCGCGCTGCTCTGTCCGGCGTTGGCGGTGTCGGTCATGGTGACAACTTAGCCTTGTCGACATGACCTTGTTGCGTTGGGCCGCGCCGGAACATCATGAATCCATCGGCTCCACGAACGCCGAGGCTCTTCTGGATCCGCGCATCGGAAGGGTGCTCGTGGCCGACCACCAATCGGCGGGGCAAGGCCGGCAAGGCCGAGTCTGGGCATCCCCACCCGGAGCTGGCATGGCGATCTCTGTGGTGGTGCCGAGCGTGCCCGGGGAGCTGATGGGCTGGCTCCCGATGGTGGCCGGCCTGGCTCTCGCGGGCGCCCTGCAGGACAGCCGCTGGGCGGTCACGGCCGGCCTGAAGTGGCCCAACGACGTGCTTGTCCCGCTGCGTGAGGACACCGGGGTCCGGGCGGGGGCTGGTCGGGAGCAAGCGCAGGAGCAGGGGCAGGCGCAGGAGCCCGTCCTGGAGGCGGAAGGTCGGCGATGGGGCAAGGTCGCGGGCACGCTCGCGCAGGTGACCACCGTCCACAGCGGCCGCGTCGTCGTGATCGGCACCGGCGTCAACGTCGACCACACCTTGGCTGCGCTCCCGGTGCCGACGGCGACCTCTTGGCGGCTTGCGCGAGGTGGCGCACCCCTGCCGGA
>NZ_JAUNVI010000016.1:0-46605 GCF_030537745.1 Ornithinimicrobium sp. | reverse complement strand
GCCGGGCCGACCCGACCTCGGGTAGCGGACCCCAAGTAGCCTGACGGCATGAATGCCCCGACGATGCTGCAACTGACCAGGCACGCGGACGGTCACGTGGTCGAGATGAGGCTCAACCGGCCGGAGGCGATGAACGCGATCAACACCGCCTTCAGCGCCGAGATCACCGCAGCGACCGCCGAGCTTGCTGCCGACCCGAGCGTGCGGGCAGTCGTCATCACCAGCGTGCACGAGCGGGCCTTCTGCGTGGGTGCCGACCTCAAGGAGCGCAACACCTTCACCGACGCGCAGATGATGGAGCACCGGCTGGTGTCCAAGCAGGCCTACCGCGGCGTGCTCGACCTACCGGTGCCGGCGATCGCGGCCGTGGAGGGCTTTGCCCTCGGCGGAGGTATGGAGATCGCCCTGTCCTGCGACCTGATCGTGGCCGGGGAGCAAGCGACCGTGGGGCTGCCGGAGGTCAGCGTCGGCGTGATCCCGGGGGGTGGCGGCACGCAGTTGGTGACGAGGCGGGTCGGCTGGTCACGCGCGGCCTCGATGATCTTCACCGCCCGGCGGATGTCGGCGGCGGAGGGCAAGGACCTGGGGGTGCTCGATGAAGTGGTGCCCGCGGGGACCGCCCGCGACCGGGCGCTGGAGCTCGCCACGGCGATCGCTGCCAACTCGCCCGTCGGCGTGCGCAACGCCAAGAAGGCGATGCGGCTGGGCATGGGCGTCGATCTCGCCGCCGGCCTGGAGATCGAGGACGGTTGCTGGCGGGCGACCGCGTTCAGCGGCGACCGCGCTGAGGGCGTGGCCGCCTTTGCCGAGAAACGCACCCCGAACTGGCCGGGGCACTGAGCCCAGGATGGGCCCGCCACGAGATGCCGACCGATACTGTGCCCACCGCGACGAGTAAGGAGTTAGTGATCCGAGTCCTTTTGGCCGAAGATGACGCCACCATCTCCGAGCCGCTCGCGCGCGCCTTGCGCCGCGAAGGCTATGACGTCGTCGTCGCCGCCGACGGCCGCTCCGCCCTCAGCGAAGGGGTGAGCCAGCCAGGCCCGGACCTGGTCATCCTCGACCTGGGGCTACCGCTGATGGACGGCCTCGACGTGTGTCGAGGGCTGCGCGACGCCGGCGTCTTTGTGCCGGTCCTCATGCTCACCGCGCGCACCGACGAGATCGACACAGTCGTCGGGCTGGATGCTGGCGCGGACGACTATGTGACCAAGCCCTTCCGCCTCGGTGAGCTGATGGCCCGGGTGCGGGCGCTGCTGCGCCGCGGACCGGAGACCCCCAGCCGGACGCCCGGATCGTTGCGGATGGACGTCGGCGCCCGCCGAGTCTTCTTGCACGACAAGGAGCTGCGCCTGACCACCAAGGAGTTCGAGCTGCTCCGGGTGCTGATGCGCGAGGAGGGCAGGGTCGTCTCCCGGGAGACTCTCATGCGTGAGGTGTGGGACAGCTGGTACGGCTCCACTAAGACGCTCGACATGCACGTGTCCGTGCTGCGGCGCAAGATCGGCGACGACGCGCAGAGTCCCCGCTACATCGCGACCGTCCGTGGGGTCGGCTTCCGCTTCCAGAACGACCTCCAGGACTGACGCCCGTGCGCGCCGTGTTCCGCGAGGTCGCGGTGCGGGTCCTGCTCAGCACTCTGGCCATCGCCGTGGCAGTGACTGCGGCGGTCAGTTGGGTGGTACGCCAGATCCGCTCGGCGAACTGGCCCGGGGAGGACGTCACGGTGCAGTTCTGGGTCAGCGTGGTCGCCGTGGTCCTCGTCGTGCTGGTCGTCGGCGCGATCAGCGTCCCGGTCGTCAGGTCGCTGGCCGACCGAGCCGCCGAGTCCGTGGCTGACCCGCTGCGGCGCCTGGCCCACCGCACCGACGAGATGGCCTCCGGCGGTTTCGCCCTCGACCCGCATGCGCGGCCGGGCCGCGTCGTTGAGCCAGAGCCGTGGCAGGCGGGAGTCCCGGAGATCGACGCGGTCGCCCGCGAGATTGATCGTCACCACCACACCTTCGCGCGCACCCTCGTCTCGGAGCGCTCCTTCGCCGCCGACGCCTCGCACCAGCTCCGCACCCCGCTGGCGGCCCTGCTCCTACGGCTGGAGGAGATCGCTCAGTCGCAGGACGTGGTGCTGGCGCGGGCCGAGGCCGACATCGCGATCGCCCAGGTCGAGCGCCTCACTGGTGTGGTCGACGAGTTGCTCCGTCGGACGCGGCCGGGCCATGCCAGCGGCGGTGCCCTGACCTCGGTCGATGCGGTGCTCGCCGGGCTGGACGAGGAGTGGACCCCGGCCTTCGCCGAGCAGGGACGGGCGATCCAGCTCAGCGCTGAGCGCGGCATGATCGTGGAAGCGAGCAGCTCAGGTCTGTCCCAGATCCTCAACACTCTGGTCGAGAACTCCCTGGTGCACGGCGGCGGCCGGGTCGGTCTGCACGTGGCGCGGTCGGGGCCGTCTGCGGTCTTCACGGTGACCGATCAGGGCAGCGGGATCCCGCAGGAGATGTCACGGTTGATCTTTGATCGCAGCGTGAGCACCGGGGCGGGCACCGGCCTTGGCCTGTCCGTGGCCAGGGAGACCGCGGAGGCCAGCGGTGGCCGACTCGAGCTGACGCAGACCCGCCCGCCGATCTTCGCGCTCTATCTCTCACTCGCCTCGACGCCGTAGCCCGTGAGGCATCCTCGGGACGCGGTGCTCACTCGTGCTGGGCGCTCCCGCCCTCGGAGTCGACCTGTGGCCGGAAGACGAAGGTGCGGTAGGCCCAGAACCTGAAGAGCGTGCCGAGCACCAGGCCGATCCCGTTGCCGGAGACATTGTCGGCGAGCTGGCTCTCTAGCCCCAGGACGTAGCGAGACAGGCCCAGACAGGCGAGGGCGATCGCCAGACCTACCGCATTGAAGAAGACGAAGAGGACGAACTCGTGCCCCAGCGTTCGACTGATCCGGTGCCGGAAGGTCCACAGCCGATTGCCGAGCCAGGAGAAGACCGTGGCGATGCTCGTGGCGATGACCTTGGCGACCAACGGATGTCCGGGCAGCGACCCCTCAACTAGCCCCGGGAAGCCGAAGACGAGGACGTTGTAGATCAGCGTGTCCAGGACGAAAGCGAGGGCCCCGACCGCCCCGAACTTGGCGACCTCCTGGGCCAGCGCGGTATAGCCGGTGCGCAGTCGGTCGACGAGCGATCGGCGCACAGGAGTCACCGGGGGAGTCTACGTGCCACCGCTGGGCGATCTGGCCCGCTCTGGGTAGGGTCGTCGGGTGATCGACGCGCATCCTCCCCAGCCCGACCAGCCCCTGGACCCCGCGCGTGCGGAAGGCGGCTTCCCGGTCGTCGGCATCATCGGCGGTGGGCAGCTGGCCCGGATGTGCCAGCCACCGGCGGTCGCGCTCTCCCTGACCCTCTCGGTCCTGGCGCAGAGCCGTGGGGACAGCGCCGCCCTCGTCGTGCCACACAGCCCGGTGGGCGAGCACACCGATCTGGAGGGCGTCGTGCGCTGGGCGCGCGGCTGCGACGTCGTCACCTTCGACCATGAGCACGTCCCCCAGGAGATCCTGGCTGCCGTGGTCGCCGCGGGGATCCCGGTCCATCCTGCCCCCGAGGCGCTGCTGCACGCGCAGGACAAACTGGTCATGCGCCGCCGCCTCACGCAGATGGGCATCCCGTGCCCACGGTGGGCGCAGGCTCGGACGGCAGCAGAGGTCGAGGCGTTCGCGGAGCAGGTCGGTTGGCCGATCGTGGTCAAGGCCCCGCGGGGTGGCTACGACGGCAAGGGCGTCCAGGTATGCCGTGATCTGGCACAGGTGCAGCCGTGGCTCGCCGGCGTCGGCCAGGACGGGCTGGCCGAGGGTCTGCTGCTGGAGGAACTCGTGCCCTTCACCCGGGAGCTCGCGGCGCTCGTGGCGCGCAGCCCGTCGGGTCAGGCGGTCGCCTGGCCGGTCGTGGAGACGGTGCAGACCGACGGGGTCTGCACCGAGGTCCTCGCGCCGGCGCCCGACCTGGACCCTGCGCTGGCGCTAGCCGCCTGCGAGGGAGCGCTGCGGATCGTCGGTGAGCTCGGCGTGACCGGGGTGCTCGCGGTCGAGATGTTCGAGGTGCGCGACCCGCTCACCCAAAAGACGTCATACCTGGTCAATGAGCTCGCCATGCGCCCGCACAACAGCGGCCACTGGACCATCGACGGGAGCGTGACCAGCCAGTTCGAGCAGCATCTGCGCGCCGTCCTGGACCTGCCGCTCGGCGATCCCTCACCGCGGCAGCCGTGGACGGTAATGGCCAACGTCCTGGGCGGTGACTACCCCGACCTCTACCCGACCTACCGCCACCTGCTGGCGCGCGACCCCGGGCTGAAGGTGCACCTCTACGGCAAGGGCGTGCGTCCGGGCCGCAAGCTCGGGCACGTGACGGTCTACGGCGGCGACGGCACCGCACAGTCCCTGACCGCGCTGCGCGAACGCGGTCAGCACGCCGCCGACTATCTGCGAGGAGTCATCGATGAGTGAGCAGCGCCACCCCCTGGTCGGCCTCGTCATGGGCAGCGACAGCGACTGGCCGGTGATGGCGGCCGCCGCTGCGGCGCTGGACGAGTTCGGGGTGCCTTACGAGGCGGATGTCGTCTCCGCGCACCGGATGCCGGCCGAGATGATCGACTACGGCCGGTCCGCCCAAGCGCGCGGGCTGCGGGTGATCATCGCCGGCGCTGGTGGTGCCGCGCACCTGCCCGGGATGCTCGCCTCCGTCACCGTGCTGCCGGTCATCGGGGTGCCGGTCCCCCTCAAGCACCTGGACGGCATGGACTCGCTGCTCTCGATCGTCCAGATGCCCGCCGGGATCCCGGTCGCCACGGTCTCTATCGCCGGTGCCCGCAACGCCGGGCTGCTCGCGGTGCGGGTCCTGGCCGCCGGCGAAGGGGAACAGGCGGCCGCGTGGCGCGCGCAGCTGGCCACCTTCGCCGACGCCCTGCGTGACCAGGCGCACGCCAAGGGTGCGGCGCTGCGCGAACAGCTCTGAGCGGACGCGCTGAGGGCAAGTAGTCTGACGTCATGAGCGACGTCGACCTGTTCAAGATCAATGAAGATCACGAGGCCCTGCGGGAGGCGGTGAGGGCCGTCTGCGAGGAGCAGATCGCCCCATACGCCGCCGAGGTCGACGAGGAGAGCAGGTTTCCGCAGGAGGCGCTCACGGCGCTGACCGCCACCGACTTTCACGCCTCTCACATCCCCGAGCAGTACGACGGCGTCGGTGCCGACGCGCTGGCCACCTGCCTCATCATCGAGGAGGTGGCCCGCGTCTGCGCGAGCTCCTCGCTCATCCCGGCCGTCAACAAGCTGGGCACGATGCCGCTCCTGCTGGCCGCCAGCGAGGAGATCAAGAGCACCTATCTGCCGCCGGTCGCTCGCGGGGAGGCAATGTTCTCCTACGGGCTGTCCGAGGCGGGAGCGGGGTCGGACACCGCGGGGATGAAGTGCAAGGCGATCGAGCAGTCCGACGGCAGCTTCCTGCTCAACGGTCAGAAGTCGTGGATCACCAACGCCGGGGTGTCCGAGTACTACACGGTGATGGCCGTCACCGACCCCGACGGTCCACGCGGACGCAACGTCAGCGCCTTCGTGGTCGAGAAGTCTGATGAGGGCTTCAGCTTCGGCGCCAAGGAGAAGAAGCTGGGGATCAAGGGCAGTCCCACCCGTGAGCTGCACTTCGACAACTGCATCATCCCCGGCGACCGACTCGTCGGAGGGCTCGGTGACGGACTCAAGATCGCGCTGCAGACCCTTGACCACACGCGCGTCACGATCGGTGCCCAGGCCGTCGGGATCGCCCAGGGAGCGTTGGATTTTGCCCTTGGCTATGTCAAGGAACGCCAGCAGTTCGGCAAGGCGATCGCGGAGTTCCAGGGGATCCAGTTCATGCTCGCGGACATGGCGATGAAGCTCGAGGCGGCACGTCAGATGGTGTATGTCGCTGCCGCCAAGTCCGAGCGCGGCGATGCGGATCTGGCGTTCTTCGGCGCGGCCGCCAAGTGCTTTGCCTCGGACGTGGCGATGGAGGTCACCACGGATGCCGTGCAACTGCTCGGCGGCTACGGCTACACCAAGGACTTCCCGGTGGAGCGGATGATGCGCGACGCCAAGATCACCCAGATCTACGAAGGCACCAACCAGGTGCAGCGCATCGTGATGGCGCGGGCGCTGCTGCGAGGCTAGGCCCTATCCGTCCAGCATCGTGGTGCCCCGGCTGGCGATCCGCGGATGCCCGTCTGAGCGGGTCACGATGAGGTCCTCGCGCTGCACGATCAGGCTCGAGCCGTAGTCGTAGGAGGCGGTGAGCGACACCGTGGCGCTCCCGTTTGGCAGCACAGTCGTGGTCACGTCGGAGAGGGTGATGTCGTCAAGCCCCTCAGCGATCGCTGGATCGACTGAGGCACTGGGAAGCATCAGCTTCTGGGCGGCGGGGAGACCGTCGGCCTGCAGGGTCGAGTACCAATCGCGCACGAGTTGCTCGGCCTGCTTGGCCGTGACGGGGGTTCCCTCTGGGGCCGAGGAGTCGCTGTGCTCGCGGCTCGTCGTCGGCCCGCCGAGCCCGGTGGCCCCTGTCGCGATCGTGTAGACGAGCCATCCGAGAAGGATGGTTAGGAGGATGCCCAGCACCCACGCCATCACCCGGCTGGTGGACTGACGACGCCGTGCCGGTGGACGTGGGCCGGGTGGCCGCCGGATCGGCGAGGGGGAGCGGGTGGGTGGGGCCGGGGTTGACGACGCCGGACTAGGGGCGGGGGCGGCGACTTGCTGCTCACGGGTGCGCCCCACTGGTGACTGCGCCTGCGTCGCCGCGCCTCGCCATACCTGGGCAGCAGCAGGCAGTCCGGGGGCGGCGGTGTCCCCGGTCGATGAAGCGGTGCCGTTGATCCGGTCCAGAGCGTGCGCAGCCTGCTCGGCAGTCCACCTCCGCGCAGGGTCGCCGTCCAGCATGCCAGCGAGCACGGGGGTGAGCGGGCCTGCCTGCTGCGGCTCGCGGGGTTCCTCACGGACGATGGTATGCAGCTGGGCGACGGCGTTGGCCGCGTCGGGGAACGGTCTGCGACCCTCGACCGCGGCGTAGAGGGTGGCGCCCAGGGCCCAGACGTCGGTAGCTGGGCTCGGGCCCTCCCCCTGGGCCAGCTCGGGGGAGAAGTAGGCAGCGGTGCCCGACACCATGCCGGTCCGGGTCAGCTGGTGGTCGTCCTCGGCGCGGGCGATCCCGAAGTCGGTGAGCTTGGCGGTGCGGCCGCTCGGATCGGTGAGGAGCACGTTGGCCGGCTTCACGTCGCGGTGCAGGATCCCGGCCCGGTGGGCGGCTGCCAGTGCCCGAGCGACCTGGGCGCCGATGAGCGCGACCTGGGACGGCGGCAGCGACCGGCCGTCCTCCAGGAGAGCGGCGAGCGAGGGGCCAGGGACGTATTCCATGACGATCCACGGCGCGCCCTCGAACTCGAACGCGTCGTAGACCCGCACCACGTGGTCGTGGGCCAGCGCGGCACTCGTGCGGGCCTCCCGCAGTCCGCGTGTCACCAAGATCTCAGCGTCGGCCTCGCCGGCGACCTTCTTCAGCGCGACCTTGCGCCCGAGGTGCTGGTCGAGCGCGAGCCAGACGATGCCGCCGCCACCGCGTCCCAGGACGTGCTGGATCTGGTAGCGCCCGGCGATGACGCCAGGATCATCGCCGACGGGAGAGGGGGTGGTGGTCTGCGGCATCGCTGGGCTCAGGGCTGGACCGTGATGGGGTCGCCGTTGCGCAGCGCGGTGAAGAGGTCGGCAGCACTCTTCTCGTTCCACAGCACGGTGCTGCCGACGTTGGTCCGATAGTCCACGTTGGATATGGGGACCGTGATCGAGTGTCCTTTGCCGTTGGCGACCGCACGCATCGCCAGTGCGATCCGGGTCATCTCCAGCATCGAGGTGTCTTCGCCCCTGGCGAGGGCGCTGCCGGTCGCGGTGCCGACCTGGTGGAGGGAGTAGGGGTTGAGGATGGTGCTCGGGCGGGCCATCTTGGTGACCAGGGCGGAGAGGAAGGCACGCTGCCGTTCGACGCGGCCGAGGTCGCCTCGCCTGTCGCTATAACGCATCCGGACGTAACCGAGGGCATCCGGGCCGGTGAGGTCCTGGCAGCCGGCGGGCAGGTCGATGTGTGCCTTCTCGTCCTTGATCGGCGCGTCGAGGCACAGGTTGACGCCGTCCACCTTGTCCACGACGCCGACGAACCCGCCGAAGCCGATCTCGAGGTAGCCGTTGATCCGCAACCCGGTGGCCTGCTCGACGGTGTCCACGAGAAGGGCTGGACCGCCAAGGGAGTGGGCCGAGTTGAGCTTGTTGGCTCCGTGGTCGCGGACGTTCACATAGGAGTCTCGGGGGAGGCTGACGAGGGTTGGCTCGCCCATGGTGGGCACATGCAGCAACATGACCGTGTCAGCGCGTGAGCCCTCGGTGTAGCCCGTCCCGAAGGTGTCCTGCTGCTCCGCGGTGAGCTGGTCGCGACTGTCCGTCCCGACCAGGAGGTAGGACTCTCCGGCCCCGCCGCTGGGCCGGTCTGCGACGTTGGGGGTGGAGTCGATGGTGGCGATGCTGCCCCAGATCTGGGCGAAGACGATGATCATCGCGACCACGTAGGCGATCACTGCCATGGCGAGCAGCGCGAAGAACCGGCGCAGCCGGTAGCGGCGGCGGCGTCGCGGCGTGCGTGGTGGCGGACCAGCGCGCCGACTGCGCTGATCTGGCGCAGGGGCATAGCGGGAAGGGCGATGCTCGGCGCGGTAGCCGTCCGGTGACTCGTCGTAGCTGTCGTAGTCGTCGTACTGGTCAGGCCGACTGCCGTCGTCGTAGCGGCGGTCCGCACGCTCCTGGCGCGGGATGCGCTCGGTGGCGTCCTCACGCCAGCTGTCCCGGCCTTGGGGCTCGCGGGAGCGCCGATCCGGGCGGGTGGTGCGGGGGATCGGTCGGGTCCAGTCATCCTCAGGGCGGTGCGGCACGACGCACCAGACTAGGCCAGTCTCCTGGCTAACTGCTGGAAGCGGCGCGCTGCTGACCTGGATCCGCAGACCCGCGGGTAATCTCAGCCGGGTGAGCACTTCTGCCGACCCCTCGACATACCAGCCTGTGTCGGTGATCATGCCTATCCTCAACGAGGAGCACCACCTCGCCGCAGCGGTAGGTTCTGTGCTGGCCCAGGACTACCCGGGGCCGGTCGAGGTCGCCATCGCGATCGGCCCGGGCACGGACCGTACGCACGAGGTGGCGGAGGCGCTGGCGGCCGCGGACGACCGTGTGCTGGTCGTCGAGAACCCGACCGGCCGCACCCCGGACGGGCTCAATGCCGCAATTGCCGCCTCCACGCACGACATCGTGGTCCGGATGGACGGTCACGGCGCGCTGTCCGAGGGCTACATCCGACGCGCCGCCGAGATCCTCCAGGAGACGGGCGCGGCGAACGTCGGCGGTCTCATGCTTGCCGAGGGGCTGGGCGACCTGCAGCAGGCCGTCGCAGTGGCGATGCGCTCACCGCTGGGGATCGGCGCCGCGAAGTTTCACACCGGAGGCGCGGCCGGCCCGGCCGAGACCGTCTATCTGGGGGTCTTTCGCCGGGAGTGGCTCGACCGTGTCGGGGGCTACGACCCATCATTTAGCCGTGCGCAGGACTGGGAGCTCAACCATCGGATCCGTGAAGCCGGTGGGCTGGTCTGGTTCGACCCCAGCCTGACGGTGACCTACCGCCCGCGCTCGACCTGGCGCGACCTGGCCCGGCAGTTCTACACCACGGGTCAGTGGCGTCGTCAGGTGATGAGACGGCATCCGGAGACGGCGAGCGCGCGCTATCTTGCTCCGCCGGCCGCGGTGCTGGTGCTGGCAGCGGGGATCGTCGGCGGCTTCTTGTGGCGGCCGCTGTGGACGCTGCCGAGCGGGTATGCGGTGGCCGTGGTGGTGGGCGGCCTGTGGATCGCTCGGGCCGAGCGGCCGGGAGTGATGACCCGGATGCCAGCCGTCCTCGCGACCATGCATCTGACCTGGGGCGCTGGATTCCTTCGCGGCACCAACGCCCGCGGCTGATCGGCCGGTCAGGCCCGATCAGCCGTTCAGACCTGGGCCGTGGGGTCCGTCTCGGTGGTGTCGTCGTCCACGGCGATGGTCAGCGGTGCGCCGGTCTTGGCCACGACCTCGTCCACGGTGACCCCGGGCGCGACCTCACGCAGCACCAGACCCTGCGGTGTGACGTCGATGACCGCGAGGTCGGTGATGATGCGTTGCACGACCTTCAGTCCGGTGATCGGCAGGTCGCATTCCTGCAGGATCTTCAAACTTCCGTCTTTGGCGACGTGATCCATCAGCACGACTACCTTCTTGGCGCCGAGCACCAGGTCCATCGCACCGCCCATCCCCTTGACCATCTTGCCCGGGATCATCCAGTTAGCGATGTCGCCGTCCTGAGAGACCTGCATCGCGCCCAGGATCGCCGCGTCGATCTTGCCGCCACGGATCATCCCGAAGCTGGTCGCCGAGTCGAAGATGCTGGCGCCCTTGCGTAGGGTCACCGTCTCCTTGCCAGCGTTGATCAGGTCGGGATGCTCGTCGCCCTCGTAGGGGTAGGGGCCGACACCAAGGATGCCGTTCTCGCTCTGGAGCACGAGCTCGATGTCGTCTGGGACGTAGTTCGGCACGAGCGTCGGCATCCCGATGCCAAGGTTGACGTAGTCGCCGTCCTTGAGCTCGGCGGCGGCGCGTGCCGCCATCTCCTCACGGGTCAGAGCCATGATCAAGCCTCCTTGGTGGTCGGGCGGGGTCGCGTGGTCCGCTTCTCGATGTCCTTGGCGGCCACTTGCTCTGGCGTGAGCGCGAGCACCCGCTGCACGTAGATCCCGGGCAGGTGGACCTCGTCGGGGTCCAGGTCGCCAGGCTCGACGAGCTCCTCGACCTCGGCTACGGCGATGTTGGCCGCCATCGCACACAACGGGTTGAAGTTGCGCGCCGACTGGTGGAAGACGAGGTTGCCGTGCCGGTCACCCTTCTTGGCGTGGATGAGACCGAAGTCGGCAAAGATCGACTCCTCGAGCACGTAGTCGCGGGTGACGTCGCGCACCGTGTAGGAACGCTTTTCCTTCGGCTCGGAGGTCTTGATGACGTTGCCCTCGGTGTCATAGAGCCAGGGCAGGCCCCCCTCGGAGACCTGGGAGCCGACACCGGTGGGGGTGTAGAAGGCCGGGATGCCGGCGCCGGCCGAGCGCATCTTCTCGGCGAGGGTGCCCTGAGGGGTGAGCTCGACCTCGAGCTCACCGGAGAGGTACTGGCGGGCGAACTCCTTGTTCTCCCCGACATAGGAGGCGATCACGCGCGAGATGCGTCGCCCGTTGAGAAGTAGCCCGAGCCCGGCCCCGTCGACGCCACAGTTGTTGGAGACGACCTGGAGGCCGGTGGCGCCTTGCCTCAGGACCTCCTCGATCAGCACGGTCGGGATGCCGGAGAGTCCGAACCCACCGACGGTGACGGTCATGCCGTCGGTGAGCCCCGCGACGGCCTCGGCTGCAGAGGTGACGACTTTGTCCATGCTCGTGAGGATACCGTCCGGCACCCGGGCGGTCAGGACGTGGTCTGCTCGGGGGCCTGGTTGGTCGCCAGCGCAAAGCTGACGCCCTCGGACGCGAGCCGATCCTGGTCCTGACTCACGTCGGCCCCGTCCTCATGGTCGCTACGGACGATGACGACTGATCCGTCCGCGGCGAGCACCTGGAGCACCTGACGCAGGAAGAGGCCGGGATCGGTGGTGGTGATGAGGGCCCGCGAGCCGGTCGGGACCGGCGGCAGTTCGTCCAGCAGCTCGGCATAGCTGATCCGCTCGCCCTGGTCGACCAGGGCCGTGTCCTCCTCGGTCACGTCGTCCCAAGCGGTGAAGTCATCGGCATAGCTGGAAAGTTCGGCCGCCTCGTCGACGATGCCGGAGCGCAGTTCCTCACCGAAGGAGCGTGCGAGGGCGGGCAGAGCTACCGCGACGACCTCGTCGCAGTCCTCCGCGAGCTCGCTGTCCGGGTCGGTGGTGACGAGGACGTCGGCTCCCTCATGGGTGTCGACGGTCAGCGTCGCGCCGACGGACCACACCGCCAGGGCCCAGTAGACGAGTCGCCAGTGGGGGCCGGGGAGGTCCACCAGGACCACGGAGCCAGGCTGCACGTCCAACCCCTCCTGGAGGGCGTTGGCCGCCTTGCAGACCCAGGTGCGCAGCACCCGGCGAGAGAGCTCGATGCGCTCGCCCCCGCCACCGGTGGTGTCGTCGTAGAAGGTGATGGCGGGCCGGGTCGCATCGGCGGCAACCGCTTTGGCGAGCACCTGGTCTGGGAAAGGCACGGACCCACGCTAGCCGGTGCGGGGGCCCACCCTTGCGCACGGGCTGGCAGCAGTGCACAGTGGCGCGGTGACCAACGATGGACAGCGCCGAGGTGCGGCAGCACGGCAGAGGGTCCTGCGGACCCCCTGGTCGGTGGACCTGTCGGCGACCTGGGGCGTGCTTCGGCGGGGGGCGGGCGACCCGGCCTGGGTCCAGTCCGCGGGCGCCCTCTGGCGGGGGATCAGGACGCCAGAGGGTCCAGCGACGTTGAGGACCGTGGTGCGGCCGGCCGAGCGACTGGTGCTCGCGCAGAGCTGGGGGCCGGGTGCGTCTTGGGTGCTGGAGAAGCTGCCTCCGATGCTGGGTTCCCAGGACGTGGGAGCTGCCGGCTTTGAGGGTGGTCACCCGGTGGTCGAGAGGGCCCGGCGTCAGCACCCCGGGTGGAGAATCCCGCGGACAGGTCTCGTCCTGGAGTCGCTCGTGCCCGCGATTATCGAGCAGAAGGTCACTGGTCAGGAGGCCTTCGGTGGCTGGCGCAGAGTCGTCCGACGCTTCGGCGAGCCCGCTCCAGGGCCAGGGGCGGCCTTGGGGTTGCATGTCCCTCCGTCGGCCGACGCGTTGCGTGCCATCCCGTCCTGGGAGTGGCTCCGGGCCGGGGTGACACCGCAGCGCGCCGACACCGTGATGAGGGTGGCCGCCCACGCCGACCGCCTGGAGGAGATCACCACCCTGGACCTGCTCGCCGCGCGGCGCCGCCTGCTCGCCATCCCGGGGGTCGGCGTGTGGACCGCCGCCGAGACCGCGCATCGGGCACTCGGGGACGCCGACGCGGTGAGTTTCGGCGACTATCACGTCGCAGCCAACATCGGCTGGGCGCTGACCGGGCACCCCGTGGACGATCAGGTGCTCGTCGACCTGCTGCGGCCATGGGCGGGCCAGCGCTACCGCGTCCAGCGCTACCTCGAGCTCGCCGGCGCCCGGCGCCCAAGACGCGGTCCTCGGCTGTCCCCGCGTCAGCACGTCCCCGTCGCACGCGCTCGCTGAGCGGACTCGTGGCGGGGGCGACCGTTCGGTCGGTCAGGCGATGCGCACCTTGGCCGTGACGGACTCCCCGGCCAGCGCTACTTCTAGCCGAGCCGCGACCCGACCTGCGAGGAGAGGCGAGGCAGAGCTCACGGCATAACCGCCAGAGACTCCGCCGAGGACGTGCGCATCTTCGTGCCCCAGCAGGGCTAGTCGGACCGCGCGAGCGCCACGGAGTTCGTCCGCCTCCGGCGTCACCGACGGAATGCCTACGTGCCTCGCTTCTGCGCTGCCGGGCGGTGCGCCCAGAGCGGCGCGCACGGCCTCGCGGTGGCCGAGTGCGAACCAGTCAGCGGGCCCCGTCCGGACCAGCGAGCGCGCGCCCGCGGCCGTGTCGTTGGTCACCAAGCCGCCGAGACCGCGCACGAGAGCCGCCCCAACCCCACCGGTCTTGCCCTTGACCAGGTCGGCGGCGGCTGCCACCTCGTCGGCCACCGCTCGCGAAGTCACCGCCAACGGGCGTCCGTCGGCGTCCGTCGCGCCGCGGAGGTCGTCGACAACCCGCACGCCGTGCGCGCCGAGGGCGAAGTCCGTCTGGCCCAGACGCCACGGGCGCCCCGCAGTGTCGCTGATCACCAGGCCGAAGGCCGTGTCGGGGGAGTGCGAGGCGAGGGCATCGTGCAGATCGCGCGCGGCACCGTCGGGGTCGGACGGCAAGGCCAGCACGCCGCCCCCGGCGCCCGTGTTGGACGCGTCCAGCCCCGCGGCGGCCATCACCGGGCCAGCGACGGACTCGACGATGCTCGTTGTCCCCTGCGGGGTGCTGCGCTCGGCCACGATGCGGTGGGTATGGCGATGCACCAGGTCCTCCCGCGCGGTGCCTTCGGGGGCGCGGAGGCCGAGCGCCTTGGACACCACCTTGCTGGAGACGACGAGGAGATCGCCGTCGTGCAGGCCGCCCACGATGTCCAGCTCGCTGATCAGCAGCGCGGCGAGGTCGGCGCCGGTGGTGATCTCCGGCAGACCCGCGAGGGGCAGGATCGTGACGGCGCCTGCGGGCAGAGGCTTCGGTGCCGGCGGGCTCACCGGAGCTGCTCGGCCAGGTCGAGCGCGGCCCCGGCGATCCGCGCGGCGCCGTCGAGGTCTCGCATGAGCAGGTCGAGGTGCCGGACCGTCACGCCGGCCGGGTAGGAAGCGGAGGCATCGGCGTCGTCGACCAACCAGCCACGCAGGAAGTCGTCATAGAGTCCGGCGACCCCGGCCGCCGACACCTCTACTCCCAGGGGGGCCAGGCAGGCGTCAGCATGGCCGCGGACGGGGTGACCGCCGATGAGTGGGCTCACCCCGATGATCGGGGCACGGGCACCGCGTAGGGCGTCCCGCACGCCGGGGACGCCGAGGATGATGCCGATCGAGACGACCGGGTTGCTCGGTGGCAGCACCACCACGTCGGCGCCACGGATCGCCTCGAGCACGCCCGGGGCAGGGGTGGCCTGCCCGAGTCCGGCCACGGTAAAACGGTGCGCCAGGACGGCTGCGCGCTCCTTGACCCACCACTCCTGGAAGTGGATTGCCCGCTCCTGCCCGTCGTCGCCGCCGATCACGACGTGGGTCTCGATCGGCGTGTCCGTGACCGGAAGCAGCACGACCCCCTGGTCCGGCAGTCCCCACCGGGACGCGAGCCGTGCGGTGACCTGGCTCAGCGAGAGGCCCTGCCCGAGCCAGAGGCTGCGGGCCACGTGCGTGGCGAGGTCCTTGTCGCCCAGGCCGAACCATTGCGGTTGGACGCCCAGAGCGCCCAGCTCTCCCATCAGCTCGTGGGTGTCTGCGGCCCGCCCCCACCCCTGGTCCTCGTCGACTCCCCCGCCCAGCGTGTAGAGCAATGAGTCCAGGTCGGGGCAGACGCGGAGACCGAAGATCGTGATGTCGTCGCCGGTGTTGCCGATCACGGTGACGGTGTCAGGTGCGCTCTCAGCACCCCCCGAAACCCCGTCGACCCCTGCTGCGGATCTCCGCTGGCGCAGGGCGAGGAGGAGTCCTCGGACGAATCTGGCGCCCCCGACGCCACCGGACAGGACAGTGATCTGCATACCCCCATTGTGAGAGTTGGGGAGGCAATAGCAGATCAGGGGTTGACTCTTGGGGATGACACGCGTGTAATTCTCTTGACGTAACCTTTCGTCCGAGGGCAGCTCGGGTGAGAGAACTGAAGAGAACCCGTGTAGGCCTAGGTCGAGGAGGAGCCATGCACGAGCGAGAAATGTTGGCGTTGCTGAAGGGCATCGATGAGGTTGAAGAGCCTTCCTGGCAGGAGCGGGCCCTGTGCGCGCAGACTGACCCGGAGGCCTTCTTTCCAGAAAAGGGTGGTTCGACCCGCGACGCGAAGAAAGTCTGCGTCTCCTGCGAGGTGCGGGCCGAGTGCCTGGACTATGCGCTCGCCAATGACGAGCGCTTCGGGATCTGGGGTGGACTGTCCGAGCGGGAGCGGCGCAAGCTGAAGAAGCGCGCTGTCTGACTCGGTGACGGTCAGACCAACCAATTCTGACGCGCCCGGTGACCCCGGGCCGCGACCGGGATCAATGCCCCCCGCGCGGTCGAGCGTCGGCGACGTCACCGTCGTCGTCCTCGCCCACCCCGGGACATCCCCGGACTCCCTCGGCCACCTCCTCGACGCGATAGTTGCCCAGACCCTTGCTCCGCAACGCCTGCTGATCTGCGGCCTCGACCCGCAGGACCACGAGTTCGTCGACGCTCGGACGGAGCTGCCGGTCGTGCACCGCCCCACCCCCCCTGGGGCAGCAGCGGCCGACGGCGAGCCGCAACTGTGGCGGGTCTTGGACGACGCGCGGGCGGAGCTCCCGGTGCACGAGAACCACTGGCTCTGGCTGCTGCACGACGACAGCAGACCGGATCCGAGGGCGCTCGAGGCGCTTGCCGCGGCGGTGCGACGCACCAGCCGGGTCGGCCTGGTCGGGCCCAAGCTGGTCCGCGCTGACGATCCCCGTCTGCTGATCGGCGTGGGGCAGCACATCACCCCCGCCGGACGTGCCGTCGACCAGCGTGCAGCCGCCCTGGTCGACCAGGGCCAGCTCGACCTTCGCCAGGATGTCCTCGGCGCACCACTCGCCGGCGTCCTGGTCCGCAGCGACGTGCTCGCCGACGTCGGCGGACTGGATCCCAATTTTGGCTCCGACGGGGTAGAGGGCCTCGACCTGGGGTGGCGGATTCACCTGCACGGCGAACGCGTCGTGGTGGCTCCGGACGCCGTGGTCGCCCAGGGGCCCGTCGGGTTGGGGGTCACCCACCCGCGCCGCACCCGGATCCGGCTCCGCCAGCTCGCGTTGGCACGCAGCTCACTGCTGGCCAGTATCTGGCGCGCGCTCGGCGTGCTCGTCACGAGCTCCCTGGCGGCCGTGCTCCTGCTCCTGGTCAAGCGGACCCATGAGGCGGCGGACGAGTGGGCCGACGTGCGCGCGGTGTTCGCGCCCTTGCGCGGATGGCGTGCCAGGTGGCGCTTCCGCCCGCATCGCCGGGTCAGTCCCGCGGACCTCGGCGTCCTCTTCGTCCCCCGGTCCGCGGGCCTACGGTCGACGGTGGAGACCCTCGGAGAGGCTCTCGACCCACGATCGGTCGACGCTTCCCGAAACCGGGCTGCCGCGGGGACCGCCCGGCAAGGGACCGAGGCTGGGCCCGTGTCCGAGGAGTTCTCCGACCTTGGCCAACCGGCGGCGCGGCCATCGCGCTGGAGCTGGCCGTTGGCGCTGGCCGCGCTGGCGACCGTGGTGCTCACCACCTACCACTGGTGGCCGCTGCTGGGCGCACTTCGCCCAGGATCGAGCGGCGTCGCCGGCGGTGAGCTCGGAGCAGCGTCCGCGGATGCCGCAGGGCTGTGGCGCTCCGCCCTGGACGGCTGGCGCGGCGGTGGGCTCGGGCATGCCGGGAGCGCAGAGGCGTGGTTGGTGCCCGCGTCCGCGCTCACCCGTGCCGTGGAGCTCCTCCCCGGCGGCGCCACCGGCACCGCGACGGCTGGGGTGGCACTGAGCCTGGTGCTGGCGCTCGCGGCACCGTTGAGCGTCCTCACCGCCTATCTGGGGTTGCGCCGGGCAACCCGCCGCCGCTGGCTGCGCGCAGTGCTCGCGCTCGGCTGGGCAGGGGCCCTCCCGCTCACCGCGGCCGTCTCGACGGGACGCGTCGGGCCGGTCGTCGTGCACGTGCTCGCGCCGCTGCTGGTGGCCGGCTATGCCGTGTCCAGCGACTCTGCACCGAGCACTCGGCGCACCGCGGCCACCTTTGCGACTGTGCTGGGGATAGCCGTCGCCGCGCAATGGGTGCCGCTCGTCCTCGTGGCGGCGAGCCTCGCCGGGCTGTTGCTGGTCGTCGGCGGCCGTGCTCGCGCCCGCTGGCGCGGCCTGGCCCTGGCCCTCCTGCCCTGGCTGCTCATGCTCCCGTGGCTCCCGGTGCTCTGGTCCGCGCCGAGCCGGTTGCTCGGCGGAGCCGGTGCCACGCTGGCTGGCGACGGGCTCCCCGCGGCGGCCAGCGCGTGGCAGATGATGCTGCTCAATGCCGGTATGCCGTTCGATCCCGGGAGCTGGGCGGCGTTCCCGCTGTGGCTGAGCGTGCCGATCTGGCTCGCGGCGCTGGGTGCCCTCCTGTTGCCCAAAGCGGCGGGTCGACGCGCCGGGGTCCTGGTAGGCGGCGCACTGCTCACCCTCGGCCTGGCGTTCGTCGCTCCGCGCATCGGGCTGGGGGAGCTACCGGCCGGCCACCCCCAGGCGGGGGCGAGCGTGACCGCGTGGCCGGGCACCATCCTCTCGCTCACCGCAGCTGCGCTCCTGATCGCAGCCGCGCTCCTGCTCGAGCACCTGCTGGTCACGTCCGACGCTGGACGCGCCGCAGCGGCAGCCGGGACCGTTCGGTCACCACGGGCCAGGGCCACCACGACGCTGGCCTGGGCGTCCTGTGGCGTCCTTTCGCTCGCGGCGGTGGTGGGTCTGACGTGGAGCATGGTCGCACCCGGACTATCTATCCCCGGTGCAATGGACACGCGGCTCTCTAGAGCGGTCGCGCCCCTGCCGGCCGTTGCCGCCGAGCAGGCACGTGGCCCACTGGCTCTGCGAACGCTCATCCTGGAGCCCTCCGTGCCAGCCGACACCGTGGGCGGCGACAGCGAGGCTGCCCACCTCGTCAGCGCCGATCTGGTCGGGGTCGAGCCGGAGCCCGCCCGCATCCTGCGCGACCTCGCCTGGGAGGTGAGCGGAGCCCATGCTGACCCGGCGCCGGTCGCTGCGGCGGTCTCGACGATGACCGGCGAGGGCACGCCGGCCGAGGCGTTGGCACAACTACAGGCGCTGGGGGTCGGGTATGTCGAGGTGCGGGCGGAGGAGTCGGACCCCCTGGTGACCGTGGTGGACAGACTGCCCGGCATGACGCGCGTGAGCAGTCCAGCAGACCGGGTGCTCTGGCGGATGCTCGACAACGAGCACGCGAGGGTCCAGGTCCTGGCCGCAGATGGGGTGGTCCTCGATCACCTTCGGGTCACCGGAGCGCATGGGACCTCGGTGGGCCGGGTCGAGGACCTGCCAGCAGGTGCGGTGCTCAGTGCGTCCGAGGGCCAGGGTTGGGCGTCAGAGGTCACCGTCCTGGTCGACGGGGCGTCCGTCCCGGTGGTCCAGGACGGCACGGCAGCGCTGCCGGGCGGCAGCCACGAGGTTGAGGTCGTGCTCCGGACTCCGGCGTTGCCGTGGCACCTGCTCGCACTCGCGCTGGCCGTGGTGATCGCGTTCCTGGCGCTGCCTTTCGGCCGCAGCGAGTCGGAGGAGAAGGCATCGTGAGTGGCGAGGAGCAGATGGACCACCCGATGGGTGAGCCTGTGGTCGAGACCGTGGACGAGCCGTTGGTTGAGACGACGGTTGAGCTTCTGAACGAGGCGATGGACGACGCGCAGGTCGAAGGAACGGCGGAGTGGCAGACGCCTCGTCATCCTGGTCTGTGGCGGCTGGTCCTGATCGGTGCCGCCGCCGCTGGTCTGGTGCTCGCCGCCCAGTTCGTCGACGGCGTGGTGCACCTGCCCTTGGGCTCGGCGGCTCAGGGCGTGGTCGCGACCGATGAGGCTGCCGTGTCCGCAGCGTCACCGTGGGTGACCTCCGCTTCGGTCGGGTGCCCGGGGCAGTACCTCGGCGTGGCCGACGATGCGGCGCGGGCGCAGGTCGGTCTGATGGCTGCTACCGCGCCGACGGAGGTGATCGATGACCCCGGGGGCGGAGGCACCCCTGTAGGCAGTGCGTCGCTGCACCTCACGAGAGGTGGCGAGCGCGACGTCGCCGCTGATCCGGTGGAGCTGGAGGTCGACGACCCTTCCGGCGCGTGGCTGCAGGCTGAAGGCAGGCGTGCCGCCGGCGCCGTTGCGAGCCAGGTCGCTCTCTCGACCGAGCCTGGCGGGCGTGGGCTCAGTGTGGCCGCCTGCACCGGTGCCCAGGAGGTCCAGTGGCTGGTCGGTGGCAGCGGAGAGCCCGGACGCAGCGAGCAACTGGTGCTCGTCAACCCCGGCGCCGACGCCGTCACGGCCACCGTGAGCATCTGGGGGGCGGACGGTCCGGTCACCATGACCGGGGGGGGCGGGATCGTCGTCCCCCCACACGGCCAGGTTGTCCAACTGGTCGACGGCTTTGCCCCAGCTGTCGAGTCGCCGGTGATCCGAGTCGAGGCCGGTGGCGGACCCGTGGTGGCCCATCTCGGTGTGCTCTCGCGGGACGGGACTACCGACCTTGGCTCCGAGATTGTCACGAACGCAGCCGAACCCAGCACCGACCTGGTGCTGCCCGCTCTGCCGCGCGAGGGCACCGACGAGGACGAGGGGGCAGAGAGCGGCCCGGTCACGGTTCGTCTGGTCGCCCCGGGTGATCAGCCGGCCGTCGTCGACCTCACCGCGCTCACCAAGGACGGCGCGCAACGACTCTCCTCGCACGTGACCAGGATCCCGGCGGGACACACGGTCGACGTCGTGCTCGATGACCTCCCGGCGGGCGTGAACGCCCTGCGCATCCGTTCTGACGTCCCGGTCACGGCAGGGGCTCAGAGCCAGTTCCTGCCCAGGAGCAAGACCGCCGTCGTCGTCAAAGGCGAAGCGGCGACCAAGGACGTCAAAGACAGCACCAAGAAGACGACCAAGCCACCCGCCAAGGACACCGGCACCAGCACCTCAGGCCCGACCCAGGCAGAGCCTCTGGTGCACCCCGCGGGCGACCTCGCGTGGGTGGCGGCCAGCGCGCTCCATACTGGTCCCGTCGGCATCGCCATCCCTGACCTGAGCGGGCTGCCAGGTGCCGAGCTGACGCTCGCCGTGACGGCCGTCGACGCGGTCGACGCCCGGCTGGTCTGGTTGCGGGCGGACGGCACCACCTTCACCGACGACCTGGACCGGATCCCCAACGACTCGACACGCACGATCGTGGTGCCGGCAGCGGCGCGCGCTGTCTGGGTCATGCCGGAGGGGACGGCCGGCGTCGCGGCGGCCCTGCACGTGGTGGGGGCAGACGACCTCGGCCCCTTCGCCGCCTCGACGACCCTGCCCGGGGTGCCGTGGACTCGCGTCGTCACGCAGGTCCAGGTGCGCACGCCCTAGCGGTGGTCGGCGCTCGCCCGGCTCACAGCAGGTCGTCCGGATCCCGGCCGAGCATCCGGGCGATCTGCTCCGCGAGAACCTCGTGGACGACCGCGGCCAGATCCGCATCGTCGAGGGCGCGCTGCGTGAGAGGTCGGCGGTAGACGACCAACCGGGCCGGCAGGTTGCGTTCGGCCGGGAAGAGTCGACCCAACGCCACCCCGTGCTCCCAGGGCGCCGGGTCAGAGGGCGGGACATCTTCCACCGCGAGCTCGACGCCGAGCTCGTGCCCCAGTTTGCGTTCGATGGCCTCTGCCGCGTCGAGGACCAGCTCGTCAAACTTGGCGCTGCGCGAGATCATCACCGGCAACGCTGGCCACGCCAGCGGCCCCCTCATCCCACGACCGTGCCGGTCCCGTCTGGTGCCCACGATCCCTGACCCTAACGGCCGCTCAGGCGGGACGTGTCGTGGAGTGCTGGCGTCGGGCGGGCACGAACGCGTGCGGGAGAGAGCGGCGATGGCTTGGCCGCTGCGCGTGGTTCCACGGGTTTGACGGTCAGGGCGCCTACAGTGCTGTGTTGTGACCGTCTCTCGTCAGTGCTCCAAGATCGCGTGCTCCCGACCCGCGACGTCGACTCTGACCTATGTCTACGCCGAGCAGACCGCGGTCCTGGGACCGTTGGCCACCTACGCAGAGCCGCACTCCTACGACCTGTGCGAGACCCACGCGACCAAGTTGACGGCGCCGCGCGGCTGGGACGTCGTCCGGCTCGAGCTGCCTGAGGGTCAGGCCCGTCCCCCTTCGGACGATCTGGCCGCGCTCGCCGATGCGGTGCGTGAGCACCGGGGTCGCAGAGCCGTCGCCCAGGCCGAACCGGCCCGTGACGAGCACCGCGGGGCCAACGTCATCGAGATCACCCGGCGCGGGCATCTGCGCGTGCTGCGCGACGGCTGACCCCGCCGCGTCCCCGGCTCGTTAGTCTTGACTCTCGTGACCGCCGCCCGACTCGCCGACTTCGTCAAGGCCTATGACGTGCGTGGTCTGGTGCCCGAGCAATTTAACGCCGAGGTGGCGTCCGCGCTGGGCTCGGCCTTCGCCCAGGTCGTCGTGCTCCCCGAGGGGGAGACCGGCATCGTCATCGGTCACGACATGCGACCTTCCTCTCCGGAGCTGTCCCAGGCCTTCGCGGCCGCTGCGGCCGCCCACGGCCTGGACGTCACCATGATCGGGCTGTGCAGCACCGACGGCCTCTACTACGCCAGCGGAGTGCTGCAGCGGCCAGGCGCGATGTTCACCGCGAGCCACAACCCGGCAAACTACAACGGCATCAAACTCTGCCGTGCCGGGGCGCGGCCCGTGGGCGTGGACTCCGGCCTGGCGGAGGTGCGCGATCTGGCCCAGTGGATCCTGGATCGAGGTGCGGCCCATGACGGGCTCCGCTCGACGGCCCCGGCGGCAGGCGCGATCACGCAGGCAGACCTGCTCACCGACTACGCGTCCTACCTGCACTCCCTCGTCGATCTGCGCGATATCCGGCCCCTCACCGTGGTCGTCGACGCCGGCAACGGGATGGCCGGGCACACCGTCCCGGCAGTGCTGGGCGAGGCAGCGTGCCTCCCGCTGAGGGTGATCCCGCTCTACTTCGAGCTGGACGGCTCCTTCCCCAACCACGAGGCCAACCCGCTCGAACCGGCGAACCTGCGTGACCTGCAGGCTGCGGTCCTGCAGCACGACGCCGACCTGGGGCTCGCCTTCGACGGCGACGCCGACCGGTGCTTCGTCATCGACGAGCGCGGACTGCCGGTGAGCTCGAGCGCGCTGACGGCCCTCGTGGCGGCCCGCGAGATCGCCAGGGACGTGGCTTCTGGCACCTCGCCCGCGGACATCGCTGTCGTCCACAACCTGATCTGCTCGCGGGCCGTGCGTGAGACGATCGAAGAGCTCGGCGCGCGGCCTGTGCGCACCCGCGTCGGGCACTCCTACATCAAGGCGCAGATGGCCGAGCACGAGGCCGTCTTCGGGGGAGAGCACTCGGGGCACTACTACTTCCGCGACTTCTGGTTTGCCGACACCGGCATGCTCGCCGCGTTGCACGTGCTGGCGGCCCTCGGCGAACAGCCTCGACCGCTCTCGGAGCTGGTCGGCCGCTACCAGCGCTACGACGCCTCCGGCGAGATCAACTCCACGGTCGCCGACGTGATCGAGGCGACCGAGCGTGTCCGCAGGTGGGCGCAGCAGCAAGGGGCGACCGCGGACACCCTCGACGGGCTGACCATGACCCATGAGGCCACGCGGACCACCCCCATGTGGTGGTTCTCCCTGCGGCCTAGCAACACCGAACCGCTGCTCCGGCTCAATGTCGAAGCGGCCGATCCGTCCACGATGGAACAGGTCCGGGACACCGTCCTGGCGCTGGTCCGACAGGAGGCCACCTGATGGCACGTCCACAGTTCGAACCCTGGGTCCGGGAGATCCTGCGCTGCCCCGTCGGCGGTCACCGGCTCGTCGACGTCGTCGACGAGCAGGACGCACCTGCCCTGCAGTGCGCCGAGGACTGCGGTGGGCCCGGCCAGCGGCGCCGCTACCCGATCCAGGACGGCATCCCCGTGCTGCTCGCCGACGACGCGCTCGTCGTCACGGTCTGAGGGCGCTGCCGTGGCGCCCTACATCGACGACGCGCTGCTCGACGACCCGGACGAACTGACTCGCAAGGACTCTCAGGGGACGCTCCGGGCGCTCGCGACCAGCGGCGCGCAGGTCCGGGAGGCGCTCACCCTGGGCGCCGAGGCCGGCATCGACCGCCTCGCCGATCAGGACCGCCCCCGTTCGGTGCTGGTGGCAGCGGTCGGAGGGTCCTCGATCGTGGCAGACGTGCTGGAGCTGCTGGCCGAGCCCGGCTCACCGGTGCCGGTGCAGGCCCGTCGCAACCTGCCGATGCCCGGCTGGGTCGGACCGATGGACCTCGTGGTCGCCGTCTCGCTGTCCGGTCGTGCCCCCGGGCCGCTCGCGGTGGCGGCCGAAGCCGCGCGTCGCGGCGCCTCGCTCCTGACCGTCGGAGCGGACGAC
Source organism: Ornithinimicrobium sp. (assembly GCF_030537745.1). Lineage (GTDB taxonomy): Bacteria > Actinomycetota > Actinomycetes > Actinomycetales > Dermatophilaceae > Ornithinicoccus. The sequence goes on along the minus strand of NZ_JAUNVI010000016.1, from coordinate 22,583 downwards.
TCACCGCTGGCGGAGGTATGCCGTCGCGCCAGGGGGATCCACGTCGGCATCGGCCAGACCGCTCGGGCGAGTTCGCGGACGTCGCTGTGGACATTGCTCACCCCGGTCCTGGTCGGAGCTGCTCGGCTGGGGTTGCTGCCGGCCACTGACGCGGTGCTGGAGCAGGTCGCAGACCGCCTCGACGAGCGAGCCGCGGAGCTGCGACCCTCCTCCGCCGCGTTCGTCAACCCGGCCAAGCTGCTCGCCGTCCAGCTTGCCGAGACCGTTCCGGTCGTCCTTGGGGATGGCCCGCTGGGCGGGGTCGCCGCCGCCCGGGCCAGCGCGATGCTCGCCCGGACTGCCCGCATCCCCGCGCCCTACGGTGAGCTGCCGGACGCGGCGAGCACCATCGTGGCGTGCTTCGACGGCCCCTACACCTCCATTGGTGGGCGCCGGGCCGGCACCTACGACGATTCGCGCATCCGGCTCGGCGACATCGACACCAGCGGCTGGGAGCCGCACCACTTCGACGAGCCGGACGGCGAGCTGCTGGAGCGGCCCCACGACCCCGACGGCGGCCGGGAGGTCTTTGCTGATCCCTACCGCGAGGGTCCGAGGTCACCGCAGCTGGGGCTGCTCATGCTGAGGGACGCGCCGGCGCAGACTCCCAGCCCCGAGACGATCCGGGCGGAGTCTGTCGTCGAGGCCGTGCTGACCACCGCGCGGGAGGCGGGGGTCAAGGTGATGGAGGTGCGCGCTGGCGCGGGTGCCCCCGTCGTGCGACTCGCGGACCACATCGCGATGGTCGACTTCACCGCGACCTATCTGGCGATCGGGCTCGGTCTCGACCCTTCGATCAGTCCGCACGTGGCAGACCTGCGCGACCGCACCCGCTGACCGGGCGGTCGCTCCTGCCGCGGAGGGGTGGACGTGGGAGACTCGCAGACGTGAGCAACGACGCCATGCAGCACGACGATGAGACCGACACCATCACTGGCCACGGCCGGGCGATCCGCGATGTGGAGGCGGGGATCGAGCGCGATTTCGGCAAGAACCTCTCCTACTCGCAGTACCTCGACCTGCCGACCCTGCTCTCCGCCCAGCACCCCCGCGCCGTGCCCCCGCGCCACGACGAGATGCTGTTCATCATCCAGCACCACACCTCTGAGCTCTGGCTCAAGCTGATGCTGCACGAGCTGGACTCGGCCCGGGCCCTGATCGCCTCCGACCAGATCCACCCCGCGCTCAAGCGGATCGCCAGGATCAAGCACATCCAGCACTGCCTCACCGACCAGTGGACGGTGCTGGCCACCCTCACCCCTAGCGAGTACGCGCAGTTCCGCAGCTTCCTCGCGACCGGTTCCGGATTCCAGTCCTGGCAGTACCGCGCCGTCGAGTTTTCCCTCGGCAACAAGAACCCCGACATGCTCCGCGTCTTCGCCCACGACCCAGAGGTGCACGCGCACTTGGAGCGGCTGCTGCACGAGCCGAGCCTCTACGACGAGGTGCTCCGCTTCCTCGCGCGTGCCGGCCATCCGGTGCCAAAGGAGGTTCTCGAGCGTGACGTCACCGCGCCCTACGAGGGCAACCAGGGCGTCGTCGACGTCTTCGCCGCCATCTACGACGCTCCTCTGGAGCACTGGCTGGAGTACGAGATCGCCGAAGAGTTGGTCGACGTCGAGGACAACTTCCAGGTATGGCGATTCCGGCACCTCAAGACCGTGGAGCGCATCATCGGCTCCAAGCGGGGCACGGGAGGCAGTTCGGGCGTCCCCTTCCTGCGACGTGCGCTCGACCTGACCTTCTTTCCTGAGTTGTATGACGTACGCAGCCGGATCCAGGACGTCACGGCGCAGGGCTACCACGGGGGAGAGGGCGCATGAGCACCGTGAGCCCTACGCGCGCCGACGCCCTTGCGCTGGACGCCGCAGACCCGCTCGGTGCGTTCACCAGCCGCTTCGAGAAGGCCGAGGGCGTCGTCGCCTATTTCGACGGCAACTCACTGGGTCGACCGGTGGCCGGCACGCCCGAGGCGTTGGCCAACTTCGTCCGCGGAGAGTGGGGCACCCGGCTGATCCGCCGGTGGGACGAGTCGTGGATGAGGTGGCCAGAAGAGCTGGGTGACCTCGTCGGCAAGACGGCGCTGGGCGCGGCGTGCGGACAGACAGTCGTGGCGGACTCCACGACCGTGCTCCTCTACAAGCTCCTGCGGGCGCTCGCCGATCACCAGTTGCTGATGGACCCGCGGCGGACCGAGATCGTGGTCGACACCGACAACTTCCCGACGGACCGCTATGTGGCCGAAGGCGTTGCAGCAGAGCGCGGGATGACGTTGCGCTGGATCGAGACCGACACGGCCACGGGCGTGACGACCCAGCAGGTCGCCGACGTCGTGGGACCGCGCACCGCTGTCGTCCTGCTCTCCCACGTCTCCTACCGTTCCGCGTGGATCGCCGATGCGCAGACCATCACCAAAGTCGTCCACCGGGCCGGCGCAATGGTGCTGTGGGACACCTCGCACTCGGTCGGGTCGATCCCGATCTGTGCCGACGCGTGGGGCTGGGACGCCGCGGTCGGCTGCGCCTACAAATACCTGAACGGCGGCCCAGGCGCGCCCGCGCACGCCTACCTCGCCGGCCGGCTACACGGCATACCCACCCTGAGCCAGCCGATCCAGGGCTGGATGGGACGGCGTGACCCCTTCCTCATGGAGCAGGGCTATCGACCCGAGGCGGGCGTCCGCTCGCTGGTCAGCGGGACCCCGCCGATCATCTCCATGGTGCCCGTCCGCCTGGGTGTGCAACTGCTCGCGGAGGCCGGGATCAAGGCGGTCCGCGCGAAGTCGCTGCGTCTGACCGACCTGGCCTGGGCGATCGTCGAGTCGTGGCCGGCCGACCTCGGTGTGCAGGTCGCCAGCCCTCGGGAGCACCTGCGTCGAGGGGGCCACCTCACGCTGCGGCACGAGGGCTTCGACGAGATCGTGCACCGGCTGTGGCGACGTGGTGTGATCCCCGATTTCCGGCGCCCCGACGGCCTGCGGATCGGGCTCTCGCCGCTGTCGACGACGTTCGCCGAGGTGTGGGACGGGCTGGCCGTGGTCCGGGAGGAGTTGGCCAGGCACTAGCGTTCGGTGGATGAGCACCAGCACCCACTTTGACCTCGTGATCCTTGGCAGCGGCTCGGGCAACAGCCTCCTCACCCCGGATTTGCAGGACCGACGCGTCGCTATCGTGGACGAGGGCGTCTTTGGCGGCACCTGCCTCAACGTCGGCTGCATCCCGACCAAGATGTTCGTGTATGCCGCACAGGTCGCCGACACGATCCGGTCGGCTGGCCGCTTCGGCATCGACGCAAGTCTCGATGGGGTGCGCTGGCGCGACATCCGGGACCGGATCTTCGATCGCATCGACCCGATCAGCGCAGGCGGTCGTGACTACCGGGTCAACTCCGAGCACACGGAGGTGTTCCTGGGGCACGGCGAGTTCGTCGGCGACCGCGCCCTCGAGATCGAGATCACCCGGCCCGGTGGCCGGCACGAGGTCGGGTCCATCCATCGGATCACGGCGGACCAGGTGGTCATCGCGACGGGCTCGCGCCCTAAGGTGCCGCAGGTCGTGCTCGATGCCGGGGTGCCCTTCCACACCTCCGACACGGTCATGCGGATGGACGAGCTGCCCACGAGCATGGTCATCGTCGGCGGGGGCGTCATCGCCGCGGAGTTCGCGCACATCTTCTCTGCGCTCGGCGTCCGGGTCAGCATCCTGTCCCGTTCCGTCCACATGCTGCGAGGCATCGATGAGGAGATCGCGAAGGCCTTCACCGACCTGGCCAGCGAGCAGTGGGATCTGCATACCGACGCCGCGCCCGAGGCGGTGCGCGCGGGAGGTGACGGTGTCGAGCTCGACCTGCCGGACGGGACGACGGTGACCGGTGAGCTGCTGCTGGTCGCCACCGGTCGGCAGCCCAACAGCGACCGGCTGGGCCTGGAGCACACGGCGGTGCGCGTGCATGAGGATGGGCGGGTCGTCGTCGACGAGCGCGGCCGGACGCAGGCCCCCGGCGTGTGGGCACTGGGCGACGCCAGCTCGCCTTGGCAGCTCAAGCACGTCGCCAACCACGAGGCGAGGATCGTGGCCCACAACCTCGCGCACCCCGAGGACCTGCGCGCTGCGGATCACCGCTACGTCCCGGCCGCCTTCTTCAGCCAGCCGCAGGTGGCCACGGTGGGTCTGAGCGAGGAAGAGGCGCACGCGCAGGGGTATGCGGTCACCACCAAGGTGCAGAAGTACGGCGACACGGCCTACGGCTGGGCGATGGAGGACACGACGGGCCTGTTCAAGGTGGTCGCGGACCGGCGTACTGGTGCGCTGCTGGGCGCCCACGTCATGGGCCCGCAGGCGTCCAGCCTGATCCAGCCGGTGATTCAGGCGCTGAGCCTGATGCCGCACCCCGTCCTCCCTCATGAGCTGGCTCGAGGTCAGTACTGGATCCACCCTGCCCTGTCGGAGGTGCTGGAGAATGCGCTGCTGGGACTGGAGGTGCCGGACGAGGACGAGGTCTGACCCCACCGACACGTACCATGAGGCGCATGTCTGACGTCGCGACTTCCGATCGCCTGCACGACTTCAAGGTCGCCGACCTTTCCTTGGCCGAGCAGGGACGCCACCAGATCCGGCTGGCGGAGTACGAGATGCCCGGCCTGATGACCCTGCGCGAGCGCTTCGCGGGAGCGCAACCGCTGGCCGGGGCGCGGATCGCGGGATCGTTGCACATGACTGTGCAGACGGCGGTGCTCATCGAGACCCTGGTAGCCCTGGGTGCGCAGGTGCGCTGGGCCTCGTGCAACATCTTCTCCACCCAGGATGAGGCCGCGGCTGCGGTCGCGGTCGGCCCGAACGGCACGCCCGAGGACCCGCAGGGGGTGCCGGTGTTCGCCTGGAAGGGTGAGTCGCTGGAGGAGTACTGGTGGTGCACCACCCAGATCATGCAGTGGCCTGGGGAGGGGCCGACCATGATCCTCGACGACGGCGGCGACGCCACCATGCTTGTCCTGAACGGCCGAGAGTGGGAGCAGCAGGGCGCCGTGCCCAGCCCGGAGCCGGAAGACACGCAGGAGTGGAAGGTCTTCCTGGAGACGGTTCGGGCAGGGCTGGCGCAGCACCCGGACCGGTTCACCCAGGTCTCCGAGGGACTGCGGGGCGTGAGCGAGGAGACGACGACCGGCGTGCACCGCCTCTACCAGCTAGCGGAGGCTGGTGGCCTGCTCTTCCCGGCCATCAACGTCAACGACTCGGTGACCAAGTCCAAGTTCGACAACACCTATGGCTGCCGGCACAGCCTCATCGACGGTCTCAACCGCGCCACCGACGTCCTGATCGGCGGCAAGGTCGCCGTCGTCTGCGGCTTCGGCGACGTCGGCAAGGGCTGTGCCGAAGCCCTGCGCGGTCAGGGCGCCCGCGTCATCGTGACCGAGATCGACCCGATCTGCGCACTGCAGGCCGCGATGGAGGGCTATCAGGTTGCTCGCCTCGACGACGTGGTCGGCCAGGCTGACTTCGTCATCACGGCGACCGGCTGCAAGGACGTCGTCACTGCCGATCACCTGCTGAGCCTGAAGGACAAGGCGATCGTCGGCAACATCGGCCACTTCGACAACGAGATCGACCTGGCGGGTCTGGCCCGAGTGCCGGGCGTGGTCCGCACCGAGATCAAACCACAGGTGCACGAGTGGACGCTGCCAACGGGTGCGGGGGCCGCATCCGGCTCGAAACGGTCGATCATCGTGCTCTCCGAGGGTCGGTTGCTCAACCTCGGCAATGCCACCGGTCACCCCAGTTTCGTGATGTCGACCAGCTTCGCCAACCAGGTGCTGGCGCAGATCGAGCTCTTTACCCGTCCTGACGCCTACCCTGTGGGGGTGCACACCCTGCCCAAGGCACTCGACGAAGAGGTTGCGCGACTGCACCTCGAGTCGGTCGCGGCGGAGTTGACCGAGCTCTCCAAGGAGCAGGCCGAGTACCTCGGTGTGGACGTGGCCGGCCCCTATAAGCCGGACTTCTACCGCTACTGAACAAGGACGCTCAGGAGGCCCCGTGACCGCCAGCATCCTCGTCGTCGATGACGACCAGGCGCTTGCCGAGATGCTCGGCATCGTGCTCCGCAAGGAGGGTTATGTCGTCGCGACCTGTGGCGATGGTGGCCGCGCCTTGCCGATGTTTCGTGAGCTGCGCCCCGACCTGGTGCTCCTGGACGTCATGCTGCCCACCCTGGACGGCATCGAGGTCGCGCGGGCGCTGCGGCTCGAGTCGGGCGTCCCGATCGTCATGCTCACCGCCCGCACCGACACCCGGGACGTCGTGGTCGGGCTCGAGGCCGGTGCCGATGACTACGTCGTCAAGCCTTTCAAGCCGCAGGAGCTGCTGGCCCGCATCCGGGCCCGCCTTCGCCGGGTCGACACCGGCGGCGACGGTCGTCTCCAGGTCGGCGACGTGGTCATCGACGTGGCCGGGCACGAGGTGACTCGCGGGGGAGAGGTCATCTCGCTGACCCCTCTCGAGTTCGACCTGCTCGTCGCGCTGGCCAGCAAACCGAGCCAGGTCTTCGACCGGGAGTCGCTGCTGGAGCAGGTATGGGGCTACCGGCACGCTGGCGACACCCGGCTGGTCAACGTGCACGTGCAGCGGCTCCGTTCCAAGATCGAGAAGGACCCCGAGAACCCCCAGGTCGTGGTGACGGTCCGTGGTGTCGGTTACAAGGCCGGTCACCAATGACCCGGTGATCCTGGCCGCCTCGGGCTCGTCGTCCTCGGGGGGCGCCGGGTCCGTAGCCGCCGGGCACGCACCAGAGCTGCCGGCGCCGCTGCGCTGGTGGCGGGGTTCCCTGCGCCGGCGCGTCATCACCACCACCGTGCTCCTCGGCCTCGGGCTCGGTGTCCTGCTCGGGTCTCTTCTCTACCAACAGGTCGCCAACGGTCTGGTGGCACAGGGGGTCGACAGCGCTCAGCGAGACGCGGCCCAGCAGGTTGCCCTCGCTCAGGAAGCCTTCGACGCGACCGATCAGCGGGACGACTCGGGACTGTCGTTGACGGCCGACGATCAAGTGCGCTCGATGGCTGGGACCAGCCCGGAGAACGGGCGTCAGGTGCTGCTGGTCCCGGCGCTGGGCAACGACCGTGGCGGGATCGTGGGGACGATCGCGGTCGGGGTGAGCGCTGCCGATCTCCCGGCCGCGCTGCAGCAGGCCATCGCGGCAGACCCGGAGAACCAGCAGGTGATCGTGGTTCCGGTGAGTCTCGGGGGGCGAGACCAGCCGGTCACCTCAGTCGTCGTCGGATCCCGGGTGAGCCTGCTGCGCGCCGGCCCCTACGACCTGGTCCTGGTCTACCCGCTCCTGCGGGAGGAGGACACCCTCGACCTCCTGCGGCAGCTCTTCGTCGCGGCCGGGCTTGGGCTCGGCCTGCTGGTCGGTGGACTGGGGTGGGTGGCGACCCGGATGGTGACCCGGCCGGTCGCGCGCGCGGCCGCGGTCTCCCAACAGCTGGCGCGCGGACACCTCAGCGAGAGGCTTCCCGTGCGCGGCACGGACGAGTTGGCCCAGCTGGCCACTTCCTTCAACACGATGGCCGACTCGATCCAGGCGCAGATCCGGGAGTTGCGCTCCCTGTCGCAGTTGCAGCAGCGCTTCGTCTCCGACGTCTCTCATGAGCTCCGGACCCCGTTGACCACGATCCGCATGGCCGGTGAGGTGCTCCACGCCTCTCGGGGAGACTTCCCAGAGCCGGTCGCTCGATCGGCCGAGCTGCTCCAGCAGGAGGTGGACCGCTTCGAGGACCTCCTCGGCGAGCTGCTCGAGATCAGCCGCTTCGACTCCGGCGCGGCGACCGTGGAGCGTCATCGGGAGGACATCGTCACCCTCATCCGTGACACCGTCGCGGGGGTGCAGACGCTCGCGGCGCAACTGCAGACGTCGATCATCGTGCGCTTGCCCAAGGAGCCTGGGCCAGTGACCGTGATGATGGACGGGCGACTGATCAGCAGGGTGCTGCGCAACCTGCTCAACAACGGCCTCGAGCACGGGGAGGGCCGGCCGGTCACCGTGACCCTGGCGGCCACCGAGCACGTGGTCGCGGTCTCTGTCCGCGACCAGGGCATCGGGCTCGACCCCGAGCAGCGCAGCCACGTCTTTGACCGCTTCTGGCGGGCAGACCCGTCCCGGCAGCGGACCACGGGCGGGACCGGGCTCGGCCTGGCCATCGCGACCGAGGACGCCCGCGTTCACGGCGGGTGGCTCCAGGTGAGCAGTGAGCCGGGGCACGGTGCGTGCTTCCGGCTCGTCCTGCCACGCGAGGAGCACCTGGTGATCGCCGAGCCTCCACCAGAGGTGCCGCTCCACCGGGCGGGCCAGCCGGAGGTCGACAACGAGGTCCCCGCAGTCGTCCTTGCCCTCGCGACCAGGGAGAAGCAGACATGAGCACCTATCGGTCCCTGACACGGCAGCGCGCCGGGTGGCGCCGGTCCACGATCGCAGTGGCACTCACGGCGGTGCTCACGCTGGCCGGCTGCACCGGCTCGCTGCCCACCGATCCGATGCCCCAGGCAGGGTTGCCGGTCGAGGTCCAGCCCAGGCAGGACGTCCAACGACTGCTGCCGCGCCCGCAGCCTGGGGCCAGCGTGACGGCGATCGTCACCGGCTTCCTACGCTCCAACGTCGGTTTCGCCGAGGCTAATGACGTTGCTCGCGACTACCTCACCCCTCAACTGGCCCGTGGCTGGGTGCCGACCAGCAAGGTGCTCGTGCTGGAGGGCAGCCCGCAGATGGTCTCCACCGAGCCAGGGATCGTCTCCGTCACCGCCCAGGTGAAGGGCTGGATCGATGAGCGTGGGCGTCTCACAGAGCAGCCGGCCGGCACGGTCACGACCCAGTCCTTCGACCTGACCCGGGTAGAGGGACAGTGGCGGATCAGTGAGTTCCCGGAGGGCTTCGGGCTCTGGCTCACCTCCCAAGACCTGGAGACGGCGTTCCGACCCTCGACCGTCTACTACCTCAATACCCAACTCAAGGTGTTCGTCCCGGACGTGCGTTGGTTGCCGCACGGGGAGGGACGCCCCACGTCGCTGGCCCGTGCCCAGCTCGCTCCCATCCCCTCCTATCTGGACGGTGCGGTGACCACCGGCTCCAGCCCGGACACCCATCTGGCGGTGGGCGCGGTGCCGGTCGACCCAGAGAGCCTGGTCGCCACGATCAACCTGGAAGGCCCTGGGCTGGGTGAGAACACCGACCGGGTGGGGATGCTGCGTGCCCAGCTCGGCCACGCGCTGCTCGCCCTCAACGGGGTCGCCGCGGTCGACCTGCGCGTCTCCGGTCGCAGTGTCGACACGGGCGATGACGGCCCGGTGACGCTGGGGACCGACCTGGGTTATCGGGACGTGGTCCGGGACGTCAACCGGGCCCTGCTGCGGGTCGGGGACAAGTTCAAAGTGATCGATCCGCAGTGGTACGACCTGCGCAACCTGCCCTCGGCACAGTCCCGTGACGTCGACTTGCCGCAGCTGGACAGCACGTGGACCGGGGTCGCCGCCTCCGCGGATCTCGCCAGCCTGGCCGCCGTCTCGGTCAACCGCACCGAGCTGTGGCGCTGGCACGATGACGCCACGGAGATCAACACCGGCATCGGCGATGCGCTCACCGACCCGTCCTACGATCCGCACGGCCTGCTCTGGGTCGCTGGTGTCTCGCGAGGCAAGGGGCTGCCTCGGGTGTGGTTCGTCGACGATGAGCAGATCAAGGCAGTCGCCAAGCCGCTGGACGTCCCCACTCTGGACAAGGAGGACATCATCCGCGTCTTCCGGGTGTCTCCGGACGGCTCCCGGGCGCTGCTCGTGGTCGGCAGCAACCAGGACACCGGAAAGGAAAAACTCCTGATGGCCGGCATCGTGCGCGGCTCCGACGGTCAGCCGGTCGGCCTGGACGAGCCGGTGAATGTCGCGCCGACCCTCGTCCACGTGGCCTCGGCGCGCTGGGCCTCGACGACCGAGCTGGTGGCCACCGGTCAACGCGCTGGGGACCCGCGGATGCTGGCGTTCCGAGTCCCCCTCGGCGGGTGGCTCGGCCCGTTGGGCGAGCAGGCTGGTCTGGTCGATATCTTCGCGGTGCCGACCGGCGAGGGCTACTCCCCGGTCCTGCGCACCGAAGACGGCCGTTTTCACGTCCGAGAGGGCACGCGGGGCTGGGCGGACGCCCGCAACGGGGACGAGCTCATCATCCCGGGCACCTAAAGGATTGCCGTTCGGTCGCGGCCTGTGGACGAACGCGCCGCCGTCCCGGCGCCGTCGCACAGGCTGAGGGTATGTCGTGGCAGCCGTGGGAAGACGTCGTGTCCCTCGTCGAGCTGGTGGCGCCCACCTCTTGTGCCGGGTGCGGCCGCCGGGGCCAAAGGTGGTGCCCGGCGTGTGGTGCAGAGCTCCGCACGCCCGCCCCCGGCCCCTGGTCGCCGACGCCGCGGCCGGCAGGGATGCCGCCGACGTGGTCGGGGCCCCCGTATGCCGACCACGTCCGCCTCGCGATCGTCGCCTGGAAGGATCAGGGAAGGGCTGACCTGACGGCTGTCTTCGCGCCCGTGCTGCGCGAGATCCTGGCGACGGCGCTGTCCGCCTCAGCGCCGCATCGTGACCACCTGCGTGCGGGTGGCCCTCTCTGGCTGCTCCCGGCACCCTCCGCGCGCTCCGGGACCCGGGCCCGCGGCGAGCACCGCGTGGCAGCCCTGACCAAGGCGAGCGTGCACGACCTACCAGCCTCGGTGTGCCGCGTGAGCGGGGCTTTGCGTCTGCGACGAAGGGTGTCGGACCAGGCGGGGCTGACTGCGCTTGCCCGAGCCGCCAACCTCTCCGGAGCGGTCGCGGTGGATCCCCGGGCGGCGCGTGCGATGGCCGGCCGACCCTGCGTTGTGGTGGACGACGTCGTCACTACCGGAGCGACCCTTGCCGAGTGCGCGAGAGCGCTCCGGCAAGCCGGTTTCGGACCCGTGATCGCAGTGACTCTGGCGGCGACTCGACGCCGCGGTCGGGGTGCGCTACCGCAACCCCAGGTTGCCGACTAGGGTGAGTTCATGGAGCTTCTCTCGCGTGCAGAAGAGGGGTGAGGCCGACGATAGAGGCGCCGTAGTCGACGCCATAGCCACATCCCCGCTTACTGCATGGAGGACCAAATGGAAGTCACGGTTACTGGTCGCAAGAAGGACGTCAGCGAGCGTTTTCGCCGGCACCTGGAGGAAAAGCTCAGCAAGATCCCGCAACTGGCGCCGCGGGTGCGGCGCGTCGAGGTCGTGCTGACTTCGGAGGCCAACCCGAGGCTCGTCAAAGAGGCCGAACGCTGCGAGATCACCTGCTACGTCGCCCGCACGGTCGTGCGTGCCGAGGCCGCTGCTGGTGACGACTACGCCGCTCTTGATCTGGCCATGAGCAAGCTCAGCGAACGCCTCCGTCGGATGGGTGACAAGCGCCGCGTCAGCCACTCCGGCAAGCACCGGCTGCCCTCGGTCTCAGAGGCGACCTTCGGGCTGCCTACCCACCCGATCGAGCCACCCACCGAGAAGGAGGCGCCAGCACCCTCGAGCGAGGACGCGCTGCACGCCGACCTCGACACCAAGGGCAACAGCCCCATCGAGGTGCGTGTCAAGGTCCACCCGTCCAGTCCGATGACGGTTGGCCAGGCCCTGTCCCGGATGGAGCTCGTGGGGCACGCGTTCTTCTTGTTCCACGACATCGACACTGATCAGCCCAGCGTCGTCTATCGACGTCGCGGCTGGTCCTACGGCGTGCTGCGGCTCGACCTGGACGCCGACGCCCCTGACGACCACGTCGAGGACGCCGACGCCGTCGCCTCCTGAGTCGCGGCCGCCCGCGACCAGGGCATCTGCGCCTGTAGGGCGCACCCGGGCCCGCCACCCGCTCCAGGGTGGCGGGCCTGCGGCTGAGCGTGACCTTTGGCAGAGTGTTGTGTGATGACTCCTGTCCGCACCCGGCTGCCCACGATCAGCCTCCCGCAGGCTCGGCGCACGGCCCTGGCCGCGCAGGGCTTCACCGACCGTCGCCCCGCGTCGGGCGCCTCGACGATGCGCCAGGTGAGGCGAGTGATCGATCGGGTGCAATGCGTGCAGATCGACAGCGTCAATGTGCTTTCCCGCAGCCAGTACCTCCCGTTCTTTGCCCGGCTCGGTCCCTATGACTCAGCCCTGCTCGACCTCGCCCGTGACGGTTCTGGAGCGGACCGGCGACTGGTCGAGTACTGGGCGCACGAGGCGTCCCTCATCCCGCCGAGGACCTGGCCGTTGCTCACCTTCCGGATGGAGGCCGCCCGCGAGCGGGCGTGGAGCAGGTCGGTCACCACCGCGCACCCCGGTCTGCTCACGGCAGTGCTGGAGGTGGTCGCCGAGCACGGCCCGCTCACCTCGCGTGCCGTCGAAGCACGCCTGCCCCACGGCGCCGACCGCTCGGGCCGCGACTGGGGGTGGAACTGGTCCGCGGTCAAACAGTGCTTAGAGTTCCTCTTCTGGGCAGGGGACATCACCTCTGCCGGGCGGACCGCGTCGTTCGAGCGTCGGTATGCCGTCCCTGCCGCGGTGCTGCCGGCGCACCTGGTGGCGGCGCGGGACGCGGCCCGGGACGCAGACCCGCAGGATGCGGTGACCGAGCTCGTCCGGCTGGCGCTGGTGGCCCACGGCCTGGGCACCCGCGCCTGCCTCGGCGACTACTTCCGGATCCGCGGCCCGCGCGTGGAGATGGCGCTGCGCCAGCTTCAGGAGCGCGGTCAGGCCGAGCCGGTTCGAGTGCGCGGGTGGGATCGGCCGATCTGGCGCGACCCTGGGGCGCGAGCGCCACGAGGGGTGCCCGGTGCCGCGTTGCTGAGCCCGTTTGACTCTCTGGTCTGGCAACGGGCAAGGACGGAGGCGCTGTGGGGGATGCGCTATCGCTTGGAGATCTACGTGCCGGCGCCGTTGCGGGTCCACGGTTACTACGTCCTGCCCTTCCTGCTGGAGGAAGAGCTGGTCGGTCGCGTCGACCTCAAGGCCGACCGGCCCGGTGGCGTCCTTCGGGTCCAGGCGGTGCACTGGGAGGACGGCACGGACTCGGTCGCCGCGCTGCCAGCGCTCGTGGCTCAGCTGGAGTCGATGGCGGGGTGGCTCGGGCTCTCCTCGCTCGACTTTGCCAAACCGTGACCGGTGGATCGGGCCCGGTCGCCTCGAATCAGCGCAGGAGCCGCCCGTCAAGGCCTATGGTCACAAGGTCCCCTTCAACGGCGAAGAAGAGAAAGACCGATCCCTATGACCCGCGCACCCCGAAGCCGGGTAGGCGTCGCGGCGGTCGGGGCGTTCGCGCTCCTGGCCAGCCTGCTGACTCCCGCCCTGGCGACCGCAGCCGACGGACCGCCGACAGCCCACGACCTGATCTTCAGCGAATACGTCGAGGGCTCGTCCGACAACAAGGCGTTAGAGATCTACAACGGGACAGCGGCAGCGATCGACCTGTCGACCTACTCGATCCAGTTGTTCAGCAATGGCGCAGCCAAGGCCGGTTTCACGCTCCCGCTCAGCGGCACACTCGAGCCGAGCGACGTCTACGTCGTGGCGCACACCGCCGCAGCATCCCAGATCCTCACCGTCGCGGATGTCACGACCGCTAGCGGGCTCTTCAACGGCGACGACGCCCTGACCTTGCGCAACGGGAGTGCCGTCGTCGACTCGATCGGCCAGGTCGGTGTCGACCCCGGCACCCGGTGGGGGACTCCTCCGGTCTCCACGGTCGACACCACCTTGCGCAGGTTGGCCAGCGTGTGTGGGGGCGACACCGTGCCCGATGATGTCTTCGAGCCGTCGGCGCAGTGGGAGGGCTTCGCCAAGGATTCCTTCGACGGGCTCGGCACGCACCGCTCGGACTGCGTCGCCGGTGACCTGACGGTCCCGGACCCGGATCCGGACCCCACCGATGTCTGCGAGACGGTGACGTCGATCGGGGCCGTGCAGGGCAGCGGCGCGGCAAGCCCGATGGTCGGTGCGGTCGTGTGCATCGAGGGCGTCGTCGTCGGCGACTTCCAGCAGATTGACTCCCTCGACGGCTACTACGTCCAGGACGCCGGCGACGGCGACTCGGCCACCTCCGACGGCATCTTCGTCTTCGCCCCGTCGGGTGCAGAGGTTGCCGTGGGCGACCAGGTGAGGGTGGGCGGCAACGTCGCCGAGTTCTACGGCATGACGCAGTTGTCGCTGACCACCCTGGAGGTGGTCGCGAGCGATGCACCTCTGCCCGCGGCGGCCCAACTGGCCCTGCCCCTTGCGGACCCTGAGGTCCATGAGGGAATGCTGGTCACCTTCGAGCAGGAGTTGGCTATCCTCGAATACTTCAACTACGGCCGGTATGGCGAGATCGTGCTGGGGGTCGGGGACCAGACCCCGCGTCAGCACCAGCCGACCGCCGTCTTCGAGCCCGGTTCGACGCAGGCGCAGGCGCTCGCAACCTTCAACCTCTCCCACCGGATCACCCTCGATGACGGCATGAAGAGGCAGAACCCGTCGACCCTGCGCCACCCCAATGGTGGCCAGTTCGGGTTGGACAACCTCTTCCGCGGGGGCGACACCGTTGGCGACCTCACCGGCATCCTGGACTACCGCAACAACGCCTGGAAGATCCAGCCCACGCAGGGCGCGGACTACGAGGTGAAGAATGCGCGTCCCGGCGTGCCTGACGTGGGTGGCAGCACGACCGTGGCCTCCTTCAACGTCCTCAACTACTTCACCACCCTCCCCTCGCAGGATTCCACGGCCCGTGGCGCGGACACCCAAAAAGAGTTTGTTCGTCAACAGGACAAGATCGTCGCGGCCATCAACGCGATGGATGCCGACGTGACCGGTCTGATCGAGATCGAGAACAACGGTGACGTAGCAGTCGGCAACCTGGTCGCGGCGCTCAACACGGCCGCCGGTGCACAGAGGTGGGCTTTCGTCTCGACCGGCCCGGTCGGCACTGACGTGATCACCACCGCCTTTATCTACCAGCCGGCCCAGGTGACCCCCGTCGGCGAGCACGCCGTGCTCGACTCCTCGGTGGACGAACGCTTCCTCGACGACTTCAACCGGCCTGCCCTCGCGCAGACCTTCGAGGACAACGTCAACGGCGGAGTGGTGACGGTCATCGTCAACCACCTCAAGTCCAAGGGGTCTGGGTGCGACGCGGCCGGTGACCCGCAGGACCCCAACGGCCAGGGCAACTGCAACGGTGTGCGCACCGAAGCGGCCGATGCCTTGGGCGACTGGGCAAACGCAGACCCGACGGGGAGCGGCACGGACCACGCGCTGATCATCGGTGACCTCAACTCCTACGACAAGGAGGACCCGATTGACGCGCTCAAGGCGGACGGCTACACCGACCTGATGCACGCCTTCCAGGGTGAGTACGCCTACTCCTACGTCTTCGACGGAATGCTCGGTTACCTCGACTACGCGATGGCCAGCCAGTCCCTCGCGCCCCGGGTCACCGGCACGCAAGGATGGGCGATCAATGCCGACGAGCCGAGCGTCCTCGACTACGACATGAGCTTCAAGCCGGCCGCCCAGGATGCCCTCTATGCGCCCGACGCCTTCCGCTCCAGCGACCACGACCCGGTGCTCATCGGGCTCGACCTGGCAGACACGGTCGCCCCGCAGCTGGAGGTCATCGCCTCTCCCTCCTCGATCTGGCCACCCAACAACAAGTGGGTCACCGTCAACACGGTGGTGACCGCCAGCGACGACTCCGGCGCGGCTCCCGCGGTCACCCTCGTGGGAGCGGTCGTCACTAAGCGCGGCGTCAACGGCAAGGCCGCGATCAAGGTCGTCTCGGACTCGCAGTTCCGGGTCAAGGCGGTCAAGGGCGCGGTCTACACGATCACCTACGAGGCCACTGACGCGGCGGGCAACACCACCGTCACTTCGGTGAGTGTCACGGTCAGCAAGGGGTGATCGCCTCGCTCAGCCATCCGGCGGCGGCGCGCCAACGTGGGCCACGCCAGCCCTGCGGCGCGATCTGCCCGTCTGGGGCGGTTAGCCTAGGTGGGTGGCAAACCTCTTCGAGAAGATCCTCCGCGCCGGTGAGAAGACTGCGCTGCGTCGCCTGGAGACCGTGGCCAAGCAGGTCAACGCCCTGGAGGGCGACTTCGCCGGGCTGACCGACGCCGAGCTCCGTGAGGAGACGGACAAGTTCCGGGCTCGGCTGGCCGACGGTCAGACGCTGGAGCAGATCATGCCGGAGGCCTTCGCGGCCGTCCGCGAGGCGTCCAAGCGGACGATCGGTAAACGGCACTTCGACGTCCAGATCATGGGCGGCGTGGCCCTGCACCAGGGCAACGTCGCAGAGATGCGTACCGGTGAGGGCAAGACCCTGGTGGCCACCCTGCCCTCCTACCTCAACGCGCTGACGGGCAAGGGCGTCCACGTCATCACGACCAACGACTACCTTGCGCAGTACCAGTCCGAGCTGATGGGCCGCGTGCACCGGGCCTTGGGGCTGCAGACCGGCTGCATCCTGTCCTCGATGACCCCCGCGCAGAGACGCGAGCAGTACAACCTCGACATCACCTACGGCACCAACAACGAGTTCGGCTTCGACTACCTCCGCGACAACATGGCGTGGTCGATGATGGACCTCGTGCAGCGTGGACACCACTACGCCATCGTCGATGAGGTCGACTCGATCCTGATCGACGAGGCTCGCACGCCGCTGATCATCTCCGGCCCGGCCGACCAGGCCACCAAGTGGTACACCGAGTTCAGCAAGTTGGTCCGGCACCTGGACCGTGGCGAGGACGGCTTGGGTGACTACGAGGTCGATGAGAAGAAGAAGACGGTCGGTGTCCTGGAGAGCGGCATCGAGAAGATCGAGGACTACCTCGGCATCGACAACCTCTATGAGTCCGCCAACACCCCGCTCATCGGCTACCTCAACAACGCGATCAAGGCTAAAGAGCTGTTCGACCGCGACAAGGATTACGTCGTCATGGACGGTCAGGTCATGATCGTGGACGAGCACACCGGCCGCATCCTGCCGGGACGTCGCTACAACGAGGGCATGCACCAGGCGATCGAGGCCAAGGAGGGGGTGGACATCAAGAACGAGAACCAGACCCTGGCCACCGTCACCTTGCAGAACTACTTCCGCATGTACGACAAGCTCGCCGGCATGACCGGCACGGCGCAGACCGAGGCCGCCGAGCTGCACCAGATCTACAAGGTCGGTGTGCTCTCCATCCCCACCAACATGCCGATGATTCGCGCCGACCAGGCCGACCTGGTCTACCGCACCGAAGAGGCTAAGTACGACGCGCTCGTCGACGACATCGCCTCTCGCTACGAGGTGGGTCAGCCGGTCCTGGTCGGCACCACCAGCGTCGCCAAGTCAGAGCTCATCTCGGAGGCGTTGCGACGCAAGAGCGTGAAGCACGAGGTGCTCAATGCCAAGCACCATGAGCGCGAGGCCTCGATCGTGGCGGAGGCGGGCCGCAAGGGTGCCGTCACGGTCGCCACCAACATGGCCGGCCGGGGCACCGACATCATGTTGGGAGGCAGCCCGGAGTTCAGAGCGGTCGCGGCGCTCAAGGCTCAGGGCCTGGACCCCATCGAGACGCCTGATGAGTATGAGGAGGCCTGGGACCGCACGCTCGCCCAAGCCGAGAAGTCGGTCGAGTCCGAGCATGACGAAGTCACTGCGCTGGGCGGGCTGTACGTGTTGGGCACCGAGCGGCACGAATCGCGACGTATCGACAACCAGCTGCGGGGTCGTGCCGGTCGTCAGGGCGACCCCGGAGAGAGTCGTTTCTATCTGTCCCTCCAGGACGATCTGATGCGGATGTTCAACGCCGCCATGGTCGACCGGGTGATGGCGACCACTGGCCTGAGCGACGACATACCGATCGAGTCGAAGATGGTCTCGCGCTCCATCGCCAGCGCCCAGTCCCAGGTCGAGGCGCAGCACTTCGAGACCCGAAAGAACGTCCTCAAGTACGACGATGTGCTCAATCGCCAACGTGAGGTGATCTACGGCGAGCGTCGCCGGGTCCTTGAAGGTGAGGACATCCAGGAGCAGGTGCGGATCTTCATCAACGACGTGGTGACCGACTACGTCAACAGCACCCCGATCTCCGAGGCGGCTGAGAGCCTGGACCTGGAGTCGCTCTGGAACGACCTCGGACAGATCTACCCGATCCAGATCTCGATCGAGGAGATGGTCGAGGTCGCGGGCGACCGGAGCGCGGTCACCCCAGCGTTCCTCGTTGAGGAGCTGACCTCGGACGCGCAGCACGCCTACGACCAACGCGAGGAGGCCGTCGGTCAGGATCTGATGCGTGACGTCGAACGCCGTATCGTCCTTCAGGTCCTGGACCGCAAGTGGCGGGAGCACCTCTACGAGATGGACTACCTCAAGGAGGGCATCGGCCTGCGTGCGATGGCCCAGCGTGAGCCGCTCGTGGAGTATCAGCGAGAGGGCTATCAGTTGTTCCAGGCCGTCATGGAGGGCATCAAGGAGGAGTCCGTCCGTTTCCTCTTCCATGCGGAGATCAAGGCCGCGGAGCCCGAGCCGGAGCACCCGCAGGAGCAGCTCACCTTCGTCGCGCCCAGCGAGGACGGGTCGGCGGAGGTCCGCCCGGTCCGCACCGACGGCAGTATGTCGGAGCAGGCCACCGACGCCATGACCGACGACAACGACAGCACGCCAGAGGGCAGCGGCAACCGCGCCCAGCGTCGGAAGGCCAACCGCAGGAGCTGAGCCCTTACCCGAGCTCCCAGGCGGTGATGAGCCAGCGCCCGTCGACCCCGCTCATCCGGAAAGCCAGGGCTCGGATACGTCCGTCGACCCAGACGACGGCGGACACTTCGACCACCCCGTCGGCTGGCGCGCAGGTGCGCAAAGTGCGCAGCACCGGAGGCCGATGGGTCCGTCGGCCGCGGCGCCGCGCCAGCTGACCCCTCCGGTGCGCGCGTTCGCGGATCTCGGGGACGACCCACCTGATGAGCTGGTCCGCCGACCGGGTGCCGTGGTAGGTCTCCAGGACCGCCTGCACCATGCGCTGTGCCCAGGGCCGAGCGTCCGGGAGGTCGACGGTCGACGTCGACTGGGGTCCGAAGACCGGGTCAAAGCCGTCGGCGCGGAAGTCGACCGCGAGGCTGCCCTGGACGTAACGCTGCTGGCGCCTGCTGCCCGCCTCGCCCCAGTCCGGTCCGGAGGCGGGCAGCTCTGTCTCTGGTGCTGGCAGGAGGCGCAGCACCGTCGGGCGCCCCTTCATCGCTGCGCTCCGGGAGTGACCAGCCGTTGGCCGGGGAAGATCAGATCGGGGTCGGACCCGATGACGTTGCGATTGGCGGCATACCAGCGCGGCCACTCCTGCGCCACGTCCTGGTCGGTCGCGTCCGCGCCGAGGTGATGCGCAGCGATGCCCCAGAGGGTGTCACCGCGACGCACCACCACGTCAGACACCGCCGCGCGCTCGGGTGGCGAGCTCACCAACCAGACCTCACCCGTGGGCCGGGGTGAGGGAGCAGATGGGGTCGGCGTCCAACCGGGTGCGGGCAGGTCAGCCTCGCGGCTGCTTGCTGCCGTGGTGCGGGGGTCGTTGCCAGGTGAGTCCGTGCTCAGATCGAGCAGCGCTGCCATGGTCGTGGCTGAGGTCATTGCCGCTGGGCTCGAAGTGAGCGCGGACGGCGTCACCGATGCCGACACCAGCGTTGGTGCGCAGGAGGAGGCCGCCGAGGGGCTCAACCCGAGGGCTGCCGCGGCCAGCAGCCCGGTCGCCACCCTGCTGATGAGGTGGCGGCCGTCGGTCGCGGAATCGTGGGGGGCCGTCCTCTGACGCAGCAGCGAGAGGGTGGCGGCCATGAGGACGAAGGCCACCCAGGCCGACAACGCCGCCGCGACCACGGTTGCCACCAGCCCGATGCCCTCAGCGACGGCGACCGGGCCGGTCCCCGGCCAGCGGCTCCAGGTGTGGCTGGCCAGCGCGCCGGCGAGGCTCGCGGTCGCTACCGCCCCTGCACCGCCCAGGCTCATGGCGTAGGTGCGTTGCCTCGTCATCTCGTCCCCTCCGTGCGATCTTGTGTCGTATTGCCTACGTTTGCGTACGTTTGCCTCACCTTAAGTCGATAGGGGAGTCTTTGACAAGTCATGGCGGCAAGCTGTGGACAGACTCCCTGGTCGGTGCGCGAGGCTGGCACGATGGGGCGATGCGCTGGGACAGACTCTTCGCCGACCTCGAGGCGCAGTTGGACGTGCTGGAGCGCGCGGAGCTTGCCGCAGAGGTGGTCGAGCACACCCGGGCCGAGCGTGGACAGATCGAGCTCGCGCACCGGCTGGTGAGTGCGGTGGA
Source organism: Ornithinimicrobium sp. (assembly GCF_030537745.1). Taxonomy (GTDB): domain Bacteria; phylum Actinomycetota; class Actinomycetes; order Actinomycetales; family Dermatophilaceae; genus Ornithinicoccus. The sequence continues at coordinate 2,222 of NZ_JAUNVI010000016.1, read as the reverse complement.
CGGCTCCACACGCCTCAAGGTCAGTGGGCTCGGCTGGGTGCAGGTGCGCCTCCTCGACGTCGGCACCGACTGGCTCCTGACCGAGCTCGCCAGCTCTACCGCCGCGCGGGGTCGGGAGCTGCTCATTCCCTTGCCTGCGGTCTACGCAGTCGAGGGCCTGCGCCGCGCCGCTGATGCCCGACCCAGCGCGGTCAGTCGCAGATTTGGGCTGCGGCATGCGCTCCGGGCTCTGAGCCGCGACCGGGCGCCCGTGCGGATCCACGACCGGGACGGCGACCAGGTCAGCGGCACGATTGACCGCGTCCTCGCCGACCATCTCGACCTCGCCCGACATCCGGGTGACGAACCTCGCCGCACCGATGCTGTGAGGGGGATGCTCAGCGTGCCCTACTCGGCGCTCGCAGCGGTGCGCCGGATCTAGAGCTCGACTTTAGATCTCGACGTCGGCATCGGGCCTGCTGGGCTGCCGGATCGACTCCTGCGTCTGGGTGTACATCCGGCTGATGTAGGCCTCCAGCTCGACATCCTCCACCCGCCAGACGCCCCGGCCGCCGAGCTTGACTCCCCGCAGGTCGCCGGTGCGGACCAGTGACTGGACCTGGGAGAGGGACACATTCAGCGTCTCGGCGACATCGGTCAGGGTGAGAAAACGGGGTCCGGGCACGGGTCGTGCTCCTTTCGAGGAACTCTTGACCAGGATTTTACGAAACTCTGGCCCACTCTTGACCATGCCTGTGGACAAGATGGTCGGGATGGGGAGGTCGCGCGCTATTTTGGCAGTTCGCGAGCACCTGGTCTTGACCAGCGACACGACGACGAAGAGGTAAGTATGGGCACTGCGACGTTGCGCGCCGGCAGGGAGCAGACCGGGACGCCGCGCCCGGCGCGCAGGCTGGAGCGCCCCAGCTGGCGAGACCTTCGGCTCGTGCTGGGGCTGTTGCTGGTGCTGCTTTCCGTGGCCGGCGGGATCCGGCTGGTCTCGGCCTTCGACGACACGACCCCGGTGTATGCCGCAGCCAGTGACCTGCTGCCAGGTCAACCGGTCACCTCAGGGGACGTCCTGACCGTCGACGTGCGCATGGGGGAGGAACTCGCGCGGTATGTCGACGGCTCGGCCCCGATCCAGCCGGGGACCTATCTGATCCGCGGAGTGGCCGCGGGTGAGCTCGTGCCCGCGGGAGCGCTCGGCTCGGCGCGCCAGGCGCTGGACAAGACGGTCAGCGTGCCGGTGGACATGGTCGCCGCCCGGTCATTGGTCGCTGGTGCGGTCGTCGACGTGTGGATCAGCCGACGCGATCCCGGCGCCGTGGGGGAGGCCTACCAAGACCCGGTCCGCCTCTTGGCCGGGGCCGTCATCGACTCCGTGCCTGCTCAGGGCAAGGGGTTGGGCTCGGGACTTGGCCGCAGCAGCGTGCAGGTCGTGGTGCCCGCCGATCAGGTCGGTGCCGTCATCGGCGCCGTGGATCAGGGTGCCCGCGTGACGCTGGTGCCCGCGCCCCGGGCCAGCAACCCGGTCGCGAGCGACCGGTGACCGAGCCGCTCATCTCGGCGATCGCGCCCCGCTGGGAGGCGGACCTCGCGGGAGCCCTGGCGCGCTCCCGGAGCGTGCACGTCGCACGCCGGTGCGCTGACGTGGCCGAACTGCTCGGCGTCGCGGCGGCCGGGCTCGGCCGGGTCGCCGTGGTGTCCTCCGACCTGCGTCGGCTGGACCGCAGCGTGATCGACACCCTGCGCGGCTATGCCGTGGAGGTCCTCGGTGTCCATCCACCCGATGACGCGGCAGCCGCGCGCACGCTGCGCCGCTGGGGGCTGCGGGTGGTCCTCCCCGCGGATGCGACCCCCGCAGAGCTCGACGTCGCGCTCGTGGAGTTGCTCGATGGCTCCAGGCCTGAGCGGGCGACACCGGCCTCGACCATGGGAGGGCGCGGTGACGGCACGGAGAGGGCGTCGGCTCCCGACCAACCGCAGGCTGGTCAGGCCCGAGCCGGGAAGGAAGCCCGGGCACCTGGTGGTGCGACCGAGGACGCTGGCGGCACGGCTGGTCATCGCTGGGACCGGGGCGGTAGCTCCCTCGACGCTGACTCTCGCGCCGCTGGCTCCCTCGTCGATGCGGTCGGAGGCGGCCGAGAGCCTGAGACGGAGGGCGGCGAGGGCGAGCACGTCGAACCCAAGCACGTCGAACACAAGGGCGCCGTGCACAAGGGCGGCGAGTATGAGCGCGA
>NZ_JAUNVI010000098.1 GCF_030537745.1 Ornithinimicrobium sp. | reverse complement strand
CGTGCTGGTCAGTCCGAACGGTCGTGCTGGTCAGTGCAGGGGGCCGGTATGGCGTTCGGCGGCCGTTCGGACGGCGCCGTCGAGCACCAGATCGACCGTGGTCTCGATCTCGGGTGAGAGGTAACGATCTGGCCCAGGCCCCTGGACGCCGTTCTCGCGCAACAGCGCAACGATGGCAGCGGTGGCCGGAGCGGGGGCGAGCGGTGCGCGCATGTCCAGGGCGCGAGCTGCGGTGAGGACCTCCACTGCCAGCACCCTGGCCAGCCCGTCGACGCTGCGACGCAGCTTGCGCGCCGCACCCCAGCCCATCGACACGTGGTCCTCCTGCATGGCCGAGCTCGGGATCGAGTCGACACTTGCCGGGCTGGCGAGCCGCTTGAGCTCGGAGACGATGGCGGCCTGGGTGTATTGCGCGATCATGTGGCCGCTGTCCGTGCCCGGGTCGTCGGCAAGGAAGGGCGGCAATCCCTGATTGCGCGCCACGTCAAGGAAGCGGTCGGTCCGACGCTCGGAGATGCTCGCCACGTCCGCGGCGATGATCGCCAGGAAGTCGAGCACGTGCGCGACCGGGGCGCCGTGGAAGTTGCCGTTGGACTCGACGCGACCGTCGAGGGTCACGACGGGGTTGTCGATCGCGGCGGCCAGCTCGCGGTCGGCCACCACCGCCGCGTAGTCGACGGTGTCCCGTGCCGAACCGTGGACCTGCGGCGAGCATCGGAGCGAGTAGGCATCCTGCACTCGGGTGCAGTCTTCGGTCCGATGACTTTCCCGGATCTGGCTGTCGGCCATCGCGGCGCGCAAGTTTTCGGCCGCGACGCCCTGTCCTGGGTGCGGGCGAAGCGCCTGCAGATCCGCGGCAAACACGTCGTCCGTGCCCAGCTGCCCCTCGACGCTCATCGCGGCGGCCAGGTCGGCGGTGGTCAGCAGGGTCCGCAGGTCGTGCAGAGCGAGGATCAGCATGCCGAGCATTCCGTCCGTGCCGTTGATCAGCGCCAGGCCCTCCTTCTCTGCGAGCTGGACCGGCGTGATGCCAGCCGCGGCCAGCGCGTCGCCAGCCGGCATCAGCTGACCCGGCTCTGCGGGGTCGCTCCGCGGTCCGTGGACCCGGACCGTACCCTCGCCCATGACCGCGAGCGCGCAGTGCGCCAGCGGGGCGAGGTCGCCGGAGCAGCCGAGTGAGCCGTATTCACGCACGACCGGCGTGATGCCGGCGTTGAGGAGGGCCGCATACGCCTGGGCGGTCTCCTCGCGCACGCCGGTGCGCCCGGTCGCCAGGGTGGACAGGCGCAGGAGCATGGTGGCGCGGACGACCTCGCGCTCAACCTCGGGGCCAGAGCCGGCCGCGTGGCTGCGGACCAGGCTGCGCTGGAGCTGCGCGCGCTTCTCCGTGGGAATGCTTGTCGTGGCCAGGGCACCGAAGCCGGTCGAGATGCCGTAGTGGGGCACCGTGTCGTTGGCCAGGTCCTCGATGATCTTCCGGGTCGCGGCGATGCCCGTGACCGCAGCAACCGTGAGTCGGACCTTCGCGCCGTGCCGGGCGACGGCGACGACCTCGGCGGCACTCAACGGGCCGACGTCGACGGCGACCTCGGGAGGGGAATCGGGCGCAGGAAGTCGGGACATGACCTGAGTTCACACCCTGCGCCGACGGAGCGCGAGTCCCCGGGCGACAGATGTGTCTCAGATGACAGACTGCATACGGGGTCGAGGATGGGAGATTAGTCCAATCCCGCCCGCTTGGCCGCGTGGGCGGCGCTGACCGGCACCAGGACCGTGAAGCGTTCCAGGACCACCTGCGTGTCGTCGTCCACGGTCACCCCCTCGGGTGCTCGACGCGCGAGGAGGGCGCGATAGGTGCGGCGCCAGGACTCCAGCGACTCTTCCCCCTCGCGACGGGCATGCGCCTCGTCGACGTCGCCGAAGCGCGTCACGCTGACCTCCGTCGAGGCGATCAGTGCCCGAGGGTGCTCGTCACCATCGAGCACGATCGAGAGCACGCCAGCCTCGGGCAGCTCGTCGTCATACTCCCAGGCAGCGCTCGACGTGGCCGTCCGCCGGCCCTGCAACATCAGGTCCAGGAGGCGGTCGGCCTCCTCGGGGGTGTCCCCGAAGGACCAGGCGGCTGGCAGCACGGTGTCCGCAGCCGTGCGGCCGAAGTAGCCGTCCGCCGGGTTGAGCCCGGCCCGGATCTTCGCGTCGTCCCAGAACGAGCGCAGCTCCACGTCCTCCATCGTCATAGCCTAGCCGCCGCCGACTCGCCATACTGGCGCCATGGCCAGCGCAAACGCCCCAGCGGCCGAGCACACCCTCGCGGTGCTGACGCTGCTCGCGCGGCACGCGACCCCGCTCGCTGCGGCGACCATCTCCCGAGAGCTGGGGCTCCCTCGCTCCTCCACCTATCACCTGCTCAAGGTGCTCACCTCGCGTGGCTTCGTGATCCACCTCCCCGAGGAGAAGCGCTACGGCCTCGGGGTCGCGGCGTTCGAGCTCGGGTCTGCCTACACGCGGCACGCCCCGCTGCAGCGGCTGGCCCGCCCGGTCCTGACGCGCCTAGCCGACGGCACCGGTCACAACGCCCATCTCGGTGTCCTGCACGGCAAGGACGTCATCTACGTCATCGAGGAGCGAGTGGCGGGTCGGCCCTCGCTGGTCTCCGACGTCGGTGTCCGCCTCCCCGCCTCGCTCACCGCCACCGGGCTGGCCATCCTCGCCGCCTTGCCGGCCGCCCAGGTCCGAGCGCTCTTCCCCTCCACAGACGCCTTCGTGCAAAGGCACGGGACCGGACCGCGCTCCCTGTCGACGTTGCGGCTGCTGCTGACACAGACGCGGGCCCGGGGGTATGCCGTGGAGGAGGGCTTTGTGACCGCAGGTATGGACTCGGTCGCGGCAGCGGTCCTGGACCATAGCGGCCACCCGGTCGCGGCCGTCGCGGTGACTGCACCCGAGGAGCTGCTCACGCCCGAGCTGCGCACCGACCTCGCGACCCAGGCACGCAGGGCGGCAGAGGAGATCTCGCGTCGGATCGGTCATCGCGGTCAGCCGCCCACCGCTGCAGCGAGGACTAGGGTCGGCCCATGACGACGTCCGATGTCACGCGCGGCGAGCACGTGCCCCGACGCGCCGTCGCTGGCTATGCCGCCGGCAGCGTCGGCACCGGCGGCTTCAGCACCCTCCCCGGGCTGGTGCTGGCCTACTACCTCACTGACACCCTCGCCGTCCCCGCGCTGCTGGCCTCGGTCGTGGTGATCGTGCCCAAGGTCTGGGACGTCCTGATCGACCCCGCCGTCGGCGCACTCTCGGACCGAGAGGCTCGCACCCGCCAGACGCGGACCCGGCTGATGGCCCTCGGTGCGCTCACCCTCCCGATCGGCTTCATCGCGACCTTCGCAGCGCCGGCCGCGCTGTCGCCCGGGGCGGCCGCGATCTGGGTGGTGGTGGCCTTCCTGCTCGCGACCACGTCCTTCAGCCTTTTCCAGGTGCCCTACATCGCGCTGCCGGCCGATCTGACCAACGGCTACCACGAACGCACCCGGCTGCTGAGCTGGCGGATCGCCACCCTGGCGCTGACCATCCTGCTGATCGGCGCCGGAGGTCCAGCGCTGCGGGACCTCGCTGGCGGTGGCCACGTCGGCTACCTGCTCATGGGGGTGGTCGTGGCGGCCGTCCTTCTGGCCGGGATGATGGCCTGCGTCTCCGGGGTCCGCGGTCGCCGACCCCAGCCCACGTCCTCGCAGCCAGCGATGTCCGGCTACCGAGAAGGCCTGCGCACCCTCCGCGAACACGCCACCTACCGCATACTCCTCGGCGTCTTCATCCTCCAGGCCGTGGCGACCGGGGTGATGCTCGCGGCGGCGCAGTACGTCGCGACCTACACGCTGGGGTCGCAGGCCGCCCTCACCTTCCTCTTCGTCGCGCTGGTCGGTCCGGCGCTGGTGGTGATGCCGCTGTGGACCAGGTATGCGGCCCGCTTCGGCAAAGCGCGCGGGCTCACGGCAGCGACGGTCCTGTTTGTCGTGGCGACGCTGAGCCTGATCGCGCTGCCGGTCGCCCCGTCGTGGTGGGTCTACGGCGCCGTCGCGGTGGCTGGCGTGGCCTATGCCGGGATGCAGCTGTTTCCGCTCGCGATGCTGCCCGACGTCATCAGCACGGCGGGGCGTGAGCGGGGTGGCGCGATGAGCGGGTTGTGGACCGCCGGCGAGACGGCCGGCTTCGCCTGTGGCCCGGTGCTGGTGCTGCTGATGCTGGCGGCGGGCGGTTTTGTCTCCAGCGGCCCGGGCGAGGCGGCCAGCCAGCCCGCCGCAGCGCACCTGGGAATCGTGCTGGCCTTCTCCGCAGTGCCGGCCTTCCTCGCCCTGGCCAGCCTGCTTCTCCTGCGCCGATATGACGAGCCAGAAGCAGCGAGCAAGCAGATCGGAGCACCCCAACGATGAGGCCGAGTCAGCAATCAGCGACGGGCGGGCAATCAGCAACGAGCCGGGACCCAGCGAAGAGGACAGACCCAGCGACGAGCCAGACCCCGGACGAGGTGATGGCTCGGCTCGCTGCCTACCTCACCGACGACGCCCCCACCCACGGTGGACGAGTGCTTTCCTACGTCTACGACAGCGGGCGCCCTGAGCTCGACGCGCTCGCCGGGGCGGCGGCCGCCGCAGTGCAGGCGGTCAACGGGCTCGACCCGACCACGTTCCCCTCCGTCGCGCGCCTCGAGAGCGACCTAGTCAGGTTTGCGCGGGAGATGCTGCACGGTCCGACGGCGACCGGTTCGGTGACCTCCGGCGGCACCGAGAGTTGCTTGCTCGCCGTTCTGGCCGCGCGTGAACAGTGGCGGCGAAGGCACGCCGCCGGTGCCCAGCCAGGGACGGTCCGTCCGCTGATCGTGCTCCCCGCCTCGGCACACGCGGCCTTCCACAAGGCGGCTCATCTCTTCGACCTGGACCTGATCCTGGTCCCCGTCGACGCGGCCACGGGGGTGCCGAGCGTGGCCGAGATGGTCGAGGCAATGGATGCGGCGGGCGATGCCCTGGCGCTGGTTGTCGTCTCGGCACCCTCCTATCCGCACGGCGTGCTCGACCCGATCGTCGAGGTCGCGGCAGCCGCGCGCACCCGCGACCTCCCCTGCCACGTCGATGCCTGCATCGGCGGCTGGGTGCTGCCCTGGTGGGGCGCTGCCGGTGGCGACCCCCTCCCGCCATGGGATTTCGCCGTCCCCGGAGTGACGAGCATCAGCGCCGACCTGCACAAATACGGCTTCGCTCCCAAGGGCGCCTCGCTGCTCCTCTTCTCCGACCCTGCGCTCGACCGCGCCCGCTACTTCGCGCTCACCGACTGGCCGGGTTATCCCGTGGTCAACCCGACGTTGCTCGGATCGCGGTCAGCCACTTCGCTAGCGGCCGCCTGGGCCGTCGTCCAGGCCTTGGGGCCTGGAGGGTATGTCGAGCTCACTCGCCCTACCGTCCGGGCCACCGCCGCCGTGCGCGCGGCCGTCGAGTCGATCGACGGCCTGCGGATCCTGGGCGAGCCGGTGGGACCGCTGCTCGCCGTGGCCGCTGATCTGGACACCTCCGGCGCTGTCCGCGCCGACGCCGTCGACCCCCACGCCTGGGCGACAGCGGTCGCCCGGGCTGGCTTCGTCCTCCAAGGGCAGCCGGCCTTCGGGCTGATCCCCCGCTCGACTCATCTCACGATCACGCCGGTCACCGAGCGTGTCCTGGCGGAGCTCATCCCGGTGCTTATCGCTGCTGCGGACGAGGTCCGCGGTGCCCCCGAGAGGGCCGAGGCTGCTGGCGCGATCCCGGACCCCGCCCAGCTGGCCGCCGCGGCTCGAGCCGGTGGCGAGCTGGATCTGGCGTCCGTCCTCGCCCTGATCGAGATGCTGCCGCGGGAGCAGTCCGCAGGGCTGCTGACAGCTTTCCTGGCGGAGTTCGTGGCACCGCCAGCTGGATCGGACGGACAGTCGACCGGCGTCGAGGTCTGAGGGCGCAGATTTGAGGCTCGAGGGCTGGGCTAGCGTCGTCCCCATGCGAGCTATCACAATGACCGAGCCTGGAAACGCCGACGTCCTGGTCGAGGCGGACGTCCCCGAGCCTGTGCTCGCGGACGGAGAAGTGCTGGTCGAGGTGGTGGCTAGCGGGGTCAACCGGGCGGACGTGCAGCAGCGGCTGGGTTACTACCCGCCGCCGCCCGGCACCTCCCCGCTGCTGGGCCTGGAGGTCAGCGGTCGCATCGCCGAACTCGGCCCAGGCACTCAAGACGCCGGTTGGGTCGTCGGCGACGAGGTCTGTGCCCTGCTCTCCGGCGGCGGCTACGCCGAGGCTGTCGCGGTGCCCGTCGGCCAGCTCCTCCCGATCCCTGGTGGAGTCGCGGTCGCGGACGCGGCCGGTTTGCCCGAGGTGGCGTGCACCGTCTGGAGCAACCTGGTCGACGAGGCGCACCTCGCCAAGGGCGAGACTGTCCTCCTCCATGGCGGCTCCAGCGGGATCGGGACGATGGCGATCCAGATCGCCAAGGCTCTCGGCGCGCGCGTCGCGGTGACGGCAGGGTCTGCGGACAAGCTCGAGGCCTGCCGGGAGCTGGGTGCGGACCTCCTCATCAACTACCGCGAAGAGGACTTCGTCGAGGTCCTCAAGGAGGCGACCGATGGCCGCGGTGCCGACGTCGTCCTGGACGTGGTCGGGGCCAAATATCTCGAACGCAACCTCGACGCGCTCGCGCCCGGCGGACGCCTGGTCGTCATCGGCCTGCTCGGTGGACGCAAGGGTGAGCTCGACCTGGGCAAGTTGCTGTCCAAGCGAGGCAGAGTGATCGCGACGTCACTGCGCGCCCGTTCCCTGCAGGACAAGGCCCGGATCGTGGCGCAGGTCCGCGAGCGCGTGTGGCCGTGGATCAACGAAGGCAAGGTGCGGACGGTGGTGGCTTCGCGCTACCCGTTGGCGGACGCGGCACGCGCACACCGCGAGATGGAGGCCTCCGGCCACATCGGCAAGATCTTGCTCGACGTGCGGGAGGCCTGAGAAACCGGCCGCTCGCACGGCATGGACCACCCGCTCGCACCCGAGCTCGATCCGCAGGGTCGATC
>NZ_JAUNVI010000097.1 GCF_030537745.1 Ornithinimicrobium sp. | reverse complement strand
CTCTGACCCTCCGTCAGATTGCCGGGGTGAAGGTTTCATGACCGGGCGCGGTGCACTGACCGATCGCGCGGCTCGTCTCCTGTTGGCACGGATCGCCGAACCTTATGACGACACCATCCAGGAGCTGGTCACGCAGTTAGGCGTGCGTGATCTGGTGGGCTACGCACTGCGCGATGGACGCACTCCTGATGGTGCGTCACTGGCTCGTCTGCAAGGCCGCCTGCCCCAGGCGACCGGGGCCGATGACGACCAGATCTGTCGGGCGCTCGGGGTGCGCACGTTGGTCCCGGGCGAGCCGGAGTGGCCGACTGCCGTCGACGATCTGGACCGACCGCCGTGGTGCCTGTGGGTGAAGGGTCCCCTCGAGCTGGGGGAGGCCACCGAGCGCAGCGTGGCGATCGTCGGCGCGAGGGCCAGCACCACGTACGGCGACGAAGTCACCGCGTCGATGGCGCTGACGCTGGCGGAGAGTGGGTTCACGATCGTCTCCGGTGCCGCGTTCGGGATTGACGCGGCAGCCCACCGCGGCGCTCTCGCGGTGGGCGGGGCCACGGTCGCTGTGCTGGCCGGCGGAGTGGATGTGCCCTACCCGCGTGCCAATGCCGAGCTGCTGGCCCAGATCGGACGGTGGGGGGCGCTCGTGAGCGAGACGCCGCCCGGTGGTGCCCCTGCCCGGATGCGGTTTCTTGCGCGAAACAGGCTGATCGCCGCGCTGGCGGCCGGCACCGTAGTGGTGGAGGCTGGCCTGCGCTCTGGGGCCCGCACCACGGCCAAGTACGCCCGGGAGCTGGGCAGGCACCTGATGGCCGTGCCGGGGCCTGTCACCTCCCAGCAGTCCGCGGGTTGCCATGAGGAGATCCGCTGGGGCGCGACGCTCGTCACGGACGCGCCCGAGGTCGCTGAGGTCGTGGGTCGCATCGGTGAGGACCTCGCTCCGTTGAAGCGCGGGCGGAGTCGGGAGGAGGACGACCTGCCCCCCGAGTGCAAGCGCGTGTGGCAGTGGCTGCGGCCGCGTAGGTCGGCCAGCGTCGACGAGCTCATGGTGCGGTCAGGGCTGGGGCTGCGCGAAGTGCTGGTCGCGCTCTCGCAGCTCGAGCAGCGCGGCATGGTCGAGCAGCTGCTCGACGGCTGGAAGCGCAGGACCTGCCCATGAGTTCGCAGGGGTTCGCGGCCCGGGGTGTCCGAGGGGTGGCGTTGGCGACGGCCTGCCTGCTGATGACCGGGCTGGCAGGGGGAGGGCAGTCTGCGGCCGCGGCGCATCAATCACACGTCGCCCAGCAGAGGCAGAGTGCACCCACCGACGGCGCGGCGTTGGACGCGGTGGGCGCGTCTGCCCTCTCCGCGGCGGTCGGGCTGCGGACGGATCGGGGCGTGACCTCTGCGTGGGGCTGGCCGTTGATGGGCAGACCGCAGATCGTCAACGGCTTTGACCTTCCGTCGCAGCGATGGTTGCCGGGGCATCGAGGTATAGATCTGGCGGGCGTGATCGGTGAGCCGGTGCTGGCGGTCGACGCCGGGGTGGTCAGCTTCTCCGGCCAGATCGCCGGAGTGGGCATCATCTCGGTCACGCACTCCAACGGTCTGCGCTCGACCTATCAGCCGGTCTCGGAAAGATCGCCCAGGGGCTCCAGGGTGGGCCGCGGCGACCTCGTCGGCACCCTCGACCTCGGAGGCCATTGTGTGCTGCGGTCCTGCCTGCACCTTGGCGCCGTCCGGGGCAAGGACGCCTATGTAGACCCCACTCCGCTGCTTCTCGATCTCGAGCTCTCGCTGCTGCCGGTCACCGACTGAGAGTGCCGTGGGGTGGCTCGAGGTCGGCGGTCTGCTCGGCTAGGCGACGCTGCGTGCCTCGTCCAACCAGTGCCGCAACGTCGACTGGTGCTCGGGGAGCGCGACGGTCAGCAGGTCCTCGACGAGGGAGATGATCCGGGATGGCACCTGGATCGACTCCTTGCCGTAGTGGAGTGGCTCGGCCAGGGCAAGATCGATGAGCAGGGAGACCCGCTGGGGTCGGTGCACGAGGCGGACCACCTGCTCGTAGGTGACGAGGGCCGGGAGTTCGGCACGGGTGACGGCCAGCCGCAGTATCCGGTGCAGTTCGTCGAGCACCTGCACGGAGGTCGTGGGGTCGTTAATTCCTGGCGACAGGGCCCGATCAGCGATGTCGACGAGTTTGCGGATGCCGTAAGCCGGGTCCTGGTTGAAGACCCGGTCCTTCTCCACCATGACCTTGCGTCGCAGCGAGCCGAGTTGATCCTCCTCCAGCGCCGCAGACCCCGCCGCACGCCAGACCCGGATCGCGGGCATCCCCTTCGGCACAAAGGCGCCGACCTGCGGGAGCACTTCGACGACGGCGTCATGCTCGGCCGCCCAGGAGAGCAACTCACGGTGATCGACCTCGACCACTGACCCGTGCTCCTGCGCCAGCACCGACTGGGACGTCATCCCGGGGCCTGGTTTCCACGAGTCCGTGCCTAGGCGGGCGCCGGGCGCGTCCGGCTCGGGTAGGTAGCGATCCACGACGTCGAGCGTGACGTTACCGAGGTGAGCCACGATCGAGGACACCTGGATCGAGTTGGTCATGTGGTGGATGAAGGCCAGGAACATCGCGACGCTGGCCAGCACGAGGAGGAACGCCACCGTCACCGAGATCTGGGGCACGAAGCCCGCGCTCACGCCGGATTCGTCCAGAACGGAGCGTAGGACCGTCAGCGCGTACGTGAAGCTCGCGGCAAAGATCCCCAACGTCGTCTGGGTGACCCGGTTGGCGAGGAAGTCGCTGAGGACGCGCGGACTGAACTGACTGCTGGCCAGCTGCATCACGACCATCGTGATGGAGAAGACCAGACCGGTCACAGAGATCATCGCGCCCGCGATGGTGCCGAGCATGTCGCGGGCCCCGTTCGGCCCGCCTCGGAAGACGTATGGGAGCTCGCCTTGAAAGGACCGGTCAAATTCGGGGAGGAAGATGCCAGCGACGGTGGCGGCGACGATGATGACCATCGGCAGGACCCAGAAGGGGCGCCAGATCCGGTCCCACCGGCTGATCGACCGGGTGCGGGGTAGCGCCCCGAGGTTGTCGGTGTCGGTGTCGGCGTCGCTCCCCGCGTGTGGCGAGCCCTCGGAGGTGCGTGACGTCATACCCAGGAGCATGCCAGGTAGCTCCGGCACCGGTCGACAACGTGCCGCTCACCCGTGAGAGCACCCCGGGATCCGTGGCCGCCCCCGCGATCGCCGCAGCATCGCGGCCCCTGACCGGTCCCACCCTGCCTCGTGTGCCGAGCCTGCTCATCGACAGGAGGGAGATGGCAGCGCGGACCGTCCGGTGCGTCATGGGCGACCGCCCGGAGTGGCAGCGCGGACCGTCCGGTCAGGCGCGGGGGTGGGCTTGCTGATAGGCGGAGCGGAGCCGCTCCACAGAGACGTGCGTGTAGATCTGGGTGGTGGCCAGACTCGCGTGGCCCAGGAGCTCCTGCACGGTCCGTAGGTCTGCCCCGCCGTCGAGGAGGTGGGTGGCGGCGCTGTGTCGAAGGCCGTGCGGACCCAGGTGCGGGATGTCCGGCAAGTGCGCGAGCAGCGCCTGCAGCGAGGACCGGACCTGGCGCTGGTCGACGCGTCGCCCGCGGCGGCCCAGGAACAGTGCCGGTCCCGACACTGTCGTGACCAGGGCGGGACGGGCGGTCCGCACCCAGAGGTCGATCGCCTCGGCCGCCGGGGCGCCAAACGGCACGATCCGCTCCTTGTCGCCCTTGCCCAGCACCCGCGCCGTCTCTGTCTGCAAGTCCACGTCGTCGACGTCCAGACCGGTCAGTTCGCCGACGCGCATCCCTGAGGCATACAGGAGCTCGAGCATGGCGCGGTTGCGGACATGGACGGGGTCAGCATCGTCGGAGGCGACCGCAGCCAGAGTCATGAGGTCACCGGCCTGCTCTTTCTTGAGGACCCCTGGGAGGTGGTGCGCCTTGCCGGGAGCCACTAGGCGCAGGGACGGATCCGCAGCGACGTGGCCGTGTCGCACTGCCCACCGGAAGAACGTCTTGGCAGCAGCAGACCTTCGCGAGATCGTCGACCGAGAGGCGCCAGCGTCGCCCTGGGCGCCTAGCCAGCCGCGCAGGTCAGCCAGGCGGACGTCGCCGGGGCCGTCGACGCCAGCGCTCATGAGGTAGTCCTGCAGCCCGCGTAGGTCCGCCAGGTAGGCGCGCACAGTGTGCGGCGAGCGGCCCTTCTCAAGGAGGAGGTGCTGCTCGAAAGCGGCGATGACGCCCTCGGGGATCACGGTCAGCCTCACCTCGGGACCCGTGTCACGACAGTGCCCGCCAGCCGGTCATGCAGGCCCTGACCACCGGTTAACGCGGGCACCGCGACCAGCCCGAGAAGCGCCAGCGCCGCCACGTCGAAGATAATCGCGGTCGGCAGTTGCGTGTCCAGGATGAAGCGGGAGACCGCCAGATGGGCCAACTGCCAGGGCAGCACCTTGACCAGGTTGCGGATCCAGACCGAGCGCCGGCTCGGGGCAGCACCGGAGATTGAGCGCACGGTCAGGTGGTTCCAGCGCTTGCCGAGGCTCGCGTGCGACGCCGACGACTCCGTGACCACGAGGTAGAGCAGGAAGGGCAGGACCGTCGCGACCGCGATCAGCAGGTCGTAGGGCAGCAGCTCCGCAGCGGATGGAGGGTCTACAGGCGTAGCGGAAAAGCCATCGAGCAAGAAGAACGAGAGCAGTCCCAGCAGCACGAGCCAACCTGCGACCACGACCCAGTCACCCAGCCACGAACGCACCCGGACCCAGGGGCGTGCACGTCCGGCGGGTGGCCTCATACCTCTCAGGGTGTCATCACCCTCGAGTGATTGCCGTCATTGCGCAAGCTACGCAGGCGGCGGGCCGCCTCCTTGAGGACGTCGTCCTGCTTGCAGAAGGCAAACCGGACCAGTGAAGCCACCTGCTCGGGGTGGTCGCAGAAGGCCGACACCGGGACGCCGACGACACCCACGTCCTGCGGCAGGCGACGACAAAACTCCACCGCGTCGGTGACGCCGTGGCCGGCGAAGTCGGCGATCACGAAGTAGGTGCCCTGGCAAGGCGAGACGGGGACGCCGACGTCGGTCAGCGCGGCCACCAGCAGATCGCGCTTGCCCTGCAGCTGCTCGGCGAAGCCGGTGAAGAACTCGTCCGGCAGCCCCAGCCCGTGGGCGACGGCGGGCTGGACATGGGTAACCCCGACGAAGGTGAGGAACTGCTTGACGCTGGCCACCGCTCCGACCAGTTCTGCCGGACCACTCACCCAGCCGGTCTTCCAACCGGTCAGCGAGAAGGACTTGCCGACCGAGGAGATGGTCAGCGTCCGTTCTGCCATGCCGGGCAGCGTGGAGATCGGGATGTGGCGCAGGCCGTCGAAGACGAGGTGCTCATAGACCTCGTCCGAGATCACCACCAGGTCGTGCTCCAGCGCGATGGCCGCGACGGCGTCGAGCTCCTCACGGCTGAAGACCTTGCCGGTCGGGTTGTGCGGGGTGTTGAGCAGCAGCACCCGCGTCCGGTCGGTCACTGCGGCGCGGAGGGCGTCGACGTCCAGGGCAAGGTCCGGGAAGCGCAGCGACACGCTGCGGCGCTGCGCTCCGGCCAGGGCAATGCACGCCGCGTAGGAGTCGTAGTACGGCTCGATGACCAGGACCTCATCGCCGGTGTCGGCCAGCGCCAGGATCGAGGCAGCGATGGCTTCGGTCGCGCCGACCGTGACCAGCACCTGGGTGTCCGGATCAAGAGGTATGTCGTAGAACCGGCGTTGATGGTCGGCCACCGCCTGCCGCAGCACCGGCAGCCCGCGGGCCGGGGCGTACTGGTTGAGGCCGGAGCGCAGACCGTGCGCCGCGATCTCGATCAGCTCGGCCGGACCGTCGGTGTCAGGGAAACCCTGGCCGAGGTTGACCGCGTCGAACTGGAGCGCTCGTTGGGTCATCTCGGCGAAGACGGTGGTACCGAACTCCTGCATGCGTGGGACAAGGGCCATGGCGTCACGGTAGCGAGCGCGCGGCGCCCAGTGCGGATTGGGTCAGTAGCGTCCCCGTGGCCTACGATATAGCCACGTGTGGAGTGTCCGCCCTGCCTGCGAAGACAGGCGGTTCGCCAGACGAATTCGCGCCAGGGCGTGGTCGGCTGCTCAGCCGACGTCTCCTCCCCGCGGTCCCACGACCATCCGGTGGTGGGTTGGGAGTGTCCTCTGGCCAGGAAATAACTGCACCCTACGAGAAAGTGAGACACGGCATGGCCGTCGTCACCATGCGCCAGCTCCTCGAGAGCGGCGTCCACTTCGGGCACCAGACCCGTCGCTGGAACCCCAAGATGAAGCGCTTCATCATGACCGAGCGCAATGGCATCTACATCATCGACCTGCAGCAGTCGCTCACCTACCTCAACGAGGCGTACGACTTCGTGAAGCAGACCGTCGCCCACGGCGGCGCGATCCTCTTCGTCGGCACCAAGAGGCAGGCGCAGGAAACCATCGCGGAGCAGGCGACCCGGGTCGGGATGCCTTACGTCAACCACCGCTGGCTCGGTGGCATGCTCACTAACTTCCAGACGATCTCCAAGCGCCTCGCGCGTATGAAGGAGCTCGACGAGGTCGACTTCGACGACGTCGCCGCCAGCGGCCGCACCAAGAAGGAACTCCTGATGATGCGCCGTGAGCACGAGAAGCTCACCAAGGAGCTCGGTGGCATCCGCGACATGCAGCGCGTGCCCTCGGCCGTCTGGGTCGTGGACACCAAGAAGGAGCACCTCGCCGTTACCGAGGCCCGCAAGCTCGGCCTGCCCGTCATCGCGATCCTGGACACCAACTGTGACCCCGACGAGGTCGACTACAAGATCCCAGGCAACGACGACGCGATCCGTTCCGTCGCGCTGCTGACCCGTGTGGTCGCGGACGCCGTGGCTGATGGTCTGATGTCTCGCTCCGGCGGTGACTCCGGTGCCACCGAAGGTGGGGAAGCACTCGAGCCGATGGCTGAGTGGGAGCGCGAGCTTCTCGCGGGAGCCGAGACGGACGCCGCTGCCGCGCCCGCTGCTGAGGTCACTGAGGCACCTGCTCCTGAGGCCGCCGAGGCCCCCGCTGCTGAGGTCACTGAG
>NZ_JAUNVI010000096.1:1555-7192 GCF_030537745.1 Ornithinimicrobium sp. | reverse complement strand
CGACCCTGGACCGCATAGTCTCCGGTGATGGATGACGCCGCAGACGCCCACGCCGAGGCGGCTCTGGGAGCTGCCAATGATGGCTACGTCGCGGGTACATACTTCGCCCGCTGGAACCCCACGCAAGACGTCCGCACCCTTGTCCACGTGATCCTTGGCGGACCGGCTGAGAAGGAGGTCCAGGACTTCTATGACGGCTTCATCGCCGGTGCCGAGGCCGAGCAGCAGCGCCGTTCGGAGCCCCACGACGATGAGGTGCCCTTCGCTCTCCGGTGGCTCGAACAGGTCGAGATCAGCCGTGGGGACACCGGGTGGATCGTGGGTCCGCAGGCAGGCCCATGGCGCCCGAAGCCAGGCTGAGACCCTCTGCCGAAACGACCGGATCTGCCGCTGACCGGCCCGGGGAAGAGCAAAATGCGGGACGTGTGCGGGTCTAGGGTGTGTCACACTCGACCGGCCATCGGCGAAGAAGAGGCATGAGAGAGATCGGCACGGACCAGGACGCGTTCGAGGCGTTCTACCGCGAGCACCTGGACTTCGTCCGAAAGTACGTCGCACGCCGTGTCGACGACGCCCACACGGCCGCCGACCTGACCGCCGACATCTTCCTGGCCGCCATCGAGTCAGCGCACCGGTACGACGAAGCCAAAGGATCTTCGGGTGCCTGGCTGGCCGGGATTGCGCGCAACGTCGTTGCCGATCACCAGCGGAAGAAGGCACGCGAGCTGCGCGCCCTGGGCAGGATCAACGGGCGAGCCTTACTGGATGAAGCTTCGGTCGAACGGATCAACCAGAGGCTGGACGCAGAGCGCGCGACCCGGCAGCTGTACCGGACACTTCAGAACCTGCCAGCCACCCAGCGCGCAGTTGTGGAACTGGTCGCCATCGACGGGCTCAGCCTGGCCGACTCCGCCGCAGTCCTGGGAATCACCGCTGCAAACGCGAGAACCCGATACCACCGCGCCCGGACCCGGCTTCGGAGCGCTCTGCCGACCACCCTTTGTGAGGTGCCCTCATGACGACTCAGCTCGACGACTTCGAGACCCGGCTGCTGCAATCGCTACGCGCCGAGGTCGCGCAACGGCATCAGCCCCGCCCGCGGCGAGGATTCCTGATCGCCGCGGGTGTCGCGGCGGCAGCAACGGCGTTCGTGGTCGCCCCTGCGCTGATGCCGACACCTGCGTTCTCCGTCGGCGAGGGCAACGCTGGGGAGATCAGGGTCACGATCACCCGACCAGAGGACGCCTCGGGCCTTGAGCGCGCACTCGTCGAGCACGGCATCAACGCCGACGTCACCTACCTGCCGGGTCTGCAGACGTGCTCCCCCGGGCGTTTTCAGAAGAGTGAGCGGGCAACGCCCGGGCTGATGACCTCGATCAGCGATCGAAGCATCGCCGTTACGATTCCCCCTGGGGCGGTGCGTGACGACGAAACGTTCGTGCTGACATGGTCAGTCCTCCCCATGACCGACGACGAGATTGCGGAGCAGAACTCCGACCGTGCCGAAGGAACGAACGTGGTCAACGGATTCGGGTCGAACGTTGACTTCGCCGTCGCATCTGGACCGGTCCACGCGTGCGAGCCGGTGCCTGCATCAGGATCACCGAGCTCGTAGTCCAAGCCCTCGGTATGTGCTTGGAGCGGCACGGCTCGGAGGCTCCGCAGACGTGCTCAATTGCCGCGTGCCGGCCGTCCCGTCCGCATCGCCCGGCGCGTCAAACCGCCGCCAGTGACGCACCCCTGGGAGCTGTCCCCCGAAGGGCAGCTCTGACTGCTGGCATCCGGATCTGCCGCTGGTCGCTCGGTCTCACGCGACCCAGGAGTGCTCCGCGGAGCACTCTTTTGGCGCGCTGAGGACGGTTGCGCTCGTCCGACATTGGCGCTGTGCGCAAGAATGTGGCATGTCTCGAGTGGTCCGGTTCATGTTCGAATACGGGCACGCGTGGCCGTTGTGGGAGGACGGAACCGACAAGTACTCCATGGAACCCAATGACTACGGGTTGTCACGAGAACTCACGCAGCAGCTCCAGTCCTGTTACGAGTACTGGGAGGCCCACCACAGCCCTGAGGGGGGTTGGGATGCGCCGGAGAGCCGTCACCGATGGCACGCTGAGACAGATCAAGCCTTCGCCATCCTGCGGTGGGAGGTTTCCGACTTCGCAGACGTCAGAGACGAAAGGGACTGACCAGCCCGCACCCATCCGACTTTGCCGCCGGTCGCGCGGCTGCCCCCACGGATCAGGTGGCCTGGGGAACACTGCGAGGTGAGGGGGACGATGATCCATGACCACTCTCCAGCCCTCCACTGCCCTCGTCCCCCTGAGTGCCAGCCACCCCGAAGAAGCTGCGCTGCGCCAGGCGGTTGTCGCCCACCTGGCCCGTTACACCGGGCAGACGCGCATCCACACCGAGTCCGACCTGCGCGCCTTCCTGACCTGGTGCGACCAACGGGCCTGCACCCGCTGACCGCCCACCGAGTGCACGTCGAGCTGTACGTGCGCTGGATGCAGGAGACCCGCCGGTACAAGCCGGCCACCATCTCCCGGCGGCTGTCCGTGGTCATCGGGTTCTACCGCACCGCCGTCATCGACGGTGTCCTGGCCGCTTCACCGGCCGACCACGTCCGCCGACCACACGTTCCACCAGAGTCACCCACCCTGGGCCTGTCCCACCTGCAGTTCGAAGCGATGCTGCAGGCGGGACGGACCAGCGCCAACATCAACGACTTCGCCTTGGTCACCATGCTCGGGCTGCTCGGACTGCGGATCTTCGAGGCGTGCGGCGCGAACATCCAGGACCTGCGCGAGGAGCACGGCCACCGGGTGCTTAAGGTCCACGGCAAAGGTGACAAGGTCGTCCTGACCCCGCTGCCGCCAGTTGTGCAACGCGCGACCGAACGCGCCGTCGACAACCGCCAGGAGGGGCCGATCCTGCGGAACCGGCAGGCTGGACGCATGGACCGGCACGCCGCAACCTGCCGGCTGCACCACCTGGCCCACGAGGCCGGCATCAACCTTCCCCGGATGCACCCGCACATGCTCCGGCACACCTTCGTCACCACCATGCTCGACGCCGGTGTCGACCTGCGCGACGTCCAGATCGCCGCCCGCCACGCCGACCCCCGCACCACCATGCGTTACGAGCGAGCACGCAAGAACCTCGACCGCCACCCCAACTACATCCGCGCCGCCTACATGGCCTCCGGCACCTGAGAAGCACGCGGCCTGCAGTAACGAGGCCGGACCATCAGCCGGAGACCGTTGCCCAATGGTACTACAAGCAGTACCATTGCTTGCGTGCCGTCCGTCGCGAAGATCCTGGCTCAGATTAGAGCCGGCCCGAGCAACCTCCGGTACGAGGATCTGGTCAAGGTGTGCGAGCACTACTTCGGCCCACCGCGGACCAGCGGTGGCTCGCACGCCGTGTTCAAGACCCCTTGGCCCGGCGACCCGCGAGTCAACGTCCAGAACGACCACGGCAAGGCCAAGCCGTACCAGGTCCGCCAGGTCCTGGCAGCTATCGACAAGAAGGAGGCAGCCCAGTGAGCACGATGATCCCCGACGTTTCCCACTACACCTACCGCGTCAGCTGGTCTCCCGAGGACGAAGAGTTCGTCGCCACCTGCCTCGAGCTACCGTCCCTGTCCTGGCTCGCCCCCACGCAGGACAAGGCCTTGCACGGCCTGCGTGATCTGGTAGACAACGTCGTTGCGGACCTGGGCCGCAACGACGAGCCGATCCCCGAGCCATTGTCCTCGCGAACCTACTCGGGCAAGTTCAACCTTCGAGTCGGCGAGCGGCTTCACCGCGAGCTCGCAATCAAAGCAGCAGAAGAACACCTCAGCCTCAACCAGTACGTCATCCGCAAACTCGGCGACGCATCCTGAGGACTGAACACCTGCCACTACCGCCTGGCGCATCCATGCCTCCCAGTCGCTCAGGTACCCGGTGGTGGGGTCGATTTCGGCGAGGAATGACCGGTTGCCCATCTCCAACTCCTCACGCGACTCCCACTGGTGATCGGAACGCCGCGTCGGGAAGACGTAGCCCGCGTTCGGGCCGCAGACCCAAGCCGTGGGCCATGTTCCTGGCTGCCCGGCCTCGGCTTGCGCGCGGAAGGTCTCACCATCGACAGTTAGGACAGCCGGTCCGCTCTTGCCGCTGTCGCATGTCCGTGGCCATCGCGTGTGAGGCAAGATCGGCACCGTGACGAGTCGGGAGAACCAGGCGCAGTTTTAATGGCAGTCCAGCGCTGCAGGCCTGTTGCTTGGCATGGTCCTCGGCGGGGTGACCGGGATCGTGGCCGCGATCTACCTGGGCGTTGGGTCGTCTCCCGAGTACGCGTCCCTGCTGCTTGCCTTGCCGCTGCTCGGCGTGTTGATCGGAGCGGTTTGCGGGGGCGCAGCGGGAATAGCGGGCTCGGTCTACTCCTCTCAGCGCGGCCAGCTCCCCCACTTCTTTCTGACCGCGGCGGTGGCGGTGGCAACAGCCGCCGTTATCGGGGCCGTATTCACGGCGTTCTCCCGTACCGGCTGGGCCTACTCGGCGGCGATCGCCCTTCCTGCTGCAGTCGCCCTCGGACTAACGCTCCCGAGGACCGCCGAGCGGTTCCGTCGACCACGCCGCGTCCGACTTGAAGAGCTCGAGTAGCGGATCCGCCGAACATCCGGAACTGCCGCTGACCGCCCGGTCCCTGGGCCCCAGGCGTCACGCGCTGCAGGAGTGTGCCTATTGCGCGGCCGAGGCTGAGGTGCCGCCTCGGTACGGGCGCGCCCAACGCGCGTAGGGGGGGAACAGGACAAGCCCTACTCGTAGTGGGTCCACATCCGGAGAACGTGGACAATACGCTCGTCTGGGAGCACCTCGTAGACGAGTCGATGCTGGATATTGATTCGCCGGGAGTAGCAGCCGGCGAGGTCACCGACCAGCTTCTCGTAACGCGGGGGCGTGGCGACCGGATCCTCGGCCAGGATCTCCAGCAGGTCCTGCGCCTTCTTCTTCAGGCCTGACGACGCCAGCTTCTTGGCATCCTTCTGGGCCTGGCGCGAGTAGACCAAGGTCCAGGGGGTATCGCTCACCAGTCGAGTTCGGTGGACCCGGCCTCAACACCCTCGGCGCGGGCCTGACGGATCGACTCGGGCAGACCAGGGACCGACTCCAGGAAAAGGGTCTCCTGGATCGCACGCCAATCGTCCTCGCCGATCAGCACAGCGTTGCCTCGCTGACCAGTGATGGTCAGCGGCTCAGACTCCTGGTTCACCTGGTCGATCAGCCGGTACAGATTCGCCCGGGCCGTCGTCACACTCACAGCGGTCATCTCGTCACCTCTCTAGCCACCGTACGCTATCCCGTACCGATCATCAAGGTGACCTCCGTGGTTGCCTCTGCCTGGGTTGACGAGGCCGGCGCCCGGACGGGGTCTCGAGTCGGCCCACCTTCGCTCACCAGGCGCCGACAATGTGCCGATGGGCTGGTGCCTCAGTGGTGCCCAGAGGGCTCCACTCCCCCGCCAACAGCCACCATCACGCACCGCGCCGGCCGCGCACCCACGCGGATTTCGCCTGGCCCAGCACGCTGCGACTCCTCCTGGTCGCTCTCCTAAAGCGGGTGTCCCGAGTTCGAATCTCGGCGGGGGCAC
>NZ_JAUNVI010000096.1:0-1455 GCF_030537745.1 Ornithinimicrobium sp. | reverse complement strand
ACGGGACGCGGTGCTCGGCGGCACTGCCAGGGACGTCGACCGAGCCCTGCTCGACTACTACGTGAACAACACCAACCACGCGCTACGCGGCGCACCCTCTACCCGGTGAGTCGGCTCCGCTGGGGCGTGCTTGGCGCAGCCAACATCGCTCGGGCCCAGTTCCTGCCCGCGGTGTTGGAGACCGGCCAGCGGGCGGTGCTCGTGGGCGGGCGGGACGGTGCACGGGCGGCAGAGTTCGCGCGCGCCCACGGAGTCGAACGCTCCGTCCAGGGCTACGCGGCGGTGCTCGAGGACCCAGAGGTGGACGCGGTCTACGTGCCACTGCCCAACCGACTCCACACCGAGTGGACGGTGGCAGCTCTACAGGCGGGCAAGGCGGTGCTGTGCGAGAAGCCGCTGTGCCTGGACCCTGCCCAGGTCGAGCAGGTGTTGGCCGTGGCCCGGACCGCCACGCAGCCGCTGTGGGAGGCGTTCGTCTTCCCGTTCCAGGCGCAGCACGCTCGGGTGGTCGAGCTGCTCGAGGACGGCGCGATCGGCGAGCTGCGGGAGGTCGTTAGCTCCTTCCACTTTGAGGTTGGCGGGCCCGACAACATCCGGCTGTCCCGGGCTATGGGCGGCGGGGCGCTCGCGGACGTCGGCTGCTATCCGATGCGTCTGGCCCATGAGCTGTTCGGGGTGCCAGCCGGGTCGGCCACAGTCACCGCCCTGATGGGTGAGGAGGTGGAGATCGACGTGTCGGCCCTCATGGCCTATCCGGGCGACCGCCGGCTCCTGCTGACCTGCGGGTTCCGCCGCGCCTATGACACCACGACCCTCCTGCTCGGAACCCAAGGGTCGATGCGACTGGACAACCCTTTCCACCCCGGGCGGGCCTCAGCACTGGAGGTGCATCGCGCGGGTGCCGACCCGGTGGTCGAGAGACCGACCAAGAACGACCGCTCGTTCAGTGGGGCGCTGAGACACATCGCGGCTGTGCTCGCTGGTGATCAGCCCCCGACGCACACTGCGCTGGATTCCGCCTTGCCCGTCGCTCAGTCGTTACAACTCGCCCAGCGCGCGCTGGCCAATCAATGACTCGCCGCGGGTTGTTCGTCGCGCCTTTCGACGCGTTGTCCGAGCCGTCGGTCTGCGCCGAGTTGGCTCGTGAGGCCGAAACGGCCGGTTGGGACGGGTTCTTCGTCTGGGACCACCTGCTCTACAGCGAGCCGGTAAAGGCGATCGCCGACCCGTGGATCGTTTGTGCCGCGGTGGCATTGGCCACTGAACGGATCCAGTTCGGCCCGATGGTCACGCCGCTGTCGCGTCGGCGCATCCAAGTCCTGGCCCGGCAGGCAGTCTCCCTCGATCGGCTGTCCCATGGCCGGCTCATCCTCGGCTTCGGCCTCGGCGACGACGGTCCCCTGGGCGAGCTGTCAAGCTTTGGTGAGGAGACCGACGCCCGGGCCCGTGCGCGGC
>NZ_JAUNVI010000015.1:44404-48761 GCF_030537745.1 Ornithinimicrobium sp. | reverse complement strand
AACTTGGCATCAAAAAATGACACGCTGTTGAGTTCTCAAGGATCGGACACACACCTCATCGGCAAACTTTTTTGGTTTGGCGCGATGCGGGGCGTTCCTCATTCATTTAACCAGCCTGACTTCTGTGAAGTCAAATCCGTGCACCCTGCCCGTAGGCAGTGTCGCTTCGGTGGTTGTGCCTCACCCGGGACCGGCCACCTTCCGGTGTCCGTGCCTCCCTGTCGGCTGGCGAAGAGCAAGACTAGTTGACTACCGCCAGATGACCAAATCCGCTGGTCACAGAGCTTTGCGGGCCGCCGCGAGGTGCTTTCGACCGCGGCGGAGGAGGGCAGTCGCACCGTGCAGGAAGTCGGCCTCCTGCAGGACGGCTTCGACCTCAGTGACCTTCACGTTGTTCACGCTCACGCCACCCTCGCCGATGAGGCGGCGAGCCGCGCCTCTGCTTTCGGCCAGGCCGATCTGCACCAGCGCCTCCACGACGGTGGCTCCCGGCTGCACATCTGCCCCTGGCAGCTCTGCCGTGGCATCCCGAAGAGTGTCCGCGTCCAGGGCTGCTGGCTCCGCCTTGCCGAAAAGCACCTGGCTGGCGGTGTCGGCCTGCTCGGTCGCGTGCTCGCCGTGGACGAGGGTGGTGACATCCGCGGCGAGCGCGCGCTGCGCGAGACGCAGATGCGGCGTCTGCAGTGTCACCATCTCCAGCTCGGCGATGTCCTCCGGTGTGCGGTCAGTGAAGACGCGCAGCAGCTTGGCGACCTCGGAGTCTGGGATATTGATCCAGTACTGGTAGAAGGCGTAGGGGCTGGTCATGTCCGCCGACAGCCACACGGCATT
Source organism: Ornithinimicrobium sp. (assembly GCF_030537745.1). Taxonomy (GTDB): domain Bacteria; phylum Actinomycetota; class Actinomycetes; order Actinomycetales; family Dermatophilaceae; genus Ornithinicoccus. The sequence goes on along the minus strand of NZ_JAUNVI010000015.1, from coordinate 47,930 downwards.
TCCCTCTGACTTGCCGAACTTGTTGCCCGCCTCGTCGGTGAGCAAGGGGGTCGTTAGGACGTGGGCGGCGGCACCCTCCACGCGGTGGATGAGGTCCACCCCGGCTGTGAGGTTGCCCCATTGGTCCTGACCTCCGGTTTGTAGCGTGCACCCGTGGGTGCGGAAGAGGTGCAGGAAGTCCAATGCCTGCAAGATCTGGTAGCTGAACTCCGTGTAGGAAATCCCCACCTCGCTGTTCAGTCTGGCGGCGACCGCGTCCTTGCGAATCATCTGGTTGACCCTGAAGTGCTGACCGATGTCTCGGAGAAAGTCCAGGGCACTCATCGGCGCCGTCCAGTCCAGGTTGTCGACCAGGATGGCTGCGTTGCTGCCGTCGAAATCCAGAAATGGCCGGACCAGTTCCTTGATCCGCGCCACGTTGGCGCCAGTCTGGTCCTTGGTCTTGAGAACCCGCTCGGCCGTCGGTTTGGGATCCCCGATGAGCCCCGTCGACCCACCGACCAAGCAGATGACCTTGTGACCGGCCGCTTGTAGCCTGCGCAGCACGATCAGTTGGACCAGATTGCCGAAGTGCAGGCTCGGAGCGGTCGGGTCGAAGCCGCAGTAGACCGTGACCGGCCCTTCGTCGAGGTGCGCGCGCAGGTCGTCCTCGTCGGTGGTCTGGGCGATGAGTCCGCGCCAGCGCAGGTCGTCGAGGATGTCGGCTCCGGTGCTCACGTCTGGTCCTTCTCATTCTTCGTCGGTGGTGCGTCATCGTTGGGTACATCGCAAACCGACGCCCCGGTCCACCCTAAGGGTGGTTAGTCACTCGTGGCGCGAGGGTGCCGGCGGGATGCTGCAGGGCGATAGACCGAAACCGTGGGCTCGCCCGGCAGCCAGAACCGCCACGGATATCGTTCTGCATCGCCACCTTCTCCGGAGACTCCGACGCGCGGGCCCGTCTTGACCACGCGTGAGGGAGTGGTCAGCACCTGGATCCCGACGGGACTCCTGCCGGCAGGGGGAAAGAGGTCGAGCCCGTCGTGCTGGCGTCCCAGATCCAGGGCGCTGGTCAGGCACGCCGGTCCGCGCGCGAGCTCGTGGGGGCGAGCCGGGCGGGCACGCGCGGCATCGCGCCGGGTCCGCGCCTCCTCCTGCCCCTGCACGACCTCCCCAGCACGCAGGAGCACTGCGCTCGCCTCACCCTGGGAACCGCACACAATGTTGCAGCACCAGTGCATGCCGTAGCTGAAGTAGACGTAGAGGTGCCCGGCCGGGCCGAACATCACCTGGGTGCGAGGGGTCGGTCCTCGGAAGGCATGGGATCCGGGGTCATGCGTGCCCGCATACGCCTCAACCTCGGTGAGCCGGACCGTCACCGGCCCCAGACGCAGGTGCGCCCCAAGCAGCTCAGGCGCCACCGCCAGCGCGGATCTGCCGAAGAACTCCCGGTCGGGGGTGACGAGGCGAGGCCGGGAGACGTCAGATGGACCAGACCGCTTCGAGGGCGGGTGCTCAGTCACGGACGACCGGCAGCTCCTGCACCCAGGGCCGCAGGGTGGCCAGCGCCTTGAGCAGGTGGGCACGTTGCTCGTGCACCCGGACCGGCGCGGTGCCTCCCACCGCATTGCGCGAGGCGAGGGAGCCAGCCACGGTCAGGACAGCTCGCACCGCCGGGGTGAGGTGCTCGCTGATCCCTGCGAGGTCGGAGTCCGTCAGGTCCTCCAGCCCTATACCTCTGGACTCGCACACCCGCACGCACTCCCCGGCCACCTCGTGCGCCACCCGGAAGGCCACGCCCTGACGTACCAGCCACTCGGCCACGTCTGTGGCCAAAGAGAATCCCTGCGGGGCCAGCTCCTCGAGCCGTTCCGGGAAGAAGGTCATCGTCGCGACCATGCCCGCGACGGCGGGCAGCAGCACGTCCAGGGTGTCGATCCCGTCGAAGACGGGTTCCTTGTCCTCCTGAAGGTCTCGGTTGTACGCCAGCGGCAAGCCCTTAAGGCTGGCGAGCAGGCCGGCAAGGTCGCCTATCAGCCTCCCGGCCTTGCCTCGTGCCAGCTCCGCGACATCGGGGTTCTTCTTCTGGGGCATGATGCTCGACCCCGTCGAGAAAGCGTCGTCGAGCTTGACGAATCCAAACTCGGCAGTGGACCAGAGGATGACCTCCTCAGCCAGCCGCGACAGGTCGATCCCGATCATCGCGAGCACAAAGCTGAACTCGGCGGCGAAGTCTCGTGACGCCGTCCCGTCGATCGAGTTCTCGACGGGACGCGCCATCCCCAGGTCGTGGGCGATGGATTCGGGGTCCAGGCCCAGCGACGATCCGGCGAGGGCACCCGAGCCGTACGGCGAGACGGCCGCACGCACGTCCCAGTCACGGAGGCGCTCGACGTCCCGGAGGAGCGCCCATCCGTGGGCCTGCAGGTGATGCGCGAGGAGGACCGGCTGAGCGTGCTGCAGGTGCGTCCGCCCCGGCATCGCCACCTCGGCGTGGCGCGCAGCTTGGTCGACGAGCGCCTGGACGACGTCAAGGACTTTCCCGGACAAGATCCTGGCCTGATCGCGCAGATACATGCGAAAGAGTGTGGCGACCTGATCGTTGCGGGAACGGCCCGCACGCAGTCGACCGCCTACCTCTGGTCCGACCCGCTCGATCAGCCCCCGCTCGAGAGCGGTGTGGACGTCCTCGTCGGCCTCGCCCGGGACAAAATCCCCCGAGCCGACGTCCGCAGCGAGGCCGCGCAACCCGACCAGCATGGTGCTCAGCTCATCGTCGGAGAGCAGCCCGGCCGCGTGCAGGACACGCGCATGGGCACGGGAACCGGCAAGGTCGTAGAGCGCGAGGCGCCAGTCGAAGTGCGTGCTCTTGGAGAGCGCCGCGAGGGCATCGCTCGGGCCGCCGCTGAAACGGCCGCCCCACAGGCTGACAGTCATGCCCTCATCTTCCTCTATCGCCAACTGGCTCTGCCTACGCAGGGTCGTGGTCGCCCTCAGGCTCCGCCAGGGCCAGCAGGCGTCGGGCGGTCGCCGATCCGCCGTCGAGGTCAGTAGTGATGACCAGGATGGTGTCGTCGCCGGCGATGGTGCCCAGGATGTCGCCCGAGTCGCTCCTGTCGATGGCGGACGCGAGGAACTGCGCCGCCCCCGGCGGAGTGCGCAGGACCACCTGGTTGCCCACGGCGCGCGCGCTCACCAGCAGCTCTTGCAGCAGCCGGTTGAGCCGCGCTGACACCTTCGCGAAGTCCTGGGCCGGCTGGGGCGTGGTGTCACCGCCCTGGGCGGGCACCGCATACACGAGGGAGCGTCCACGCCGCACCTTGACGGCGTCGAGGTCGACGAGGTCTCGGGAGAGGGTCGCCTGGGTGACGATGATCCCGTCCTCGGCGAGTAGGGCCAGCAGCTTGCCCTGGGACCCGACCGCGTAGCGCTCCAACAGATCTGCGATCCGTTGGTGCCGTGCCGCGCGCGTCATTGGAATGCTGGTCACGGGGCGTGACTATACAGGACAGCGCATGATTATGCGGCTCTACGCCGGGCGGGCCAG
>NZ_JAUNVI010000015.1:13843-44304 GCF_030537745.1 Ornithinimicrobium sp. | reverse complement strand
AGAAGGTCGTGGCTCCAGGGCAACGGATGGCTTCCTCCACGTCCTCGATGAGGAGTGCCACCCCACCGGTGAGCCGAGCTCGGCGGCCACCCACGCGCGCACCTCCTGCACCATCGCTACGGTCATCCCCCGAGCGGGTCGCCCTCGCCCCAAGACTGCAGCCGCAACGTGCGGTCACCTTCAGCCAGCCCGGCAGCAGAAAGGGACCGGAGGGTATCGAGGTCGTCGGAGCCAGCCCGGACCATGCGGCCGGAGAAGCCATCGAGCTCACCGTCGGCGATCGCGAGGAGGAGCTCGGTGACGTCCTGAGGGGAGGTCCATTCGGTCCGACCGTCGTGCATCCGCATGGAATGGGTCATCGCCGTCTCGATCACACCGGGTGCCAGATCAAAGGCGAGCACGCCGTGCGCCGCACCGGCGAGCGCGACTCCCCCGGTGAGGCGGGCCAGTGCCGACTTGGAAGCGGCGTAGGCGGTGAGGTCGGCGCTGGCGCGCACTGCGGCTCCCGAGTTGAGGTTAACGATCCGGCCCCCTCCGGCGTTGATCATGTGGGGCACGACTGCGTGGGTCAGCAGGAAGGGGCCGCGGACGTTGGTCACGATGACCTGCCACCATTCGTTCACGTCGGCGTCCCACAGCGGCTGCTCGGTCTCGATGAGCCCGGCGTTGTTGACGAGGAGGTCGATCCGGCCGTAGCGGTCGATGACCTCCTCGACCGCGGCGCGCACGGATTTTTCGTCAGTAACGTCCACGGACAGGCCTTCGGCACCGTCCGGGACGGTGCCCGAGCGGGACAGCCCGACGACGTCCCAGCCGTCGACGAGCAGGGCGCGGACCACGTGGCCACCGATGCCTCTGGACGCCCCGGTGACCAGGGCCACCTGGGTGCTGCTCGGGTTGGGTGGTGGTGTCATCGGCACGTCATCCGCCCCGTTGGACCGCGCCGTGATCCCGGGCGGCGCGCGCCACCGCCGCGTCGCGGGCGGCGTTGACCTCTTCGGTCTTCAAGGTGCGATCCTGCCCGCGGAAGTGCATCCGGAAGGCCAACGACTGCTCGTCCTCCCCGATCTGGTCGCCGCGGTAGACGTCGAACAGTTCGATCGACTCGAGCAACTCCCCCGCGCCGGCGCGCAGGGAATCCAGCACATCGCCAAAGGCGACTTCACGTCGCACGACCACGGCCACGTCCGAGGCAGCCATCGGTTGGGTCGAGAGCGGCCTCGCCTGGATCCGGTGGTCCGAGGCGGCGATCAGCACGTCGAGGTCAAGCTCGGCCGCACAGGTGCGCTCAGGCAGACCCAGCGACTGAAGCACCTTGGGATGGAGCTCGCCCGCCCAGCCCACGATGGACCCATCGGCCAGGGTGAGCTGGACGCACCGGCCGGGGTGGAAGGGAGACCGCTCCGTCCGCAGCCGCTCCACGCCGACTCCGAGCGAGTCAGCAACCGCATGCGCCCAGCCCAGCACGTCGGTCACGTCCAGACGCCGTCCCTCACCCCACCATCCCGTGCGCTCGACCGCTCCCGTCGCGATGATCGCGAGGTGCCAGGGCTGGTCGGGGACCGCGTCCCGGATCTGCCGGAGCACCTCCTCGCCCGGATGGACCCCGACCCCGGGGACGGGTGCCTTGCTGCCTGGGGTCGGGCGGGTGACTGTGTCGACCTCGAACAGCGCCACGTCCTTGGCGCCTCGGGAGAGGTTGCGACGCAGCGCAGCCGGCAACGTCTGCAGCAGCTCGGTCCGCATGAGAGGGGCCTCGTCAGACAACGGGTTGGCGAGGCGCACCGCGGTCCGCCTCGGGTCGTCCGTGGCAAGCGCGAGCTCGTCGAAGGTGCCGGGACCGACGAATGGATAGGTCGCCACCTCCTGGAGCCCGGCCGCGGCCAGGGCCCGCGCGACGAGTCGTCTGCTGCGCTGGCTGTGCGTGAGGCCACGACCACCGATCGCGCGCGGCACGACCGAAGGGATCTTGTCGTAACCGTCGATGCGCGCGACCTCCTCCACGAGGGTCGCCGAGTCGGTCAGGTCCGAACGCCAGGTCGGTGGCTGCACGAGGACATGAGCGTCGGGCTGGTCCGTCACGGTGCAACCGATCATCACCAAGATGGCGCGGACCCGCTCCGCGCTGTAATCCACACCGACGTAGCGCGTGGGCATGGTCAGGTCGAAGGAGATGGGCGCTGCACGCACGTGGTTGTCCACATCCGTGATGGCCGGATCAGCCGTGCCACCACCGAGTTCCACGAGCAGGTCCACCGCCAGCTGGGCAGCTGCGGCCGTGACCAACGGGTCGACACCACGCTCGAAGCGCTTGGACGCCTCGCTGCTGAGCTTGTGCCGCCGCGAGGTGCGCGCCACCGAGCGCGCGTCGAAGTGGGCGGACTCAATGAGTACGTCGGTCGTGACGCCGGGCGTGACCTCCCCATCCTTACCCCCCATGACACCGGCCAGGGCCAGGAGCCGGGTGCCCGAGTCGGTGATGAGCAAGTCCTCGGCGTGCAGGGTGCGGACCACGTCGTCGAGGGTCTTGAGCTGCTCCCCCGCCAGCGCACGCCGGACCACGATCGGTCCGTTGAGCGTCTGCACGTCGAAGGCGTGCAGTGGCTGGCCGAGCGCGAGCATCACATAGTTGGTGACATCGACCGCCAGGCTGATCGGCCGCATACCCGCATCGGTGAGGCGGCGCGCCATCCATTCTGGGGTCTGGCGCGTCAGGTCCATCCCGCGGACGATCCGTGCGAGATAACGATCACAGCCCGGCACTCCGTCCAGGGAGTCGATCCCCCCATCAACCAGCTCCACGGCGTACCCGTCCTCGGTGGGCGGGTCGATGGGTAGTGAGGCGGGGTCGGTATAAGCCGCACCGGTGGCGTGGGAGTATTCGCGAGCGATCCCGCGCAAGCTGAAGCAGTAGCCTCGGTCGGGAGTGACGTTGACCTCGACAGTCTGCCGGTCGAGACCGAGCAAGGGGATCAGGTCGTCGCCCGGGGCCAGGCCGAGCTCCTCGACCCGCGCCTGCCCGAGCAACCGGGGCAGCACGATGATGCCCTCGTGCTCGTCGCCCAGACCCAGCTCGCGGGCCGAGCAGATCATGCCTGCGGACACGTGGCCGTAGGTCTTGCGCGCGCTGATGGCGACGTTGCCGGGTAGGACGCCGCCGGGCAGGATCGCTGCGACCAGGTCGCCGACCGCGAAGTTGTGCGCCCCGCAGACGATGCCCTGCGGCTCGCCGGTCCCGTTGGCGGCACCGACATCGACCTGGCACCAGTTGATCGTCCTGCCGTTCTTCTGCGGCTCCGGGTGCTGCTCCAGCACTCTGCCGACGACGAGCGGGCCGGTGAGGTCGCCACCGTGCAGCCCCTCTTCCTCTAGGCCGACGGCCACGAGGTCGGCGGCGATCTGCTCGCCGGTGACGTCCTGCGCCAGCGCGACATACTCGCCCAGCCAGTCGATGGGTATCCTCATCAGCCCTCCAGCCCGAACTGCGTGTTGAAGCGCACGTCACCCTCGATCAGCTCGCGCATGTCCTTGACGGTATGACGCAGCATCGCGGTCCGCTCTATACCCATGCCGAAGGCGAAGCCCTGGTAGCGGTCAGGGTCGACACCACAGGCACGAAGCACGTTCTGGTTGACCATGCCGCAGCCGCCCCACTCGATCCAACCGGTGCCGCCGCACGTGCGACAGTCGGCGTCTTCGCCGTGGCAGACGAAGCAGCGGAAGTCCATCTCGGCGCTCGGCTCGGTGAACGGGAAGAAGGAGGGTCGCAGCCTGCTGGTGATTCCAGGCCCGAACATCGCCTCTGCGAGCCGGTCGAGGGTGCCCTTCAAGTGCGCCATCGTCAGACCTTCGTCGATGGCGAGGCCCTCGAGCTGGGAGAAGACCGGGGTATGCGTCGCATCGAGCTCGTCAGTGCGGAACGTCCGTCCGGGGCAGGCGATGTAGAGAGGGACACCGCGCTCGATGAGCGCCCGCGCCTGGACCGGCGACGTGTGTGTCCGCAGGACCAGACCGGCTGCTGCCGGGTCGACGAAGAAGGTGTCCTGCATCTGGCGGGCAGGATGGTCCTTGTCGAAGTTGAGGGCGTCGAAGTTGAACCATTCCGCCTCCACCTGTGGGCCCTCGGCGATCTCCCAGCCCAGGGCGACCATGGCATCTCCCATCCGCTCCGCGGTGACCTGGAGCAGGTGCCGGCGACCGAGCGGATAGCGGCCCGGTGCTGCAGTCAGATCGAGGGCCTCCTCCACCAGGATGCGTTCGTCGCGCTCGGCCTCGAGCTCGGAGACCCTGGCCGCCAGGGCCTGGTTGACCCGTCCACGGGCCTGGCCGACACGCTTGCCCGCCTCCGCCTTCGCGCTCGGTGGTAGGCCACCGATCGCTCGGTTGGCCAGGGCGAGCGGGGACTTCTCCCCCGCGTGCGCCAGGCGCGCTGACTTGAGCTCGTCCAAGGATGAGGCGGCGGCGATGGCACTGAGTGCGTCCCCGACATCCGCCTCGACCGCCTGCGGCTGGAGGGCAGCGACCTCAACAGGGTCGTGGTTGGTTGGTCCTGACACCTGCGCAAGTCTAGGCAACCCGGCCGCGAGGGCTCGACCGGGTTTGCCTTGACGCCGCCTGGACGCGGCCTTGACGCCGCGTTGGTGCGGCTCAGCGCGGGCGGCGGCAGGCCGGGGAGCCTCTGGCCCGCGACTCAGGCCTGACGCAGACGGCCGCTCTCGTGCAGGCAGACCGTGGCGGCCATCGCGAGGTTGAGCGACTCGGCACGCTCGATCGGGATGGCCACGACCTCGTCGCACCCGGCCAGAATCTCCGGTTGCAGGCCCCAGGCCTCGTTGCCCATGACCCAGGCGTGGGGGCCGCTCAGGTCAGCCTCGGGAAGGAGCGTGGTGCCGTCCCCGTCGGCCGCGAGGAGGCGGATGCCTCGGGCCGAGCACGCAGCGAGCAGTTGCGCGGCAGGAGTGCCCACGCAGATCGGAAGGTGGAAAAGCGATCCGGCCGTAGCGCGCACAACCTTGGGGTTGTAGAGGTCCACGGAGGCATCGCTGAGCAGGACCGCCGAGGCCCCGAACGCGTCGGCCCCGCGGATCACGGTGCCGGCATTGCCAGGATCGCGCACGTGGGTCAGGACGACCGCGAAACCGGACTGGCCGAGGGCGTCGAGGGCTTGCTCCAGCGGCACGTCGACCTGCCGTGCCACCGCGACCATTCCCTGCGGGTGCTCGGTGTCGGCCATCGCGGTGAGCACCTGCTCGGTGCATTCGTGCACAACCACTCCGGCGTGCGCGGCCGCGTCAAGGACAGCGTTGTGGCGGTCGGCCGCCGCCCGCGTTAGATACAGGACCTCGGCAGCTGTCACGGCATGACTGAGCAGTTCGCGGACAGACTGCGGGCCCTCCACGAGGAACCGGCCCTGCTTCTCACGGGCAGCGCGACGCCCCAGCGCGGCGACCTGCCGGACCCGGTCGCTGCGAGGGTTGCTCAGCAGTGAAGGGTCGGCGGCCGTCATGCGCTGGGGCGTCGTGGTGGATGACCGAAGGTGCTCAGGCAGCCGACTCGGCCGACTCCTTGACCTGCCCGGTGGCCGGGACGTTGGCCTTGGACAGCTCGACGAGGTGCGCGAAGGCGGCCTCGTCGTGCACGGCCAGCTCGGCGAGCATGCGACGATCCACCTCGACCCCAGCGGCCTTCAAGCCCTGGATGAACCGGTTGTAGGTCATGCCATTGGCTCGGGCGCCCGCATTGATCCGCTGGATCCAGAGGCGACGGAAGTCACCCTTGCGGTCGCGACGGTCGTTGTAGGCATAGACGAGCGAGTGGGTGACCTGCTCCTTCGCCTTGCGGTAGAGCCGGCTCCGCTGACCGCGGTAGCCGCTGGCGCGATCCAGGATGACCCGGCGCTTCTTTTGGGCGTTGACCGCCCTCTTCACGCGTGCCACGTGATGTCTCCTTGACTAGTAATAAATGGTGAGAAGGTGGAAGTGCTGGCTCAGAGGCCGAGCATCTTCTTCACCTTGCGGACATCGGCCGGCGCCAGGACGACGTCGTTGACCAGGCGGCGCGCCTGCGAGGCACGACGCTCCTGGAACTTGTGCACGTGGCGGGCACGCTGACGCATCAACTTGCCGCTACCAGTGACGCGGAAGCGCTTCTTGGCACCGCTGTGGGTCTTCATCTTCGGCATGGGCCGATCTCCTTCGTTGCTGTCCACCCGGTGATGTCGGGTGTCGTGGTGTCTGTGGCAGTGACGTCAGGACCCGAGGATCCTGGTCGGCTCACGCCTCGGTGGTGCTGCTCGTCTCGGCTTCGGTGGTCTCCGCGTCGGTGGCCCCGTCGTCGTTGGCCTCGGTGGTCTCGATCACGTCAGCGGTGTCGTTCTCAACGGCGGCATCAGTCTCGACGGCGCTTTCGGACTGGGTCGTGAGATCTGTCTCGGTCGGCTCATCACGGGCATGATCTGCGGCGGCACGCGCCTCGGCGTCGCGCTTCTTCTCCTGACGCACCGCGGTCTTCTTCTTCGCGGGTCCGATCACCATGACCATGTTGCGGCCGTCCTGGCGCGGCGTGCTCTCCACGAATCCCAGGTCGGCCACGTCCTCAGCCAGTCGCTGCAGCAGCCGGAAGCCGAGCTCTGGACGGGACTGCTCACGACCACGGAACATGATCGTGACCTTGACCTTGTCCCCACCCTTGAGGAAGCGCTCGACGTGGCCCTTCTTGGTGCCATAGTCGTGCGCGTCGATCTTGGGCCGCAGCTTGATCTCCTTGATGACCGTGTTGACCTGGTTCTTGCGGGCCTCACGTGCCTTCATCGCGGTCTCGTACTTGTACTTACCGAAGTCCATGAGCTTGGCGACGGGCGGTCGCGCCATCGGGGCGACCTCGACCAGGTCGAGATCGGCTTCGGCCGCCAGCCGCAGCGCGTCCTCGACGCGCACGATGCCGACCTGTTCCCCATTGGGACCGACCAACCGCACTTCCGGGACCCGGATGCGGTCATTGATGCGAGGTTCGCTGATGTGCTGCTCCTTCGTGACTGTGATCTGGACCCGGGCACCAGAAAGGCCTCCTGGCACGAGGTGCGCAAGAGGCCTTCTCCACCGGTCCTGACCCGGTGTCGACCGGGCAGGTGTGACGCTGATCCAACGACGTCATACCTACACCTGCGGGCACAACGCCCGATGGTGCGGACCGAAGACCCGGCAACCCTGAGGCTGACGCGGGTGGGGGTCGAGGCCCCTCTTGCACGCCGGGCACGTGAGCACCCGACTGGTCAATGACCAAGAATAGCAGAACGGCCCACGGATCCGAGACGTCGGCATGTCCTCAGGGCGCGGGGACGATCCGGAACGCCAGTGCGTCGATGCGGGCCCGCGTCTCGCCATCGGTCGCGAGCCGCTCCCCCACCCTGGTCAGCAGTTGCTGGAGCTCGTCCTGCGTCAGGCCCGGTGCTACTGCGAGCGTGAGCTGGAGCTCGCCCTCCGGACCACCCGCCAGGGCGTGACCCCGGACTGCGTCCTCGGCGCGGACCGCGCGCCGGAGCGCCTCCGCGACGTGCTCGTCCTCGTGCGCAGGCTCCCAGGAGCGAGCCATCGCCAGCGCCCACACCATCGAGGCTCTGAGCGTGAAGGCTGCGGTCCCGGGCGGCACCGGGAGATCCAGGGGTATGACGTCGCACCCCTCCTGCACCGCCGCCAATGCCGCTCGCTGCGCGGTGACCGGGACGGGGCGAGCTTCGGCGTTCCAGGTGACCAGGGAGTGCGTGCTCGTGAAGGCCGGCAGCGCCCGCTGACCATCGGGCGCGACGAGCGTGACCGACGCCATGTCGCTGGTGGCGTCGACCGGGATCCCGGAGGAGACATCGATCTCCCCGGGCACGGCCACGATGGGGACGATGAGCCGGGCCTTCGCCACCGCCGCGACGATCGCGCGCTCGTCGCGCTCCCCGCCCGGCGCCGCGAGCAGCTCAGCCAGCACCGCGTCGGCGGATCCCGTGTCCCCGTCGAAACCGGTCCCGGTCAGCGTCCGTCCCGACCACGGCACGCCGCCGGTGTCGTGCCCAGCATGGGGGTCATGGTCGGAGAAGCGGTGGCTCATCGCAGGTCTTCTCTCGCCTGAGCGAGCGTGAAGGCGTGGTGATAGAGGGCGGCTCCCAGCACGATGCCCTGCACACCGCAGCCGCGCAACGCCACCAGGTCTGATCGGGTGGCGACCCCTCCGGAGGCGATGACGGGCGCGGGCAGTCGGGCCACTGCGCTGGAGAACAGCGCGGTGTCGGCGCCGCGAAGGAGCCCATCGCGCGAGGCGTCGGCCACGACATACGCCCCAGGCTGATCATCGCCCAGCACCTGGGTGAGCAGGTCGAGCAGCGGCTCTGCCTCACCCAGGTGCTCCCCAGAGCCGCGGGCCACCACCTGGCCGTCGGCGAGGTCGACGCCGATCGCGATCTGCGGACCGTGCTCGCGGACGAGGTCCAGCACCCAGGGCAGGTCTCGGAGCGCCGTCACCGCCAGGTTGACCCGTCGAGCCCCGGACGCCAGGGCGTCGTCAACAGCAGCCGCGGTGTCGAGCCCGCCGGACAACTGCACGGGGACGGGTACGGCAGCGATGAGCTCGGCCAGATAGCCGAGGTCGGAGCCACGGCGATAGGCCCGGTCCAGGTCGACGACGTGGATCCACTCGGCACCCTCGTCGATCCAGCGCTGCGCGACCTCCAGAGGGTCGTCGCTGGACCCGTCCACGACCTGGGTCGCGCGACGTCCGGCGACGTCGACGGCGGGCAGGAGCTGCACCGGACGCCTCGCGGGGGACTCCGGCAGGGTCACGGCAGCAGCCCCAGCTCACGGCGGAGCCGGACGGAGTCGGCGACGGCGTCCTCGAAGAAGCCGACTTCCTTGGACGCGGGCCGGTAGCGGATAGCGCCCGGCAGGTCGCTGGCCAGTCGAGGGTCGGCCAGGAGCCTAGCGCCGGGTAGGGACAGGGTCGCCATGATGGCCTGCAGCATCGTCAACGGCCGGCTGCGTGCCTCGTGCAGGAGGTCGACCAACTCGTCGCGGACCGCCGGTGAACATCCCGCGAGGCGGGCGATCTCGGCCGGGCCAGCCAGGTCGAGCCCAGGCGGTCGGAGCAACCCGATCTCCTGCTCCCACACCACCCAGCGCGGCGACCGTGGCCGCACCATCCCGTGGACCGTCAGGACGGCGCGATCATCGATCTGGAAGAAACCGAGCGCCGGTGCCGCCTTGACGGGCACCGGCCGGGCGGCAAGCAGCATGGCCGCGTCGTCATAGGGGGTTCCGACCTGCGCATCTCCCGCAGCGATCGCGATCGTCCACCCTTGCGCTGGGACAGTCACGATTGGCGCCACGCACCGGCTGGCCCAGACCGCCACCTCCGCACGGCTGCCCCCGAGCAGCAGCAGCGCATGCGGGAACTCGCCGGGTGCGGGCACATCGCTGGAGGAGGTCACCGGGCCATCCTACGAACCGGCGGACGGGTGCCCGCCCGCGCTTGGCCCTCTGCCTCTCCTGGCGTCCTTAAAGCGTCGTGGAGGCGGGAACCGATCTGGTGAAGGAGGTGGTGACGCTGGCGGCGTGCCGAACCCCGCCGCACGCCCCGCCCGCGGCAGGGCGCGGGTTGGTGCGATGGTCGGCTCGGGATGGTGCACGGCGCGTGGCGGGCGGTCGCCGTAGAGGAGCCGCTCGACCACCGAGCGGGCGTGCCGCGCGGAGCGACGCCAGTCGTTGGCCAGCTCCGCGCCGCTGCCAGGCGGGCGGCCGATGACTCGTGCCATCCCTTCGGCATCCCGTGGATCGCTGGGCACCGAATCGACGGGACGGCCACGCCAGGCGACCCCGGCGTCGCGCATGCGCGAGGCCAGCTCCCAGGCCGCGGAGAGCACCTCCGCATCCTGCTCGTCCATCAGCCCCGCCTCGACCGCCCCGGCCAGCGCCGTCGTCGTGCTCGTGGTGCGGAGCGCCGGGTGCGCATCAGCATGCTGCAGCTGGAGCAGCTGGACGACCCACTCGACGTCGGACAGGCCGCCAGAACCGAGCTTGAAGTGCGTCCGCGGGTCCGCGCCGCGCGGTAGCCGCTCGGCCTCCATCCGTGCCTTGAGGCGGCGGATGTCGCGCACCGCCTCCTGCGTGATGCCGCCCTCGGGCCAGCGAAGCGGCTGGATCATCGCGGTGAAGGCGGCGGCCAGGCCCGGGTCACCGGCGACCGGCCGAGCCCGCAGCAGGGCCTGGGACTCCCAGCCCGCGGACCAACGCTGATAGTAGGCGCGATAGCTCTCCAGGCTACGGACCAGCGGGCCGGACTTGCCTTCGGGGCGCAGATCCGCGTCCAGTTCCAGCACGGGGTCCGGCCCCGCCCCACCGAGCCCCGACCGGAGGCGGGTGATGACGTCGGTGGCCTGGGCCGCGGCCGCGTCCGCGTCCGCCCCCGGCAGCGGGTCGTAGGCGAAGAGCACATCAGCATCGCTGACGTATCCCATCTCGCGGCCACCGAGCCGTCCCATCCCGACCAGCAGCACCGCGGCCAGCCGACTCTCGCTCGCGCTCCGGGTCACCTGGGACCACGCGAACTCGAGGGCGGCCTCGAGGTAGGTATCAGTCACATCGCTGAGGGCGGCACGGACGGTGGCCCCGTCCCAGTCCCCCACCACATCGCCGAGAACGATGCGGACCAGCTCACGGGCCCGCACGCTCCGGATCGCCGTGAACGCCTCCTCCGGGCCGCTCTGGCGAGACGCAGCTGCCAGCATCCTGGCCAGGAGCCCAGCCCGGTCCGGTGCGACCGGGCCGCTGGTCTCACCCAGCAGTGAGACCGTCCCCGGCGAGCGGATGAGCAGGTCCACGGCATATCTGCTCGAGGAGAGAACCGTAGCTAGGCGCTGGGCTGCGCTGCCCTCGTCCCGCAGCATGCCGAGATACCAGTGCGTGGTGCCGAGCGCGTCGCTCAGCCGTCGGAAGGCGAGTAGCCCGGCATCGGGGTCCGCTCCGTCGGCGAACCACGACAACATGACAGGGAGCAGATGGCGCTGGATCGTGGCACGCCGAGAGAGTCCGTCAGTCAACGACTCCAAATGTCGCATCGCGCCAGCGGGGTCGGCGAAACCTAGTGCCTTGAGCTGCTCCCTCGCGGCCGCCGGCGACAGGCGTGCCTCGTCCGGCGAGAGTCGCGCTACCGCGGCCAGCAGCGGCCGGTAGAAGAGGCGTTCGTGCAGCCGGCGGACGTCGCGTCGGACCGCACGCCACCGTTGCAGCAGCGCCCTGGCCGCATCACCCCTCTCCCCCATCGCGCGGCCCAGTCGGCGCAGGTCGGTCTCGGAGGTGGGCATCAGGTGGGTCCGCCGCAGGCGGTGGACCTGGACCCTGTGCTCCAGGCAGCGCAGCAGCCGGTAGGCGGCGTCGAGGACCTCGAGGTCGTCGCGTCCCACATAGCCGCCGTCGGTCAGGGCCGTGAGCGCGTCGAGCGTGTTCCGGGACCGGAGAGAGTCGTCGGCCCGGCCGTGGACGAGCTGCAAGAGCTGGACGCTGAACTCGATGTCTCGGATCCCGCCTGGGCCCAGCTTGAGCTGGCGATCGACCTCGGCCGGCCTGACGTGCTGCTCGACGCGCCGCCGCATGGCCTGCACATCCTCGACGAAATTGTCCCGTCCGCTGGCCTCCCACACCATCGGACGAACCAGGTCCAGCCACTGCTGACCGAGGTCATCGTCACCGGCGACGACCACTGCTTTGAGCAGCGCCTGGAACTCCCACGTCTTGGCCCAGCGCTGGTAGTACTCCTGGTGGGAGTGGAGGCTACGCACGAGTGGTCCGTGCTTGCCTTCTGGGCGCAGGGCGGCGTCGACCTGCCAGAGGGTGCCCTCACGGGTCGACTGCCCACAGACCCGCATGACGGCGCTGGCGAGCTTGGTCCCGACGTGCAGCGCTTCCTCTTCCTCCGTGCCCTCACGCGGAGCAGCCAGGAAAATCACGTCGACATCGCTGAGATAATTCAGCTCCCGTCCACCGGTCTTGCCCATCCCGATGACCGTGAAGTCGGCGCCTGACTCCCCCTCGGTCTCGGCCCGGGCCAGCAGCACCGCTGCCTGCAGAGCGGCCGAAGCCAGGTCCGCGAGCCACGCCCCGACGGTCACCACGAGGCCGATCGGGTCACGGCTGGTCAGGTCGTGGGTAGCGACGCGCAGCAACTGTCTGCGGTAGGCCACCCGCAGCGCGTCGGCCCCTTCCGGTCCAACGAGCCCCCGGACGGCCTCCACGATCGCGAACGGCTGCGGCGCGCCTCCACTGGCCACGTCCTCGACATGTTCAGGGTGACGCAGGAGGTGCTCGGCTAGTGCCACCGATCCGCCTAGGAGGCCGAAGAGCCGGCGTCGCGGGTCGCCGCCACCAAGGACCACCGGGGCCGTGAGCTCATCAGTGCGACGACCGCTCACCCCGGTGCTACGTGGGTCGAGGAGCCGGACCAGCACCAGCAGTGCGGCGTCCGGGTCGGCCACCCCCGCGAGGTCGGCCAGCAGCGCCTGCACGTCCAGTTGCTTCGCGCCAAGGCGGTCGAGCATCTCCTCCAGGAGCTGACGGCCCCGGTGCGTATCCGCCAGGCCGGCGCGCACCAGGTCGCCGGAGGAGGGCAGCCAACCCTCGTCCTCGACGCGTCGCCCCCCGCGGAACCGGCCGCCCGAGCCTCCGCTGGAGGCCGGGTCCTCCGGTGTCGGACCAGAGGTGACGGTCACGGCCTACCTCGTCGCGGAGCGCTCCGTCGAGCCATCACGGCATCCGCCTAGAGGTGGAGCAGATAACGGTCGAGCTCGAAGCTGGTGACCTGGGAGCGGTACTCGCCCCATTCCTGCCACTTGTTGCGCAGGAAGAAATCGAAGACCTGCTCGCCAAGGACGTCGGCCACGAGGTCGGAAGCCTCCATCACCGCGACCGCCTCGCCCAGGCTCTGCGGCAACGGGTCGATGCCCATTGCGCGACGCTCGGCATCGGTGAGGGCCCAGACGTCGTCCTCGGCCTCCGGAGGCAGCTCGTAGCCGCCGCGGATGCCCCGCAGGCCGGCCTCCAGGAGGAGGGCGAAGGTGAGATAGGGGTTGCACGCCGAGTCGATCGACCGGATCTCCACCCGGCGCGAATGACCGCGACCGATGGAGTACTGCGGGACGCGCGCCAGGGCCGAGCGGTTGTTGTGCCCCCAGCAGACGTAGGCCGGCGCCTCTCCCCCTCCCCAGAGCCGCTTGTAGGAGTTGACCCACTGGTTGGTCACGGCGCAGATCTCTCGGCTGTGCGTCAGCACACCAGCCATGAACCGGCGGCCGGTCTGAGACAGCTCATAGGCCGCGCCCGGCTCGTAGAAGGCGTTGGTGTCGCCCTCGAACAGCGACATGTGCGTGTGCATCCCCGATCCCGGGTGGAGAGCGAGCGGCTTGGGCATGAAGGAGGCGAAGGACCCCTCCTGCAGCGCGACCTCTCGCACGACCGTGCGGAAGGTCATGATGTTGTCGGCCATCGAGAGCGCGTCCGCATAACGCAGGTCGATCTCTTGCTGACCGGGCCCGCCCTCGTGGTGGCTGAACTCGACGGAGATCCCGATCTGCTCCAGCGTGTCGATGGCGGCGCGGCGGAAATCATGCCCGTCTCCGCGCGCCACGTGGTCGAAGTAACCCGCCTGGTCGACAGGGACCGGGCCCACCTTGGGGTCGTAGGGCTCCTTGAACAGGTAGAACTCGATCTCTGGGTGGGTGTAAAAGGTGAAGCCTTCCTGCGCCGCGGAAGCCAGGGATTTGCGCAGGATGTGCCGCGAGTCGGTGGGGGCGGGGCTACCGTCCGGCATGTGGATGTCGCAGTACATCCGCGCAGTGCGTTCGCGCCAGGGCAGCACTCCGAAGGTGTCGGCGTCCGGCTGGATCACCATGTCGGCCTCGTAGACCCGGGTGAAGCCCTCAATGGCGCTGCCGTCGATGCCGATGCCCTCCGTGAACGCCTGCTCCAGCTCGGCGGGGGCAACCGCGACGGACTTGAGGGTGCCGAGGATGTCGGTGAACCAGAGCCGGACGAACCGGAGGTCCCTCTCCTCGATGGTGCGGAGGACATACTCCTGCTGGCGGTTCATGTCCTCATCCTGCCGCATCCTTCGAATCGAGCTCGGCCGTGACCTGCGCGTAGTCCTGGGCGAGGGTCAGCAGATCGGCGCGGTGGTCCTGCATCCGGCATCCTCGCCCGTTGGACTTGACGCGGATACCCTCCTCGTCCCAGCACGGGCGGGCTTGGGCCAACAGGTGGGCCGGGAACTCGCCGTGGGCGTTGGTGACCCGCCACCAGGTCACATTGCTGCCCCACTGCCGCAGGATGGCGCCGACCTGACGGGGACCGATCCCGACCAGCGCACCAAGGTCGCCATAGGAGACGACATGCCCGCTGGGCACCTGCTCGATCGCCCGGAGCACCCTTTCCACCACCATCTCGTCCACCCCGGCACCTTAGACCGCAACACGTCCAGACCTCGCCGGGACCGGGCTGCGGGCAACGATGACGACATACGCTCCCTCTATGGGCGCACTGACGATCGGGTATGCAGCGATGCTGGAGCAGTTCCACCCCACCGAGGCGGTGCGCCTGACTGCGCTCGCGGAGAAGCATGGCTTCTCCGGATGCATGGCTGCCGACCATTTCCAGCCGTGGGTGCCGGCCCAGGGCCAGTCGGCCTTCGTGTGGAATGTGCTGACCGCGGTCGGAGAACGGACCACGGGAGACCTCGGTCCAGGCGTGGTGTGCCCCAGCTTTCGTTGGCATCCTGCGCTCGTGGCCCAGGCGGCGGCGACCTTGGAAGCGATGTATCCAGGCCGCAGCTGGCTCGGCGTCGGCGCAGGAGAGGCGCTCAACGAGCACGTCATCGCGGGTTACTGGCCTGAGGCCGGCGAACGGTCACGCAGGATGTTCGAAGCGGTCGAGCTCATGAACAACCTCTTCACCCGCTCGGAAGCCGGCAGGGACACCAAGTGGTCCGGCGAATTCTTCACCATGGAGACGACGCGGCTGTGGACGATGCCGGAGCACGCGCCGCCGATCCTGGTCGCAACCGCCGGGCCGATCAACGCCCGGAAGACCGGTCGACTCGCCGACGGCATCATCACGGTAGGTGCGCCACTGTCGAAGATCGAGATGCTGTTCGGCAAGTTCGCAGAGGGGGCGCGGGAAGCGGGCAAGGACCCGGACACGATGCCGCGCGTGCTGCAACTGCACCTGTCCTGGGCGGAGACGGACGAGCAGGCGATGGCCAACGCCATGACGGAGTGGCCCAACGGCGGGATGAAGTTCCCCAAGGCCGACATCCGCTCACCGCACGACTTCGCCGAGATGGCCAAGCTCGTCCGGCCCGAAGACTTCGAGGGTCGCATGGTGATCTCCAGCGATCCGGACGTCCACCGGGCCCACATCCAGAAGTTCGTCGACCTCGGCTTCGACCGTGTCTACCTGCACAACGTCGGCCGCAACCAGGACGAGTGGCTCGAGGTCTTCGGTCGTGAAGTCCTGCCCAAGCTGGCCCGCTAGCAGCTAACCGTTGAGCGGGTTGTTGTCCCAGGCGCTGGCTTGAGCGTCGCCGCTCTTCCACTCATCCTCGGCGGCCTCCTCCGCGTCCCAGGCCGCGGTCCGCTGCTGCGCGATCTCCAGGGCCCGACCCGCCTCTTCCGCGGAGCCGTAGGGACCGAGCAGGTCAGCGCTGCGTGCCCGTTCGGGATCCAGGTCAGACTCGACCTGGCCGGTCTTGGTGTTGAACCAATACTCCATACCGTCAATCGCCTCTCAGGATCGGTGCCACCGTTGCGGCGCCTAGAATCCACCCTATGCGCACTGCTACGCCTCTTGCCGCCGGAACGATCAGCCCTCGCCTGCCGGTCCCGGCCACCATCGTCCGTCCAGAGTATGTCGATCGGCCCGCTCCGACTCCCTTCCGCGGCTCCGAGGTCAAGAGCCTCGAGACGATCGAGAAGATGCGGATCGCCGGCCGCATCGCTGCCCAGGCGCTCGCGCTGTGCGGGGAGATGGTGCGGGCGGGCGTGAGCACTGACGAGATCGACAAGGCTGGCCATGAGTTCCTTCTCGATCACGGCGCCTACCCCTCCACCCTTGGCTACCGGGGATACCCGAAGTCGCTGTGCACCTCGGTCAACGAGGTGGTTTGCCACGGCATCCCCGACGACCGCGAGTTGGTCGATGGCGACATCTGCAATATCGACATCACGGCCTACCTGGGAGGGGTGCACGGTGATAACAACGCGACCTTCTGCGTAGGAGAGGTGGCCGAGGAGACCCGCCTGCTGGTCGAACGCACGCGGGAGGCGCTGATGCGCGGCATCCGCGCCGCACGACCTGGCCGCCAGATCAACGTGATCGGCCGGGTCATCGAGAGCTATGCCCGACGGTTCGGCTACGGCGTCGTGCGCGACTTCACCGGGCACGGTGTGGGCGAGGCCTTCCATTCTGGGCTGGTCATCCCCCACTACGACGCCGCGCCCGGCTACGCCACCCTGATCGAGCCGGGGATGACGTTCACGATCGAGCCGATGCTCAACCTGGGCACCCACGAATGGCACGAATGGGACGACGGCTGGACCATCGTCACTGCAGACGGTCGGCCCTCGGCGCAGTTCGAGCACACGATCCTGATCACCGACGACGGCGCCGAGATCCTCACCCTGCCCTGAGCTACGGCCTACACTCCTGCGGACGACCAACGAAAGGAAGCGCATGTCTCACCACACGATCCTGGGCATTGACATCGGGGGCAGCGGCATCAAGGGCGCTCCGGTCGACCTGAAGAAGGGCAAACTCAGCGGCGAGCGGATGCGCATCGACACCCCCGCTGACGCGACCCCCGACGCGGTCGTCGACGTCGTTGAGCAGATCGTCGAAGCATTCACCGACGAGGTCGGCAAGGACTCCCCCATCGGCATCACCGTCCCTGGGGTGATCCATCACGGGGTGGTGACGTCGGCCGCCAACATCGACAAGGCATGGATCGACACCGACGCCGACGCGCTGTTTACCAAGCGCCTCGGGCGATCTGTGCACGTGGTCAACGACGCGGACGCCGCTGGTGTGGCCGAGATGCACTACGGGGCAGGCAAGGGCAAGAAGGGCGTGGTGCTGCTCACCACACTCGGCACCGGGATCGGTTCCGCCCTCATCCTCGATGGTCACCTGCTGCCCAACACGGAATTGGGTCACCTGGAGATCGACGGGCACGACGCCGAGTCACGCGCTGCGAGCAGCGTCAAGGAGCGCGAGGGCCTGTCCTGGGAGGAGTGGGCGGAAAGGCTGCAGCGTTACTACTCCCACGTGGAGGCGCTGCTGTCGCCGGACCTGATCATCGTCGGAGGTGGCATCTCCAAGAAGGCCGACAAATTCCTGCCACTCCTTGACCTGCGGGCGCAGATCGTGGCGGCGGAGTTGAGGAACCAGGCCGGGATCATCGGCGCGGCGTGGTATGCCAAGAACGTCGGCTGACCAGTCCATCAGCCTTTGAGGGGAATCGCCACCAGCGGCTCGCTCGTGGGTTGGTCCGAACCCCCAGCAGGCTCAAGGGTGATGCCAACGGCTACTGCGTCGCCTGGCTCGCCCGCCAGGAGCACCTCGCCACCTTCCCTGGGCATCAAGCCGGCGGACACCGCGGCTCCGTCCGCGCTCACGAACCACATTTGGTAGTCCTGGCCTTCGGGAGGCCCGGGCATGCCCTCGGTGAGCAAGGCGGCGCGATCCAAGGCGTATGACGTCACGACCGTGACGCTCGCCCCGTCCACGGAGGCGGTAGACCGGATCGCGTCGGAGGAGTCAAGGATCTTTTGGACTGCCACCACTGTCGAAGGGTCCTGCGCGTCACCTGGCCACTGGGTGACCGCGACCGCGCCGATCGCGATAATCCCGGCCGCCACCGCCGCGAGCCACCAGCGGCTCACGCGGTCGGCCGGACGGTGCCGGGCCGCCCTGCGATCGGCAAGTTCGTCGATGGGAGCGGCGAGGCCCCTAGCCGGTGCCGCGTCCTGCGGCGCGGTGGCGATCATCGCGAGCAACTGCTCCCGCAGTGCCGGGGGCGGCTCCACCTCCAGACCTTCGCTGAGCCGGACCGATATTTCGGCACACTCTGCGACCTCGCGTCGGCAGTCGGGGCAATTCGTCAGGTGGGCCTCGAAGATGACCCGCTCGGCGTCGGTGATCGCATCCAGCGCATAGGAGGCCGCGAGGAGGTGCGGGTCGTCCGCCTGGGACTCTTCCTCTTCCCCCTGGGGGACGTCAAACTCCTCGTCACTCATCTGGCACCTCCTAACTCTTCGCGCAGCCGTCTCAGGCCGTCCCTAATCCTGGTCTTGGCGGTGCCTAATGGCACCCCCAGCCTCGCCGACACTTCCTGGTGAGTAAGCCCGTCCAGGAACGACAGCTCGACCGCGTCGCGCTGAAGCTGGCTCAGCGTCCCGAGCGCAGCGCGCACCTGCGTGGCTTCCATCCGACCTTGTGCGGCCTCGGCCGTGCTGTCGAAAGGTGTCTCGGTATGCAGTGATTCGTAGACGACGTCGCGGTTGGATTGGGCGCTGACCGACCGAACCCGATCCACCGCCCGGCGGTGCGCCAAGGTCAGCAACCAGTAAAGAGCGCTCCCGCGTGAGGGGTCGAACGAGTTGGCTGTCCGCCACACCTGGAGAAAGACTTCTTGCGTGACCTCCTCGGCGTGCGCCCGGTCGCGCAGTACCCTCAGCACCATCCCGAACACCCTCGGCGAGGTGGCGTCATAGAGGGCCGCAAAACTGACCTGGTCACCGCTGGCCGATGTCATGATGAGCCGAGCAAGGTCCTGCTCGACGTCAGTGGGCACGACTTAGTATGCATGAGCGTTCCCGACCTCGCAGCCCGATGGACCTTCGATGGTCGAAGAGTGCTGTAGCGAGGGGCTCGGTGCTGGCACATCGGGTCACGGGACCAGGCGAGCGAAGACGACGATGTTGTCTAGGTGGGTCCCGCGCTCATCGTCGTAGACGCCGCCGCAGGTGATGAGGCGCAGCTCCGGACCGGCGGTGTTGCCGTAGACGGTCGTCCTCGGAAACTCATTCTTGGGAAAACTCTTGGCTCCATAGACCTCGAAGGTCGCTGTCAAGCCGTCGGCGCGGTCGACCTCGACGAGGTCGCCTTTCGTCAGAGCTCCGAGCTCGAAGAAGACGCTGGGCCCCGACCTCGGGCTGGTGACGTGGCCCTCGATCACCGCGGGCCCACTCTCACCGGGAGTGGGTGAGCCGTCATACCAAGCAGCCTCGTCAAGAAGCTCGCCGGTGGGCACCTCCAAGGTGCCGTCATCTTTGAGTCCGAGCGCGTGCAGGGGGCTGTCTACGTCGATTGAGGGGATCCGCACGCTGACCGGCTCGGAGGCCGGCAGTGTCGCAAACTCTGGTGCAGAACTTTTCGTGGCGGCCGCGGGGTCTTTCGTGGCGGCTGCGACCCCATTCGACACGTCGGCCCCGTCAGGCGTGGCGGTCGAGGCAGCCGCATCCGGGCCGCTCGTGGCGGCGGCGTCGGCACTCGGCGCTGTCATCTCGACGCTGGACGAAGTGGCTGCGGGGGCCGGCGGCTCTCCGACCTGGTTGCTGAGGGCCCACCAGAGCATGCCGATGCCCAGGGCGATGAGCAGCCCGAAGGCCGCGAACGTCATCTTGCGTCCGCGGCCTCCGGATGATGCTGAGCTCATCGGTCAGCGACCCTCGCCAGCGCGACGACGGGTGCTGGCCAGGCCCAGACCACCGAGCGCGACAGTCAGGGCGCCAGCGGCGATCAGACCCATGTTTTCGGTGCCGGCAGTGCCTGCTCCACCGGTGGCGACGCCACCTTCGGGCATCGCCATCTGGGCGACGTTGAACTCACCGCACATGGCCGGGTTGGTGGCCTCGGCCGGCAGCGACGGGTCCAGGTCGGACTTAGCGTCACCGTCGTAGGCGCCGCTGCCGTCGTGGTCGACGCCGTGCACCACGATCTGGCTGTCACCCTTGGCGACCTCCGCCGCGGTCTCGTCGTCCAGCTCGATGACGCGCTCGTAGGTGTAGCTGCCGGTCGCCGGGAAGTTCGCGACGTCCAGCGCAGCGTCAGCACCGGTCTTGCCCGGCTCGTTGGTCAAGCTCACGCGAACCGCGCCGTAGGCCGGCACGCCGTCGCTGGTCTGAAGCTCACCGTTGGGGCCGGTGCCCTTGATGTCCGCGCCGGGGCAGGAGTTGGTGCCGCCGATGTGGATGTGCTGCGCGTGGGGGGCGCCGTCAAGCAGGCCCTTGGTCTCCAAGGTGATGTGCAGCTTGTTGCCGTCGAGCATCCCCCATGCAGTGCCGGAGGCACCGGAGTCGTTGAGCTCGGTCAGCGTAGCGGAGAGCTCGGTGCCCGAGTCCGCAGCTGAGGCTGGGCCGGCGGCGAGGAAGGGCAGGCCCACCAGGGCCGCGATGGCGAGGGGGGCGATGCGAGTTCGGGTGATGCGCATGGAAACTCCTTTGTTGGTGATCAGACATGGGTCATTCGGAGCGCTCGGCCGAGTGGATTGGTGCGGAAATATGCTTGCGTGCCGAAATGCCCGAGATGCGGACCTGACCACCGGTGCTGATCACCGAACCTGACCACCATCAGCTCACCACGAGGTATGACGAGGGCGCCCCTCCTCATAGCCGGCGGCACCCTGGATCCCCACGACCACCCGGGAGTGGAACTCGCCGATGGTGCGGGCACCGGCGTAGGTAAAGGCACTGCGCACGCCGGACACGATCTGGTCGAGGAGGTCCTCGACGCCCTGCCGGTGGGGGTCCAGGAACATGCGACCTGAGGAGATCCCCTCCTCGAAGAGCGCCGAGCGGGCACGGTCGAAGGCCGAGTGGTCCTTGGTGCGGTTCTGCACGGCGCGTGCCGACGCCATACCGAAAGATTCTTTGTAGAGCCGGCCGTCTGCGTCGCGCAGCAGGTCGCCGGGCGACTCCAAGGTGCCTGCAAACCAGGAGCCGACCATCACCGACGCGGCACCGGCGGCCAGGGCGAGCGCGACATCGCGGGGATACTTGACGCCCCCGTCCGCCCACACCTGGGCGCCGAGCTCGCGCGCGGCGGCAGCACACTCCAGGACGGCGGAGAACTGCGGTCGCCCGACGCCGGTCATCATGCGGGTCGTGCACATGGCACCCGGGCCGACCCCGACCTTGAGGACGTCCGCACCGGCGGCCACCAGATCTTCCACCCCAGCCCGCGCCACGATGTTGCCGGCCACGATCGGCACGCGCAGCCCGGTGACTTCCGCGTGCGCGTCACGTGCCGCCACCACGAGCGGCAGCGCGTCCAGCATCTTCTCCTGGTGCCCGTGTGCGGTGTCGACCACGAGCACGTCCGCGCCGCACGCCAGCAGCTCCCTGGTCTTGCTCGCCACGTCACCGTTGATCCCTACCGCGGCACCCACGAGCAGCGCGCCATCGGCATCTACGGCAGGGGTGTAGATCGCCGACCGGAGCAGGCCGGTGCGCGTCACCACGCCCCGCAGCAGTCCGCCGGAGACGACCGGGGCGATCGCCGCATTGGCTTCCTCGAGCTGGTCAAACGCCGCGCGCAGGTCGGTGCCCTCCTCGAGCACGACCCGAGGCGACTTCATGACCTCACTGACGGCTGCGAACCGGTCGACGTCCTCGCAGTCGGACTCTGTGACCACGCCGATCGGCCGGCCCGCCTCGACGACAACGGCCGCGTGGTGGGAGCGCTTGTTCATGACGGAGAGCAACTGAGCCACCGGCGCCGACCGCTCGATCATGATGGGGGTCTCATAGACCGGATGGCTGGCCTTGATGCGTCCAATGGTCTTACGGACCTCGGGCAACGGGATGTCCTGGGGCAGGACCGCGATGCCGCCGCGGCGCGCGACCGTCTCGGCCATCCGCCGCCCGGCGACGGCGGTCATGTTGGAGACCACGATCGGGATCGTGGTGCCGACCCCGTCGTCGGTGCTCAGGTCCACGTCGAGCCGGGATCCCACCGTCGAGCGGGAGGGGACCATGAAGACATCGCTGTAGGTCAGATCGTGCGCGGGCTGCATACCGTTGAGGAACTCCACGGGTCCCAAGGCTACGTGGCGCGCTCGTCCCCACGGCGCCCCGGTCCCAGCACCCCTGGCCAGGCGCGTGCGCGCGGCATACCGTGCAGGTATGCAGATCACCCACCTCGGACACGCCTGCCTCCTGGTCGAGGTCGCCGACCAACGGATCCTCATCGACCCGGGCAACTTCTCCGACCTCGAGGAGCTGCACGACCTGACTGCCGTCGTCGTCACCCACCAGCACCAGGACCACTGCGACCCGGCTCGGGTGCCGGACCTCTTGCGCGACAACCCGCAAGCGCGTGTGCTCGTCGAGTCTCAGACCGCTGAGGTGCTGACCGCGGCGGGCCACGCCGGGCGGACGGAGCGTATGGAGTCGGGGACAGCGGTCGCGCTCGGCGTCCTCGAGGTGCTCCCCCTGGGCGAGCTGCACGCCGACAACCACCCCTTCGTGCCCCGTGTCGGCAATCTGGGTGTCCGGCTGCGCGCCGCCGACCAGCCGACGCTGTTCCATCCCGGCGACGCCCTCGATGCCGAGCCTGGCGAGATCGACCTGCTGGCGGTGCCGGTCAACGCTCCGTGGGGCAAGGTCGCCGAGGCGATCGCCTTCGTGTCCCGGTTGGCGCCCCGCCGCGGCATCGTCCCGATCCACGACGGGCTGCTCAACGACGCGGGCCGCGCCCTCTACCTAAATCACATCACCCGCTATGGCCTGGTCGGTGACGCGCGGCTGCACGACCTACGCGATGCCGGGGCAGTGCAGCTATGACGGAGAACCGGCCTATCTCAGGTGCGTTGCGGTCGGTGCTGGTCCGTCCGGTCCTGGCCCGCAGCCCGCTCGCGCTCTACGGCGCTGGCCTGGGCGGACTGCTCGGTCGCGGCTTGCTGCGATTGGAGCACCGCGGTCGGGTCAGTGGCAAGCGGAGGTATGCCGTGCTCGAGGTGGTTGACCGACCACGCCCTGGCGTGCTTCGGGTGGTCAGCGGACTCGGGACCGATTCACAGTGGTTCCGCAATATCCAGGCGGAGCCGAAGGTGCAGGTGAGCAACGGCTGGGGGCCGTCGGTCCCGGCCACCGCGCACGTCCTGGCAGCGCCCGAGGCAGCACAGACCTTCGAGCGCTACGAGGCGGTCCACCCCTGGCGGTGGGCCGCGCTGGAGCGCACCGTCCGCGAACACGTGCCGGCGGGCAGCACGTTGGCACAGGCGCTGCCGGTTGTCGATCTCGTCCTCGACGACCGGTCCTGACCTCGCTCTTGTCCTGCCTTTGTCAGCAATCTGGCAGGCGCGTCTGCGGTCCCGCGCCCGGTAGACTGTGGGGTGTGGATGAGTCGGCCAGGCGGCCGCGTCGAGTGCCCTCGTGGCGCTCGCCGAGGAACGTCCGGGCTCCACAGGGCAAGGTGATGGCTAACAGCCACCCGGGGTGACCCGCGGGATAGTGCCACAGAAAGCAGACCGCCCACCGGTCCGCCGGTGGGTCAGGGTGAAACGGTGGTGTAAGAGACCACCAGCACGCCAGGTGACTGGCGTGGCTAGGTAAACCCCACCTGGAGCAAGGTCAGACAGTGCGCGTTCGAGGGCTGCCCGCCCGAGCGCACGGGTAGGCCGCTGGAGGCGACCGGTAACGGTCGTCCTAGATGGATGGTCGCCACCTTCGCAGTGCCGGTAACGGCGCGAAGGGACAGGACCCGGCGTATCGGCCGACTCATCCACTCCACCCCGGCCGTTCGCGCACAACTCACTCAGCCGAGTGGCCCGCGCACGCCATACGCGGCTGGCCCGTGCACAACTCACTCAGCCGAGTGGCCAAGGGACGTCGGCAGGTGGTCGTCAAGAAGACTCAGCCGAGCAGCAGAGTGGCCAGGGTCCGCGCGACGCCGTCGTCGTCGTTGGCAGGGATGTGGTCCGTGACTGCGGCCAACACCTCCGGGTGCGCGTTCGCGACCGCGAAGGACCTCCCGGCCCAGGTCAGCATGTCGAGGTCGTTGGGCATGTCCCCGAACGCCCACACCTCCTCGGCCTCCACCGCAGGCTCCTGCTCCGCAGCCCACTGCGCCAGGGCGACCGCTTTGGACACCCCTGGCGGTGCGATCTCCGCCAGGCGGATCGCCCCGGAGTGCGTCACCTCGGCGCGCGACCCCACCACCTGCGCGACGAGCGCGGTGAGCTCTTCAGTCTGGATTGCCTCATGCCGGACCAAGATCTTGCCGACCGGGCGTGAGGCGAGGTCTTCGACATCGCAGACCTGCCAGGCGTCACCGGCGAGGAGGTCTCCGTGATAGGCGTGCTCTCGGGCCAGTCCCTCCAGACCCTCGGTCGCGAGGTGGATGCCAGGTATGGCGTGGCGCAGATCCGAGAGCATTATCGCCAGCTCATCCGTCGGCAGGAGGCGGTGGGCCACGATCTCGCGGCGATCCAGGTCGTAGGTAAACGCTCCGTTGCCGCATAAAGCCAGCCCGTGGATGCCCAGGTCGGCGAGCCCGTCCATCCACCTGGGCGGACGGGCCGTCACCAGGATCACCGTGATACCGGCCTCGGTCACCGCGCTGAGGATCTCTCGCGAGTAGTCGGACACCGCGCCGTCCGAGCGGAGCAGCGTCCCGTCAAGGTCGGTCGCAACGACCCGTGGTGCAGTCACGGGCCGACGACGCGTAGCGAGACTTTGCCGGCCAGCACGTCCGCGCCCTCGACGTGGACCTCGACGCTGGCGCCGAGCTCTGCGGTGCCCTTGACGGTCGCGCTGACCGGCGGGTCGAGGAGCTGGACGACCACGCCCTTGGGATGCCCGTCCACGACGACGGCGTCGAGATCCTGACCGATCTGGTCGACGAGCACGGCTGCCTCGACCGCGGAGACGCAACTGCGCTCGACGGCCTTCGCGCGGCGGTCGGCCTCGGCCATGAGGTCCGGCAGCGAGGACAACGTAGACCGCGCCCAGTCAGGGACGTCCTCGCCGCAGGTCAACGCCTGGCAGACCGCCAGAGCAAACCGGTCGACAAGGCGGCGTAGCGGAGCCGTCACGTGGGTGTAGGGAGCCGCGATCGCCGCTTGGATCCGGTCCGCCTCAGGTGGGAGGTCGCCGTCGAAGGCCGTGTAGCCCGCACCCCGGAACAGCGCGGTCGCCGCGTGGACGATCGCCAGGTGGGCGGGGTCGCTCTTATCGAGGGACCGAAGAAACTCGCCATACGGCAGGTCCTTGGGCCACTCCGAGCCGAGCGCCCTCGCCTCCCGACGAAAGCGGGCAACCGCACCCTGCTCCGGCACCGGCATCGTGCGAAGGATGCCGACGCCACCCTCAAGCATGATCTGGGCAGCAACAATGCCGGTCAGGAGCGAGATCTGGGCGTTCCAGTCCTCCGCGGGCAGGAGCGGACGTAGTTGGAGCACATAGTTGCCGTCGTCGTCGAGCTCGACCTCCTGCTCGGGCATCGGCAAGCTGGCTCCGCCGCGGGCCGTCTCGCGCTCGATGCGGAGCTCGCCGACCTCCTGAAGAAGCATGAGCGTGTCCTCGCCAGCGCCCTCGTCGACAAGGTTCTGCACCTCTTGGTAGGTGTAGCGACGAACCGACTTGACCCTGGCCCGATAGAGCTCCGCAGTGTCCCGCGTCCCCTCTCGGTCCAGCCGCATATCCCATATATAGGCGGGACGCTCCACGCCTGGCAGCAGGCTCGCGGCGCCCTCGCTGAGGACGGGAGGGTGGAGGGGGACGCGCAGGTCAGGGCAGTAGATCGTCATCCCCCGCGCACGGGTCTCCTCATCGAGCGCGCCGCCCTCGACGAGGAAGGCCATCACGTCCGCGATCGCATATCGCACGCGGTAGCCGTCGCCATCACGCTCGATGAACATCGCCTGGTCCAGGTCCATCGAGCCGGGCGGGTCGATCGTGATGAACGGGACGGTGGTCTCGTCACGGTCCGGCAGGTCCGGCGCGTCCATCGAGGCGGCTACCTCGTCCAGCACCTCGGGTGGAAACTCTTGGCGCACCCCGTGCTCCTGGCGGGCCGCCGCGAAGGCCTGCTCGAGCAGGCGGCCGGTCTCGGACGTGGGGTCGATCGACAACGTCGTCGCGCGATTGAGCATGCCGACCACCCTACGTGGCCTACCCTGCCTGACGTGCTTATCCTTCTGCCTCCGTCCGAGTCCAAGGCGACGCGCGCCCGCGGCCTCACCCTGCGACCGGAGTCGATCTTTGCCCCCTCCTTGGGCGCACCCCGGGCCAGGGTGGCGGACGCCCTGGCCATCACGAGTGAGCGTCCCGACGCCGCGTCGGTGCTGGGCGTGAGCGCGAACCTATCGCAGGAGATCGCCCGCAACACGCGCCTTCGGAGTGCGGCGACCCTGGCCGCCCGCGACCTCTACACCGGGGTCCTGTATGACGCGCTCGACCTCTCGTCCCTGGACCCGGCCTCCTCGCGCCGGGCCAACCGCAGGCTGCTGGTGGTCTCAGCGCTCTACGGCGCCGTGCGCATGAGCGACCGGCTCTCGCCCTACCGTCTCTCGATGGCCGTGAACCTGCCCGGCGTCGGTCCGCTCGCGACCTTCTGGCGACCTCACCTCGAGAGCGTCCTGCCAGGCGCGGTCGGGCAGGGGCTGATCGTGGACTGCCGCTCGAGCACCTATGTCGCGGCCTGGATGCCGCAGGACGAGATGGCCAAGCGGTGGGTCAGCGTGCGGGTCCCTGGGGCGACCCACATGGCCAAGCACACGCGGGGGCTCGTCGCGCAAGCGCTCTGCCGGGCTGCCGCAGATCCGCGGCGAGCAGAGGCGTTGGTGGCCCTGCTCGCACCTGACTTTGACGTTGAGCTGCACGCACCAGAGCGGTCAGGACGCCCCTGGGTGCTAGACGTGCAGCCAGCGTGAGACGCGCAGCAGAAGCAGTCCGCCCCACTTAGGTCAGCGAGGCGTCTACGACCGTCACGGCCGCCCTCGACACCTCAGGGTCCTGGTCAAACGCCGGGTCGTAGAGGTGGTGGGTGTCGTTGATAAACGCGACCTGCGCCCCGCCGTCGGGCCAGACCTCCACTGCCGACAGCGAAGTGGGGGCAGTGGCGATGGACCAGCCACGGTTGTGGTCGATACCCAGGACGCGGCACAGCACGGACATCAGCGCGACGCGGTGGGTCGCGACGATGACCGTGCCGCCGCGGGTGATGGCTCGGGACAGCGCGGCGCCGACGCGCTCGTCAAAGTCGCGTCGGGTCTCACCGCCAGGCGGCGCGAAGTCGATATCAGTGCGCAGGCGCAAGAGGTCTGCGGCGTGCGCCGTCAGCAGGTCGGGCATCGACTGGCCGTCCCACTCACCAAAACCCTGCTCGTCCCAGTCGCGATCCTCCTCACGGTGCAGTCCCAGCGCGGCGGCGATGACCTCTCCGGTCTGTTTCGCCCGCTGCAGCGATGAGGAGACGACGCTGACGGGACCCGCAGCCGAGCGCTCCACGAGGCGCCGGACGGCGATGGCTGCGGCCCGTGCCTGGGCCATCCCCATACCGTTGAGCGAGGGGTCGGCGCCGCCGCGGCCGTCCAGCTTGTGCTGGTCGGTGAAGTCCGTGACACCGTGCCGGACCAGGATGAGCCGGGTCTCGCCCTCAAGCGTCGGGACCGTCTCGTCGGAGACGAAGACGTCGCTCAGGGGTGCGCGCGCCACCCCGAAGGTAGGACGCTGCCCTCCCTTCGAGGCTGGCTCGTCAGCGATGGCGGCAGTGGCGGGAGACTCATCGGCTGCAGGCGAGACCCCCGAGCCGGCCCGCAGGTCGCCGGGGATGACGTGGTCGCGGCGCACCGTCTTGCCATCCATTCCGTCGTTGGACAGCGCGTCCGCTGCCTTGTTGCGCTCGCGGGGGATCCAGGTGAATTCGACGGTCCCGCCGTCGTGCTGGATCCGATCGATCAGGCGGCGGGCCTCCAGGGCGAGCCGCTGCATGTCGGCGTGCTTGATCTTCCAGCGTCCCGACATCTGCTCGACCACGAGCTTGGAGTCCATCTTGACTTCGATGGAGGCCTCCCTGGCCAGGTCGAGGTCAAGGACGGCCGTCAGGCCGGCGATGAGTCCGCCATATTCCGCCACGTTGTTGGACACTTTGCCCAGCGGCTCTGCCCGCTCGGCCAGCAGTTGGTTGGTGCGCGCATCGCGCACCAACGCGCCGTAGCCCGCCACCCCAGGGTTGCCACGCGACCCACCGTCAGCTTCGATCAGCAGTGCGGTCCTCAGCGTCACAGGCCAGACTCCTGCGTGCGGACCAGGATTCTTCCGCACTCCTCGCAGCGCACTACCTCGTCCTCGAGGGCCGACCGGATGCGTCCTACCTCGACGGCGTTGAGCTCCAGCCGGCATGCCCCGCAGCGTCGTTGGACCAGCGCGGCCGCGCCCATCCCGCTGTGCGCGCGCACTCGCTCATAGAGTGCGAGCAGCTCCTCGGACAGGTCCGCCGCGATGGCGTCTCGGCCGGAGGCCACCCCGTCCCGTTCGGACGTCAGCTCTGCGAGTTGGGCATCGCGGGCGGTGCGCAGCTGGGTGAGCCGCGCCAGGTGCTCGTCGCGCGCGGCGGAGGCAACAGCAGCCTCCGACTCGGCCGCCTCGACTCTTTCCATCACCTCGAGCTGTTCGTCCTCGAGCACACCCTGTCGCCGGGCCAAGGACTCTAGCTCGCTCTGGAGCCCCTGCAAGGACTTGGCAGTGCCGGTGCCGACGGCCAGACGTGACTCGTCGCGCGTCACCCGGTCACGCACTTGCTGGACGGCCGCCTCGGCACGCCTGACCACACGTTGCAGGTCACCTACTGCGGTCTCGGTGCGCACCACCTCGGACTGCAGGCCACCTTCTTGCGCCTCCAACCGCGCGATGTCGGTGAGCTCGGGCAGGCTCCGCATCTTGTGGTCGAGCTGGTTGAGACGGGTGTCTAGGTCCTGCAGTTCCAGGAGGCGGGCCTGCATCTGGGTGGTCGCCTTCACGGCATACCTCCTGCGTCGGTGGGTGGTTGCGCGCCGACCACGAAGTCCCAGGGGTCGGTGCGCACGGTGGAGATCTCGATGCTCACCGTATCCGGCAGCGCCGCCGCCAGCCGATCGCGCAGGCCGGGCAGCCACAGCCACTCGCTGGCATAGTGGCCGGCGTCGATCAGGTATGGCGTGCCTGCGCCACCGGAGCGGGCCGCCGCACGGGCCTCTTCGCGCGCCTCCAACGCCGGGTGGTGACGCAGGTCGGCCGTGACGTAGACGTCGGCGCCGCTGCGCCGCACGCTCTCGAAGGAGGTGTCGCCCGCGCCTCCGAGCACTGCGATCCGACGCACGGGCGCGTGCGCCGGCCCGCTGACGCGCACGCCTCCGGCGGTGACGGGCAACGCCTCCTGCAGGTGGCGTGCCAGCTCGGCGAGGGTCACCGGCGCGGGAAGATCACCCACCCGCCCCAGCGCCTGATCCTCGATCACCTCGAGGGCTCCGGTGGTGTCCAGGCCGCAAGCGTCGGCGAGCGCGTGACCGACACCGGGGTCGGCCACATCGGCGTTGGTGTGTGCACAGTAGAGGGCCAGGCCGTTGACCAGCAGATCGGTGATCGCGGCACCCTTGGCCGTTGTTGTCGCGACCGAATGGATGCCGCGCAGCAGCAGGGGGTGGTGAGTGATGATGAGGTCGGCGCCCCGCTCGATCGCCTCCGCGATCACGTCCAGCGTGGGGTCGACGGCCAGCAGGATGCTGGAGACCACCTGGTCTGGGTCGCCAGCGACCAGTCCCACATGGTCCCAGGACTGCGCTGTGCTCTGCGGATAGAACCCGTCGAGCACGTCCACGACGTCGCGCAACCGGGTCGTCTGCGCGACGTCTCTTCGTCCCGATCTGTTGTTGTCCACGTGGGCCCGGCCGGGTTCGAACCGACGACCTACGCGGTGTAAACGCGGCGCTCTACCAGCTGAGCTACAGGCCCTGGCCGGATCATTGTGCCAGCCCAGAGGGTGAGCGCCAAAGGATCCACTAGCTCACAGACCTCGGACCGCTTCGTGCAGCAGGCCGATGGGTCGCTGCTCGCCAGGACCGTGGACAAGGCTCCACGTCACCAACAGGTCCTGGTCGACCAAGAAGGTGGCGCGCACGGCCATCCCGGAGGCCTCGTGGAAGGCGCCGTAGGCGCGGGCTACCTCGCCGTGAGGCCAGAAGTCGGAGAGCAGCGGGAAGCGGTATCCCTCCCGTGCTGCCCACGCCTTGAGCGCGTAGGTGGAGTCGCAGGACACACCCACCACCTGCACCCGGTCATTGACGAACTCGTCGATGTTGAGCTGGATCTCGAGCATTTCCCCCGTGCAGATCGAGGAGAACGCGAAGGGAAAGAAGACGATGAGAACGTTTCGCTGTGCGGCCAGCACCGACAGGGTGACCTC
>NZ_JAUNVI010000015.1:0-13743 GCF_030537745.1 Ornithinimicrobium sp. | reverse complement strand
CGCGCTTGGTGCCGGGGGTGAGGAGCACGACGAAGCCGCCGTCCTCCATCGTGGTCAGGGCATCCATGAGGTCGTCGGCGAGGTCACCGTCGCCGTCGCGCCACCAAGCGAGGACGACATCGACCAGACCGTCATAACTCTCGTCCTCCAACGGTCCCTCGGTGAGCGCCTCGACCGCGGTGCGCACATCCTCTTCCACATCGTCGCTGTAGCCGTACTCGATGACGATCTGCCCGGGCTCAAGTCCCAAGCGCGACACCAAAGCGGCAAGCGGGCCTGCATCGGCCACGTCCACCCTGTCATTCCTCTCGCTAGTCATGGTGCCCCTACACAACCGGATCACCGCCGCCGTGTAAAGGCGGGGGTCCTTGCGGGTGGCTTCCGGGGCCAATTCGACGCCACGTCAGGAGAGCGTGACAGACTAACGCGACTACCACCTCGAAAGGACTTCCCTGATGGCAATGGAGCGTCCCGTTGGACCAATCCTCAACGGCCTGCCCAGTCAGGTTCCGGACATCGACCCGGACGAGACTCAGGAATGGCTGGACTCGCTGGACGGAGCGATCGAGGCCGGAGGTCGACGCCGCGCTCGATACCTCATGCTTCGGATGCTCGAACGGGCACGCGACTCCCAGGTGGGCATCCCTTCGCTGACCACGACCGACTACATCAACACGATCCCGCCCGAGCGCGAGCCGTGGTTCCCCGGCGACGAGGACATGGAGCGCCGCTACCGCGCGTGGATCCGCTGGAACGCCGCGGTGATGGTGCACCGTGCCCAGCACCCGGACATCTCGGTCGGTGGCCACATCTCCAGCTATGCCTCTATCTCGACCCTGTGGGAGGTGGGTTACAACCACTTCTGGCGCGGACGCGACCACGAGGGCGGCGGCGACCAGATCTTCTTCCAGGGGCACGCCTCCCCCGGGATCTATGCTCGGGCCTTCCTCGAGGGCCGCCTCAGCGAGGCCGACCTTGACGCCTTCCGGCAGGAGAAGAGCAAGGGCCTGCAGCCCGACATCACCGCGCTGCCTTCCTACCCGCACCCGCGCGGCATGCCGGAGTTCTGGCAGTTCCCGACGGTGTCGATGGGCCTGGGCCCGATGAACGCGATCTACCAGGCCTCCTTCAACAAGTACCTGCACAACCGGGGGATCAAGGACACCAGCCAGCAGCACGTCTGGGCTTTCCTCGGCGACGGCGAGATGGACGAGCCGGAGTCGCGCGGGCTGCTGCACGTCGCGGCCAACGACGAGCTCGACAACTTGACCTTCGTGGTCAACTGCAACCTGCAGCGGCTTGACGGCCCGGTGCGCGGCAACGGCAAGATCGTGCAGGAGCTGGAGAGCTTCTTCCGCGGCGCCGGCTGGAACGTCATCAAGGTCCTGTGGGGCCGTGGCTGGGACCCGCTGATCGCCCAAGACACCTCCGGTGCCCTCGTCAACCTGTTCAACACCACGCCCGACGGTGACTACCAGACCTTCCGCGCCAATGACGGCTCCTGGATCCGCGATCACTTCTTCGGCCGCGACCCGCGCACCAAGGAAATGGTCAAGGACTGGAGCGACGAGGACATCTGGTGGTCGCTCAAACGCGGCGGGCACGACTACCGCAAGGTGTATGCCGCCTACCTGGCGGCGATGAACCACACCGGTCAGCCGACCGTCATCCTCGCCAAGACCATCAAGGGCTACAGCCTGGGCAAGCACTTCGCGGGACGCAACGCGACGCACCAGATGAAGAAGATGACCATGGACGACCTCAAGGGCTTCCGTGACTCGCTGAAGATCCCCATCAGCGACGAGGAGCTGGAGAAGGACCTCTACAAGCCGCCCTTCTACAACCCTGGCCCGGAGGACGAGGCCATCCAGTACATGAAGGAGCGCCGCCGCCAACTCGGTGGGTACCTGCCGCGACGCGACCCGAAGAAGGCGCCGCTGATCAAGCTGCCGGACGAGAAGATCTACGACGTCGCTAAGCGCGGCTCCGGCAAGCAGAACGTCGCGACCACGATGGCCCTGGTCCGGATCTTCAAGGAGTGGATGCGCGACAAGGAGTTCGGCAAGCACCTCGTGCCGATCATCCCGGACGAGGCACGCACCTTCGGCATGGACGCGTTCTTCCCCACCGCGAAGATCTACAACGTTCACGGACAGAACTACACCTCCGTGGATGCGGATCTCATGCTCGCCTACAAGGAGTCCACCGACGGCCAAATCTGGCACGTAGGCATCAACGAGGCAGGCTCGGTCGCCGCCTTCACCGCCGCAGGCTCGTCGTACGACACCCATGAAGTCGCGATGGTGCCGTTCTACATCTTCTACTCGATGTTCGGCTTCCAGCGGACCGGTGACGGCATCTGGGCGGCGGCCGACCAGATGACGCGTGGCTTCCTGATCGGCGCGACCGCCGGCCGGACCACGCTGGCGGGAGAAGGACTGCAGCATGCCGACGGTCACTCGCCGCTGCTGGCCGCGACCAACCCAGCCTGCGTCGCCTACGACCCTGCCTACGCCTACGAGCTCGCGCACATCCTGCCCGACGCACTCCGTCGCATGTATGGGGAGGACGCGGAGAACATCTTCTACTACATCACCGTCTACAACGAGCCGATGCACCAGCCGGCCGAGCCGCAGGACGTCGATGTCGAGGGGATCCTCAAGGGCATGCACCTGGTTCACCGGGGCGAGTCCGACGGCGACGGTCCGCGCGTGCGCCTGCTTGCCTCCGGCGTCGGCGTGCCGTGGGCCTACGAAGCCGAGCAGCTGCTCCGCGAGGACTGGGGTGTGCGCGCCGACGTCTGGTCGGTGACCTCGTGGAACGAGCTACGACGCGAAGCGATGGCCTGCGACGAGGAAGCCTTCCTCCACCCGGAGAACGAGCGGCGCATCCCCTATGTGACCCGGCGCCTGTCCGAGGGTTCGGGTCCGGTCGTCGCGACCAGCGACTTCATGCGCCAGGTGCAGGACCAGATCGCCAACTGGGTCCCCGAGGACTACTACGCCCTCGGCGCCGACGGTTTCGGCTTCGCCGATACCCGGGCAGCAGCCCGGCGTTTCTTCCACATCGACGGGCCCTCGATGGCGGTCAAGGCACTGGAGATGCTGGCCGACCGCGGCGAGATCGACCCCCAGATCCCGATCCAGGCGGCACAGAAGTACCGCCTGCTCGACGTCAACGCGGGCACCTCAGGTAACGCGGGCGGCGCGTCCTGACCTGACGCACGATCCCGCTGACCAGGTGTCAGCGGGATCGTGCGGACCCGTCCCTGGCGGCGACACCGAGGTCGGCATGGTCGGTGAAGAAGCCGTCGACGCCCGCCATCAGGTAGGACTCGATCTCCTCGGTCAGCCGACCCCAGTTCGCAGCATCGCCCCCGAGGCGGTAGTCCGCCGGCAAAAAAACGTTCTCCGCCCGAAAAGTCCACGGGTGGACGACCAGACCAGCTGCGTGGGCGTCGGCGACCAGGCTCGTCGGATCTCCCAGCGTGCCGTCCGGCCGCCACGGGATGACCAACCTCTTATCCGGCCCGATGCCGTCAATGTCGGCCGCGAGTTTATGGAGCGAGGTGGCGGTGAGCAGATCGGCGTAGGTCCGATCATCCCCGGCCGCGACGAGGTCGGGCGGCGCACCCGACGTGGTGGCCAGCAGGATCAGCGGCACCTGAACGCCCAGATCATGGCGCAGCCGTAGCAGGCTGCCCAGCTCAAAGGACTGCAGGTAGACCGCGGCATCCGCGCGGTTGAGCCCGGCAGTCTCCAACGCGGCGACCAGGGGCTTCTCCAGCCCCAGGCCGAGGGACTCAAAGTGGGTCGCGTGCTTGGTCTCGGGGTAGACACCGACCTCGCGACCGAGCTCTTCAGACAGCCTGGCGCGAAGCGCGAAGATCTCCTCGAGAGTCGGCACCTGGTATCGGCCGTCAAAGACTCTGTTCTGCTGGCGCAGCCCGGGCAGACGCTCGATCGCGCGAAGGCTGCGGACCTCTTCAAGGGTGAAGTCCTCGGTGAACCAGCCGGTGACCTCCCGGCCGTCGATCGTCTTGCTCCGGCGCCGGCGAACAAACTCCGGGCGTTCGATGACGTCGGTGGTGCTCGAGATCTCGTTCTCGTGCCGGGCGACGAGGATACCGTCCGAAGTGGAGACGAGGTCCGGCTCGATGCAGTCTGCGCCCATCCGGGCAGCGAGCTCATAGGAAGCCAGCGTGTGCTCGGGCCGGTAGCCCGAGGCACCGCGGTGGCCGATGACGATCGGCTGCTGCGTCCACATCACGGTGTCCTTCCCTGGCCCCGAGGCGCTCGTGGGGTGCGCAGCGCGCCCGGTGATCGGTCAGGTCCAGCCTAGTCGTGGACATTGCCGGTCCCACCGAACGCACACCAGGTGCCCGCGCGTGCTGTCATCACCCGCCTGACCTGACGTGAACCAGTCCCAGCGCGCCTCGCATAGGCTGGCCGCGTGTGCACTCCTCCGGCTCCGAGCAGCGCCGCCACGGGTGGCGCGCCGGAGGGGCTGCGGCGGCGTGCCGGCGCGTTGGCCACGCGCGCGACTAAGCGGATGGAGACGGAGCACGGCTGGTATCGCACGCTGCTCCCGGACGAGCGATCCTGGGTCTCCCTGCTCGCGCAGGCCGGGATCAACGAGCTGCTGTCCTGGTATGTCGACGGGTCGCCCAGGGGTGCCGTGCCGGGGCAGATGTTCGCTGCGGCTCCCAAAAGTCTGGCTCAGACGATCTCGCTGCGGCATGCCCTTGATCTGACCCGGACCGCCATCGCGACGGTCGAGGATGCCGTGCCGGAACTCGTTGGCGAGCACGAGCAGGCGGCTCTGCGCGAGGCGGTGTTGCTCTACTCGAGGGAAGCGGCTTTCGCCGCCGCCGAGCTCTACGCCCGAGCGGCAGAGCGGCGGGGACGCTGGGACGCCAGACTCGAGTCGCTGGTCGTCCACGCGGTCGTGCGGGGCGAGGCGGACGACACGCTGGCCTCGCGCGCCGCTGAACTGGGCTGGGAGGACGTGACGGGGGTGGCGGTGGTCGTCGGCATGCTTCCCGAGGGCGAGTCCGGTCCCGCGCTGGCAGCGCTGCGCGAAGGAGCGCTGCGCCTCGGTCGAGAGGCACTCACCGCCGCTCAAGGTCCGCGACTGGTCTGCATCCTGGGAGACGCGCAGGACCCGTTGGAGGACGCCGCCCGGTTAACTGCCTACTTCGGAACCGGCCCGGTGGTGGTCGGACCGCGCGTGCCCCACCTGTTCGCCGCTGGTCGGAGCGCACGGGCGGCATTGTCCGGTTGCGACGCCGCCCGTGCGTGGGCGACCGCGCCACGTCCCGTCGCCGCTGATGAGCTGCTCGCCGAGCGTGCTCTGCTCGGCGAGCAGCCGGCCCGCCGGATGCTGGTCGACCGTGTCTACAAAGTCCTGCGCGATCATCCGTCCGCGCTGCTGGAGACAGCGCAGGCCTACCTCGACAATGGCACCGTGCTCGAGGCCACCGCTCGCGAGCTCTTCCTGCACCCCAACACGGTGCGCTACCGCCTGCGCCGCGTCGCCGACACCGTCGGGCTGGATCCCCACGTCCCCCGGGACGCCTGGGTCCTTCAGGTCGCGCTGGCCCTGGGCCGGATCGGCGACCACAACCGTTCGTGGCGGGACGCCCGCTGACGCCGGCAGGCACAAGGAGACCGTCGCAGTCTGGTCACTCTGGTCACTTGATCACCCAAAGTTGTAGGACACCTACAAAGACGAGTCCAGTTTCTCGTCGGAATCGCTGTCGTTGGCTGGAGGTTCCCCACGGCAGAGTGGAGGAGTGCTCGTGATTGTCGCGCCCGGACAGGGCTCCCAAACCGCTGGATTCCTGGCCCCCTGGCTTGAGCTTCCTGGATTCCGCGACCGTATGGAGTGGCTCGGCGCCGTGGCAGGCATGGACCTCGTCGCCCACGGCACTACCTCCCCGGCCGACACGATCAAGGACACTGCGGTGGCCCAGCCGTTGATCGTCGGGTCCGGTCTGGTTTGCCTCCTGTCGTTGTTCAGCCACCCGGTCGACGGCTTCCGGAGCGTGGGTGCAGCCGCTGGGCACTCTGTCGGCGAGATCACTGCGGCGTCGGCCGCCGGCGTCCTCAGCGCTGAGCAGGCGATGGTCTTCGTCCGCGAGCGGGGACGCGGGATGGCTGAGGCGTCGGCGCTGACACCGACCGGGATGAGTGCCGTCATCGGTGGCGACCCCGACGAGGTCCAGGCCGCTCTAGCCAAGCATGGACTGACGCCTGCCAACATGAATTGCGCCGGCCAGGTCGTCGCGGCCGGCACTATCGAGCAGCTCGCCGCCTTGGCCGCCGAACCACCGACCAAGACCCGTGTCATGCCCCTGCCCGTCGCGGGGGCCTTCCACACCCACCACATGCAACCCGCTGTCGATCGGCTGGCCGGCTACGCCCGCGCGATCTCGACCAAGGACCCGCGCCTACCGCTGGTCTCCAACGCCGACGGCACCGTCGTCCAGAACGGCCGTAAGGTCCTCTCCCGCTTGGTGAGCCAGGTCTCCAACCCCGTGCGGTGGGACCTGTCCATGGCGACGTTCGCCGACATGGGAGTGACCGGCCTGATCGAGATTCCTCCCGCTGGGACCCTGGTAGGGCTGGCCAAGCGAGCACTACCCGGCGTGGAGACCCTCGCTCTGAAGACGCCCGACCAGCTCGAGGCCGCACACCGAATGATCCGGGAGCACGGGAGCAGCTCCGCTGACGGCACGATGGAAGCGGCGTGGCTCGTCGTCGTCTCTCCGGTCAAGGGCACGGTCCAGCCCTGCGTCGGGCTCGACGACACCGTGGAGCCAGGCCAGCCGATTGCCACCATCTCTACCCTGCGCGAGCAGCACTCCGTCACCTCCCCGCACGGTGGCCGTGCCGTGGAGTGGCTCGTCGAGGCGGGCGATCCCGTCGCTCCCGGCCAGCCCCTGCTGCGCCTCTATCCCCAGGAGGACTCCCCATGACCGTCACCGGTCGCAAGCAGATCACCGTCTCGCCAGGCATGCGGCACGCCCGCATCCACGGCTTGGGCGGCTACCGCCCGGAGCGCGTGGTCACCAACGAGGAGATCTGCCAGTTCATCGACTCCTCCGACGAATGGATCCAGCAACGGTCCGGCATCGTGAGCCGCCGACGGGCGGCCGAGGACGAGACGGTGATCGACATGGCCGAGGCGGCTTCCCGGCAAGCCCTGGAGCGTGCGGGGATCAGCGCCGACCAGATCGGCGTCGTCATCATGGCGACGGTCTCGCACCCGTTCCAGACTCCCGCTGCCGCACCTGGGCTGGCGCACCGGCTCGGCATCCCCAACCCGGCTGCCTTCGACATCTCAGCGGCCTGCGCAGGCTATTGCCATGGCATCTCGTTGGCCAACGACATGGTCCGTGCGGGCACCGCCGACTACGTCCTGGTCATCGGCGTGGAGAAGCTGTCCGACTTCACCGACAAGCACGACCGAGGCTCGGCCTTCATCTTCGGTGATGGTGCTGGCGCGGCCGTCGTGGGCGTGTCGGACTATCCAGGCATCGGCCCCACGCTGTGGGGCAGCATGGGCGAGCAGGCCGAGGCCATCACCCAGCGCGAGTCCTGGACCGAGCTGCGACCGCAGATGGAAGACACCGGGCGCACCGACCCGATTGCCTGGCCCTCGTTCGTGATGCAGGGCCAGACCGTCTTCCGATGGGCCGTCTTCTCCATGGCCCCGGTCGCGGTCCAGACTGTCGAGGCAGCGGGGCTGACCCCCGACGACCTCGACGCCTTCGTCCCCCACCAGGCCAACATGCGCATCACCGACGCCATGATCAAGGCGCTCAAGCTCCCGCAGCACGTGCCCGTCGCTCGTGACATCGCCGAGACCGGCAACACCTCCGCGGCGTCCATCCCGCTGGCCATGTCCCGCATGCTCGACGAGGGCGAGGCGCCCCATGGCGGCATCGCGCTCCAGATCGGCTTCGGCGCCGGCCTGGTCTATGCCTCGCAGGTCGTCATCATGCCCTAGAGGCTTCGGCCTCCACCGCCTCCCGAGGCCCGGCGGGTGCAGCAGCACCGGGTCAGCCCACAGCCAGACCGCATACCCAAGGAGAAACACCATGGCACTGTCCGAGCAGGAGATCCTCAAAGGCCTCGCAGAGATCGTCAACGAGGAGACCGGCCTCGAGCCCGAGGAGGTCCAGATGGAGAAGTCCTTCACCGAAGACCTCGACATCGACTCCCTGTCCATGATGACCATCGTGGTCAACGCCGAGGACAAGTTCGGCGTGCGCATCCCCGACGAAGAGGTCAAGAACCTCACCCACGTCAAGGATGCCGTGAACTTCATCAACACCAACCAGGGCTGACTCACCGACCACCGCGGTCGGCGCGACCAGCGCAGCAGACGCTGTCCGCGCCGACCCGGTGATCCGGGTCGTCGGCCCACACCCACTCGCCCGAGACCAGCTCCACAAGCAATCCCCCGGACCACCACTGACTTCGCTTCGGCGCTCATCCACCCCTCCTAGAGGAGCCGTGCAGATGCCCACCCATACCAAGACCCCTCGCCGCGTCGTCGTGACCGGCCTCGGTGCCACCACCCCGGTCGGCGGCACCATCGAGCAGACCTGG
This sequence comes from Ornithinimicrobium sp., assembly GCF_030537745.1. GTDB lineage: Bacteria > Actinomycetota > Actinomycetes > Actinomycetales > Dermatophilaceae > Ornithinicoccus. The sequence goes on along the minus strand of NZ_JAUNVI010000015.1, from coordinate 5,125 downwards.
GAGGCCATCCTGGCCGGTCGCTCCGGAGTGCGCCCCCTCACCCAGGACTGGGTCGCCGAGCACCAGTTGCCGGTCACCTTCGCGGGCCAGATCCACACCTCCCCCAGCGACGTGCTGGCCAAGGTTGAGGTTCGCCGCAACGACCCCTCCGGGCAGTTCGCCCTCATCGCCGCCCGGGAAGCCTGGGCGGACGCCGGCGCTCCAGAGATCGAGCCGGAGCGGCTTGGCGTGGCTATCGGCTCGGGCATCGGGGGCGTCTGGACCCTGCTCGACCAGTGGGAGACCTTGCGTACCCGTGGACCGCGCCGCGTCTTTCCACTGACCGTGCCCATGCTGATGCCCAACGGTCCCGCAGCCGCGGTCTCGCTCGACCTCACCGCCCGCGCGGGGGCGCACTGCCCGGTCAGCGCTTGTGCCTCCGGGGCCGAAGGGATGGGGCTCGCGCTCGACATGATCCGCTGGGGCCAGGCGGACATGATGGTCGCAGGCGGCACTGAGGCAGCCATCCACCCGCTGCCGATCGCGGCCTTCGCCGCCATGACTGCGCTGTCCAACCGCAACGACGAGCCGGAGCGGGCTTCTCGTCCGTATGACGTCAACCGGGACGGTTTCGTGATCGGCGAGGGCGCCGGCCTGATGGTCCTGGAGGCGGAGGAGCACGCGCTGGCCCGCGGAGCCCGGATCTATGCCGAGTTGGGCGGAGCAGGAATGAGCTCGGACGCCTACCACATCACGGCCGGCGAGCCGGACGGCGCCGGCGCGGCCAGGGCCATGGAGGCTGCGGTGGCCGACGGCTCGCTGAGCATGCGCGACATCATCCACATCAACGCCCATGCGACGTCCACCCCGGTGGGTGACCTCGCCGAGACTCGAGCCATCCACCGAGCCTTCGGCGAGCACACTGCTGACCTGGCGGTCACGGCGACCAAGTCGATGACCGGGCACCTACTCGGCGCGGCCGGCGCCCTCGAGGCCGTGCTGACCGCCCTGACGCTGTACCACCGCCAGATCCCGCCGACCATCAACCTGGAGGACCAGGACCCGCAGATCGATCTCGACGTCGTCACCGGGGGTCCGCGGGCACTGCCGGACGGCGACCTCGCCGCGGTCAACAACTCCTTCGGTTTCGGTGGCGTCAACGTGGCGCTCCTGCTCAAGAGCTATTCGTGAGCTCACGCACCCCCAGTGACGCCTCCGCGCAGGCATCCCAGGCGGTCGCCGCCCGGATCACCCTGCCGAAAGACCAGGATCCCCGCAACCCCCTGACCCGGATCCGGTCCTTCCTCGACGAGGGCAGCGAGCAGCTGCTCACGACAGAAGATGACTCTGGCGTCCTGGCGGCCACTGGGACGGTGTGTGGGTCCTCCGTCGTGGTGTTCTGCTGCGACGCGACCATTCAGGGCGGCGCCATGGGCGTAGCAGGATGCGCCGTGGTGCTGGCCGCCTACGAGCGCGCCATGGCGCAAGGGGTGCCGGTCGTCGGGCTGTGGCACTCCGGAGGAGCGCGCCTGGCCGAGGGGGTGGTGTCGCTGCATGCCGTCGGCGAGGTCTTCGCCGCCATGACACGAGCCTCTGGAGTCATCCCTCAACTGTCCATCGTCATCGGGGCCGCCGCCGGGGGCGCCGCCTACGGCCCCGCGCTGACCGACATCGTGATTCTGGGCCCCGACGGGCGGGTCTTCGTCACCGGCCCTGACGTGGTGCGGTCGGTCACCGGAGAGGCAGTCGATGCCCTGCGCCTCGGGGGCCCGGAGCCCCACGGGCGCCGCTCCGGCGTCGTGCACGTGGTCACCCAGACGACCGAAGACGCCTACGCCCGCGGTCGACTGCTGTGCCAACTGCTGGCCGACCAGGGCGATCTCGACCTGGCCAAGGTCAAGGACCGCGACCTCGCAGCGACCTTCCCGGAGTCGCCCAAACGCGCCTACGACGTGCACCCGTTGGTGGCAAACATCTTCGACGAGGCCGGTGTTGACGACGCGATCGAGCTGTTCCCCCGCTGGGCCCCCAACATCGTCACCTCTCTGGGCCGCCTCGGTGGCCGCACGGTCGGCGTGATCGCCAACAACCCCATGAGGCTGGGCGGCTGCCTCGACTCGACCTCCGCGGAGAAGGCGGCGCGGTTCGTGCGGATGTGCGACGCGTTCGGGGTGCCGCTGGTCGTCCTCGTGGACGTGCCCGGATATCTGCCCGGCGTCGGCCAGGAGTGGGATGGCGTCGTGCGCCGCGGCGCCAAGTTGCTGCACGCCTTTGCCGAGGCAGTGGTGCCGCGGGTGACCCTCGTGACGCGCAAGACCTACGGCGGTGCCTACATCGCGATGAACTCCCGCTCCCTGGGCGCCACCCGAGTCTTCGCTTGGCCGACGGCAGAGATCGCCGTGATGGGCCACGTTGCCGCGATCCGGATCCTGCATCGACGGCGTCTGGCAGAGGTGGAGGATGCGGACCGTTCCCGGGTCGAGCAGGAGCTTGCCGACGCGCACGCGCTCCAGACCGGTGGACTTCAGCGCGCGGTCGAGATCGGGGTGATCGACGAGGTGGTCCAGCCGGGAGCGACCCGCTCCGCGCTCGCCGCCGCGATCCTTGCCGCACCACCGCGACGTGGGCGTCACGGCAATATCCCGCTGTAATCAGTGGCCGGTAGGCTTCGCCACCATATGCATGTCCTGCGCGTCGCCAACTTCGTCAGCCCCACGTCCGGGGGGATCAAGACTGCGCTGCAAGCCTGGGGTGAGAATTATCAGGCACAGGGCCACCGGGCTTCCCTGATCATCCCTGGGCCCGGACCAGAGATCACCGAAGAGGCGCAGGGCATGGTCTTTCGCGTCCCCGCGACCCCGATCCCCGGCAAGGGCTACTCCCTGATGTGGTCCCGCGCCGGGATGGCGCAACTGATGGAGGCCATCGCCCCAGACGCGCTCGAGGTCTCCGACCGGTCGACCACCCGGTGGATGGGTCGTTGGGCCCGGCGTCGAGGGATCGGATCGGTGATGATCAGTCATGAGAACATGACCGGCATCATGGTGCGGCGCACCCCGGTGCCGGACGGACCTGCAGTGTGGGCGGCGGACCTCATCAACCGTCGCAGCGCTCACGACTATGACGCGATCGTGACCCCGAGCCAGTTCTCAGCGCAGGAGTTCTTTCGGCTCGGCGTCGACGCCGTCGTCGTCCCGCTTGGAGTCGACCTGGAGACCTTCGCCCCCGTCCGCGACCCGCAGGCTCATCGACCGCCCGCCCCCGATGAGCTCATCCGGCTCGTGCACTGTGGGCGGCTCTCCCCCGAGAAGCGCCCTCAGCAGTCGATCGAAACCGTCCGGGAGCTGGCCCGACGAGGACTCAACGTGCAGCTCACGGTCTTCGGCGACGGTCCCCTCCGAGACGAGTTGTTGCGAAGAGCCCAGAACCTGCCGGTGGTTTTCCACTCCTACATCACCGACCGCGCCGAGCTGGCCTCAAAGATGGGCGAGGCCGACGTCGCGATCGCGCCCGGCCCACTGGAGACCTTCGGGCTCGCGGCACTGGAAGTCCTCGCCTGTGGCGTGCCAACCGTCTGCAGCGACGAGGGAGCGCTGTTCGAGGTGGTCGGCGACGGTGGCTACATCGCACACTCGGACGCCGAATACGTCGACGGCGTGCTCGAACTGCTCCGCCGCCCCGACGCCCGAGTCCGGGCCCGGGCGCAGGCGGAGAAGTTCAGCTGGCACACCTCCGCGACACGCATGCTGGCAGTCCACGAGAGCCTGCGGCGGCGCTGAGCAGTAAGGGCGCCTACCTCAGCCGACCTTGTGCAGCCAGGTGGGCGGTGCCCCCTCGCCAGCGTGCCGGAACACCTCGAGCTCGCTGTCCCACTGGGCGCCCATGGCGCGGTCAATCTCGGCCGTGAGCGCCGCCGCATCGTGGGCATGCGTCTCCACGATCGAGCGCAGACGATCCTCGTTGACGACCACGTCCCCGTTAGCCGACAAGCGGGCCTGGTGAATACCCAGGCCTGGTATGTGGGTCCACCGCATACCGTCGCTTCCGCGGCTGGCTTCCTCGACGACCTCGTAACGCAGACCGTCCCAGCCGCGCATGGCGCTCGCCAGTAGTGCACCCGTCCCTGCCTCCCCGGTCCAAGAGAATTCAGTGCGCATGGACCCAGGAGATGCCGGCTGGGGCACCCAGTCCAGGCTCACTCGGGTGTCGAGCACGCCCTCCAGGCCCCACGCGATGTGCGGGCACAGCGCTATGGGGGTGGAATGAATGAACACCACCCCGCGGGTCATGACTCGTGGCATGACAACGGACATCCTGGCCTCCTGTGTGGTGAGGGACGTCTTCCCCAACGACCTCGACCCACCGGGACCCGTACAGTTGTGATCCTCATTGTGCTCTTTTGTCACTCCAGTATCAAGTGCCACGCCACACAGGCGCTCCACACCTCCGGGTCCCACGCCCCTCATTTGTCAGATGAGTCACAACACGCCGCAAAGACTTGGTCATTTCGTGATCAATCCGTAACCTGATTGAGGCGCGTTCTTGTCCCCCCGTGTTGTTCGCGTCCACCGCAAGGTCCCCAAGCAGTATGCCGAGTGCACCCAACCCGACACTGCTCCGTTCAAGAATCGAGGCTGTGGCGCCACGCCACGTCCCCGGAGGTCGTATGAAGTTTCATGGTAAGCACCGCGCCGCAGGCAACGCTCCACGCAACGGAGCCGCGGCCCTGATGATCGGCGGCCTGGTGGCCGGCACGGTCGCCACGGCTGGCGCAACGACACTGAAGGACAACAGCACCCCCGATGCCGTCGCCGGCATCATGAGCAGCGACCTCGCGACCGCGGCGCAGGAGCAGGACCGGCAAGCGGCAGGTGACCGGGCCGCCTCGGCCCCCTCCATGCACAGCGCCTCCCTCTCCGAGCTGCGTGATCAGGTCGCGGCCGATCGCAGCCAGGCGCGCAGCGCACCCGCAGACGCTGCCGACATCTCTACGGTCCTGGAGTCTTCGGCCTTCAGCGGTCGTGCCCTTGAGGTGCAGACCATGGAGGAGACGGTAGCCATCGCCGTCGAGCCGTCCACCGAGGAGGCCGCGCCGGCCGAGCAGCAGGCAGTTGCCCAACAGTCCGCGCCGGCCGAGCAGCAGGCA
>NZ_JAUNVI010000014.1 GCF_030537745.1 Ornithinimicrobium sp. | reverse complement strand
GAACTTCTCGTTCGGGACCAGGCCCAGGGACTCCCCAGCCTTCCACGTCGAACCCTCAAGGGTGTAGGGACCGGAGGAGGGAACCAGGCTCTCGTCCTCGACCTTGTAGTTCTTGAACAACCATCCGGTGTTCCAGAACTTCGAGACCTTCGCAACCGTGTCGGTGTCCTTGTCCAGGATCGCTTTGGCCAGCGCGCCCTTCTCCAGGCCGGCAGCCTTCTCCGCGATGTGAGAGGGCAGTGCACCGCTGACCATGAGCTCCCAGTCGGGGTACGCCTCGGGGTAGGTCAGCGTGAAGGTCTTGGAGTCGACCTCAGCCTGCGGGCCGTCGGGCACGAACTCGCCGTAGTCGACGGAGACGGGGTCGAAGCCGAGCTTGTCGGCGCCGCCCAGCGACTCCGGGTTGGAGGAGGCCCACTCGAGCAGGAAGTCGTTGGCGGTGATCGGGGTGCCGTCGGACCACATGGCCTCATCGGAGATGGTGTACTCGACGGTCAGGGGGTCCTCGGAGGTGGTCTTATAACTTCCGAACCACTCGTTGGGGTAGATGGCGCCGTCGGTGCCCCAGTACCAGAAACCGCCGAACAGCTGGTTGTTGACCACGGAGTTGTAGGTCGAGTTGGTGGCGGCAGTGTTGCCGTTATAGGCGTTGTACTGCTCGCTTCCGCTGGAGAAGCTGACGGTGTCGTCCTTGGGGGTGACGTCACCCAGGTCGACCTTGCCGGTGCTCTCCGCTGCCGTGGCGCCGCCGCCTGAGGTGGCCCCCGCGTCATCCGAGGTCATCGCGTCATCGGTGGGGCTGCCTGCCGGGGCGCTGCTGGGGTCGGATGCGGTGTCGTCTGGGGTCGACGTGCAGCCGGCCAGGACGAGGGCACCCGCCGCAACGACAGCCATAGTCGTTCGCCTGATCTTCAATGTTCCTCCTAGTGAAAAGCTCGCGCCGGTGTTCGGCCACGCTTGGCCGAGTCCCACAGTGCGTCGAGCCGGGGGTTGCCTCTAGAACATAGGCATGCGGTGTGGCCCAGGTCTACTGAAGTGGCCGCACAGTAACTGGATCGTTACGCTTTTGAGACTTAGCCTCGCAGCAGGCCACACGGCGGACGTCACGTCAATCCACGAGGTCAGCGACATCCAGCCTGACCACCACGACCTCCGAGGCCTTGCGTGCGCTCCGGGTAGCTCTGGCCGCCCGCACCGCCGCCGCCAGAGACCCGCCTCCACCTTCTCGCACCACTACCGCGGCGTCTCCCTGCCCGTCTGCCATCGCTGGCCCGAGGGCCACGTGGCCCGCGTTCACCAGCATCGCGACGAGATCCACGACACCGGTGAGGGGGCCGCGCACGAGGGCGTGTCGCACAGCCGGCGGGAGCCCGAGCTCGACCCGCTCCCGCCACTCCCGATCCGCCAGTCCGACCGGGTCCCACCGCACGAGCGCCTCGACCGCGGACACACCCCCATGCGGCGGCACTCCGCACAGCACCACGGAGCCTGGTGCCACGCGTGCTTCTGAGCCTTCCTGCGTCGGTGATCGTGGCCTCATCAGCGTCGCAGCCGCACACCACCGTCGAAGTGTCTCGGCAGAGGCGTCAAGCGCGGCCCGGTCCAGGAGTCGCCAGCCATCGAGCAGGACGACAGCGTGGTAGCCACCGACGGCCACCGGCTCGGCCCCCGGCGTGGCGACCACGAGGGCCACCTCGGCCGGCACCTGCGGCACCACGTGGGCCCCCCCGCTACTGACCAAGCGCACGCCCGGGAAGGCCCGACCCAGCTCCTCGGCGGTGCGCGCCGCACCGATCGCCGAGGCGCGCACCCGTGGCGACCCACAGGACCGGCACGCCCTTGTCGCCGGTGCCGTGGCACCGCACCAGCGACACGACGGTGCGCGACCGCCTGCGGAGATCCCCACCGGCCCTTCGCACGAGGGGCAGCGCACGGGCGTCCGGCAGTCGGCACAGGTCACGGACACCACATAGCCTTGTCGGGGCACCTGCACCAGGACGGGGCCAGACTGCAGACCGAGGCTGAGCGCACGCCACGCGACGGAGGGCATCCGGGCCGTATGGGCGGCAGCGTCACGGGCGGCCGCCATCCCCTCTCCGGCCACGACGACGGCGGGCACCGTGGCCCGGACGGTGGCGGTGGGTGCGCCGACCTCGGCCACTGCGCCGGCACTGACCCACGCGTGCACCTCGACGCTACGGACAAGACCGCCCAGCACGAGCGCGGCGCCAGCCGCTCGTGACCTGATCCGTAGCACCTCACGCACGTGGGGGTAGGGACTGCGGGGCTCACGCAGCAGGTCGTCGCCGTCGTCCCAGCACAAAAACAGGCCCGGATCCCGCACGGGCGCCCAGGCCGCCGACCGAGTGCCGACCGCCACCCCGGCATGGCCACGTAGCAGCCGCAGGTAGGCGGTGTAGCGCGCCTGCGGCCCCTGGTCGGCGGTCAACCGGACCCAGTCGTCAGCGTCAAGCACAGGCTTCAGCGCAACGATGAGGCGATCGACATCGCGGTGGTCGGGGACCACGACGACCGCGCCCCGTCCTCCTCGACGCGCGGCGAGGACGACGGCAGCCACCGCCGCCGGCCAGTCACGGTCAGCAGGCTGGTTGGGCAGCGCCACCCAGGAGGCCGCCGGCGCCTGACCCGCCCCGATCCGACGCAGCAGGGCAGCGCCAGCCGGATAGGCAGCCCACGGGGCCAGCGACGCGACGCGGTCGTCCAGCTCCTCCGGCTCGGCCGATGCCCCCGGCTCCGGTGGCGGGGCTTCGGTGCCCTTCTGACCTTGCGCTGCGGCGGACTTCTCGGCTCTGGCGTGCCGAGGTGGCACCGCGAGGCGCAGAACCTCAGCCACCGTGCCTCCGTAGTGGTCGGCAACGGCGCGCGCAGCAGCGAGGACGTCAGGGGTCAGCACGCGCTCGGGGCTGACGACCGTGCGCAGCGGCGTCAGCCGACCTTCGTGCTCCGCGTCGGCACGGCGCTCGATCAGGTAGCCACGATGGTCACGGCCCGAGAAACGGACCCGGACCCGGACACCAGGCTGCGCGTCAGCGTCGAGCTCGGCAGGCACCAGATACTCGAAGGGCCGGTCCAGGTGGGCCAAGGGCGTGTCGATCAGGACGGTGGCGATCGGGTCGTGCTCGGCGACCGGTCGGTCCGTGGCCGGGTTGCGGCGGGCAACTCTCACGGACCCACGGGGCTCGGACTGCGAGGCCAGCGCCAGCTGCTCAGTCACCGGACCATCACCTTTCCCTCACCAGACTCGCTCCGGCAGAGCACTAGACGGCAGAGCGCAGGTCCTCGACCCGGTCCAAGCGTTCCCAGGGGAAGGCGTTGTCCACGCCGACGGCGCTCGTCCGACCGAAGTGTCCGTAGGCAGCCGTCGGCGCGTAGATCGGCCTGAGCAGGTCGAGCTGCTCGACGATGGCAGCCGGACGCAGGTCGAAGATCTTGGTGATGGCGTCCTGGATCCGCTCCACCGGCACACTCTCGGTGCCGAACGTCTCGACGTAAAGTCCGACCGGCTTGGCGGTGCCGATGGCGTAGGCAACCTGGATCTCGCAGCGTCGCGCGAGCCCGGCCGCCACGACGTGCTTGGCGACCCATCGCAGGGCATAGGCAGCCGACCTGTCCACCTTGGACGGGTCCTTCCCGGAGAAGGCGCCGCCACCGTGTCGCGCCATGCCGCCGTAGGTGTCGACGATGATCTTGCGGCCGGTCAGGCCTGCGTCGCCCATCGGCCCACCGATAGTGAAGATGCCGGTCGGGTTGACGAGCATCCGGTAGCCGTCAGTCGCGAGCTCGATCCCCGCCTCCTGCGCCTCCTGGAGCACGGGGGTGATGACCCGCTCCCGGATGTCTGGCGTGAGCTGGTCAGGCAACGAGATGCTGGCATCGTGCTGGGTGGAGAGCACGACGGTATCGAGCCGGACGGCGCGGTCCCCGTCGTAGGCGATCGTGACCTGGGTCTTGCCGTCGGGTCGCAGATAGTCCAGCTCCCCGCTCTGGCGCACCCTCGCGAGCCGCTCGGCCAGTCGGTGCGCGAGGTAGATCGGCAGGGGCATCAGCTCGGGAGTGTCGAGGCAGGCGTAGCCGAACATCAGTCCTTGGTCGCCGGCGCCTTGCACGTCGAAGGGGTCAGCCATCGCGTTTCCTCGGGAGTCCAGCGCGGTGTCTACCCCGACCGCGATGTCTGCAGACTGCTCTCCGATCGAGACCAGGACACCGCAGGTCCGGCCGTCGAACCCTTTGTGCGAGTTGTCATAACCAATGTCGAGGATCGTCTGGCGGACGATGCGCGCGACATCGGCATAGCCCTCCGTCCGCACCTCGCCGGCCACGTGCACGAGGCCCGTCGTGACCATCGTCTCCACGGCCACCCGTGACTGCGCGTCCTGCCGGAGCAGCTCGTCGAGGATGCCGTCGCTGATCTGATCGCAGATCTTGTCGGGGTGTCCCTCGGTGACGGACTCGGACGTGAACAGGCGGGCCATGGATCTCCTCGAGGGTTGCAGCGGCTGCTGACTGACGCAGGCAGTCTACGCAAGCGGGCCGACAGACCTGCCCGGGTCAGGGCAGGTCGGCCACGACCGCGTCCCAGATGGCGATGGCAATCCGGCTCTTGTCCGTGGGACCGATCGTGCGCGTCTCCTCCGAGTAGGGCCACAGGAGGTGCACGGTGCTCGTGTCTTGGCCGAAGGTCTGCGAGATGCCCACCTTGTTGGCGACGAGCAGGTCGCATCCCTTGCGGGTGAGTTTGGCTCGCGCATGGGACAGGACGTCGCCCGTCTCATCCCCGGTCTCGGCGGCAAATCCCACGATGTAGGGCGTGCCAGCGACTCCCCGGTCCTGCACCAGTCCAGCAAGAATGTCGGGGTTGCGGACGAGCTCTACCACGGGCGCGCTCTCGTCGCCTTCGCCGTGCGTCTTCTTGATCTTCTGCTCGGCGTAGTGTGCCGGCCTGAAGTCGGCGACCGCGGCTGTCATCACGATGACGTCGACTCCTCCGCGGGCGACTATCGCGTTCATCTCCCGGTGGAGGTCCAGCGCGGACTCGACCGGGACCACGTCACATCCTGCGGGCACCGGGAGGGCGACGTTGGCGCAGATCAGGGTGACTCGGGCACCCCGACGCGCAGCCTCCTGCGCCACGGCATACCCCTGCTTGCCGGAGGAGCGGTTGCCGAGAAAGCGGACCGGGTCCAGCGGCTCCCGGGTGCCACCGGCGGAGACCACGACGTGCCGGCCAGCGAGGTCAAGGTGGTCAGGCTGTGGACCGGACGCGTCGACAGGCCCCCTAGCCGCAGCCCCAGCCGCGACAGTGAGCGCCTCATGAACGATGGCCTCGGGTTCGGGCAGCCGGCCGGGACCGGAGTCGGTGCCGGTCAGCCGGCCACAAGCCGGCTCGATCACGGTGACCCCCCGCTCGCGCAGCAGCGCCACGTTGGCGACTGTCGCCGGGTGCAGCCACATCTCCGTGTGCATTGCCGGCGCGAGCACTACCGGCGCATGGGTGGCCAGCAGGGTGGTCGTCAACAGGTCGTCCGCCAGACCGTGAGCGGCGCGGGCCATCAGGTCAGCGGTCGCGGGCGCGACCAGGACGAGGTCGGCCTCCTGGCCCAGCCGGACGTGTCGCACCGACGGGATGTCGTCCCACACCTGGGTCGAGACCGGCGCTCCGCTGAGTGCCTCCCAGGTCGCGACGCCGACAAAGTGCAGCGCCGCCTCGGTCGGGACGACGGTGACCTGGTGACCAGCCTCGGTGAGGAGGCGGAGCACCAGCGCGGCCTTGTAGGCGGCGATGCCGCCGGCCACGCCCAGGACGACACGCATGACCGCTCGTCCTCCGTCAGTCAGTTCTCAGGCGGGCTGATGTGCAGCTTGCCCTGGTCGATCTCGTTGAGCGCGATCGACATCGGCTTGTCGGTGGCGTCAGCCTCGACGAGCGGGCCGACGTACTCGAGCAGGCCCTCGGAGAGCTGGGCGTAGTAGGCGTTGATCTGGCGCGCGCGCTTGGCGGCGTAGATCACCAGCGCGTACTTGCTGTCTGCGCGCTGCAGGAGAGAGTCGATCGGCGGGTTGGTGATGCCGTCGGGGTGGCGGATGCTGCCGGTCACGTGAGTCACGATTCCTTTGCGGGGTGGGGGTCAACCATCAATGATACGAGTTCCTCGGTGGCCCTGACGACATCGTCGTTGATGATGACCACGTCGAACTCGTCTGCGGCCGCGAGCTCGGTTCGTGCGGTGTCTAGTCTGGTGGCCCGTTCTTGCGCCGTTTCAGTCCCCCGACCAGCCAGCCGGTGGACCAGATCGTCCCACGACGGCGGGGCGAGGAAGACGAACAACGCGTCCGGCATGGCAGCCCGCACTTGACGCGCGCCTTGCAGGTCGATCTCCAGGAGCGCGGGCCGGCGCTGCGCGAGCGCGGCCTCGACCGGACCGCGGGGGGTGCCGTAGCGCGCGCTCCCGTGGACGACGGCTGACTCGAGGAGCTGTCCTTGACGCTCGAGACGGTCAAACTCCACACCGTCGACGAAGTGGTAGTGCAGGCCGTCGACTTCTCCGGGCCGAGGGGTGCGCGTGGTCGCCGAGACGGACAGCCACACCTCGGGGTAGTGCTCCCGGACGTATGCGGCCACCGTCCCCTTGCCGACGGCGGTGGGACCGGCCATGACGACCAGCCGCGGACTGGTTATCGGTCCGTCGGGGCGGTCGGGCGCTGGTTGGGTGTTCAGTGCTCGCCGAAGCGCTCGAGCAAGGCCGCGATCTGGTTGGTCCCCAACCCGCGAACTCGACGACTCTCGGAGATACCGATCTCCTCCATGATCTGACGGGCACGCACCCGACCGATGCTTGGCATGGACTCCAGCAGTGCCGAGACCTTCATCTTGCCGATGACGTCGTGACGCTTACCCTCGTCGACGACTTCCTTCAAAGAACCCTGGGCGTTCTTCAGGCGGTTCTTCACGGCCGCTCGTTCGCGGCGCGCAGCCGCCGCCTTGGCGAGTGCTTCGGCTCGTTGCTCCGGCGTCAGCTGGGGAAGGGCCAACGATCTCACTCCTCGATTGCTTGGATGTGGATGTCGAGCACCCACGGGGCGAACTTAGCGACTTCCTCCGCCCCGTGCCAACCGACTGCGCATTCTCCCCTCACGGATGGAGTGCGGAGCGCAGCTGTTCGGTCCAGCACCGGGCGCTGGCCGTCAACGCCTTCGGAGCTGGACCGGCCCGAAGCACGCCTCGACTGAGGGGCACGAGCACCCGCTCGGTCAGGCCGGCGAAGTGTCGTGCCACGTCGGTGGGACTGGCGCCCTGAGCCCCGACCCCGGGTGCCAGGATCGGTGCCCCGGACGCGGCCAGGTCGATGCCGAGCTCGGTCGGCATCCTGGGCAGGGTAGCTCCCACCACGAGACCCACGTCACCGCACGGCATCATCCCCGCGTTGTCCCTGCTGACCGCGTCGATCACGCGGGCAGCGACGCTCGGCTCCCCCACCAGTTGCACCTCGGCACCCTCCGGGTTGGAAGTCAGCCCAAGGATCCAGACTCCCCGCCCCGAGGCCCGGGCCAGGTCCACGGCCGGCCGCAGCGAGCCGTAACCGAGGTAGGGGCTCAGCGTGATGGAGTCGGCAGCCAACGGGCTACGAGCGCAGAGGTAGGCCTCGGCGTAGGCGCTCATCGTCGACCCGATGTCTCCCCGCTTGACGTCGAGCACGGTGAGCACGCCGCGTTCCCGGCACGTGGCCAGGACCGACTCCATCACCGCGACCCCCGCAGACCCGTGACGCTCGTAGAACGCGGCCTGGGGCTTGACCGCGGCACACCATCCGGTGACGGCGTCGAGGACCGTATGGCTGAACGTCCTCACCCCCTCGGCGGTGTCGGGCAGTCCCCAGTCGGACAACAGCTGGGCGTGCGGATCTAGCCCCACGCACAGCGGACCGTAGGTCTGGATCGCGGCAACGAGGCGGGCTCCGAAGTGGGCGGTCATGGGTTCCTCCTGGGCAGGGGCGGGTAGGTGCTGGTGCAGCGAGCCAGCTCGGCGCGCACGGCGTCGCGGATCGTCCAGAGCACGCCTGGGTCGGCCCAGAGCGCGGTCCCCAACTGCACGCCGGCGGCCCCGTCCCGCACTGCGGCGACGGCCGAGCTGGGGCTGTGCACGCCACCGGAGGCGACCAGCGGCGCGCCGGGCCAGCGTTGCTCTGACTCGGCCTGCATGAGAGCGCGCACGCCCGCCCGGCACAGGGCAGCGGTGGCAGGCCCCGACCACCATCGTCCGGGCCCGAGCCGGACCTGCCCGCACACGACGATCGCGGTCGCACCGCCGGCGACCGCTGCCCGGGCCCTGCCCACGAGGTCGGAATCCACCCCCTGCACTGCCAGACGTGCCAGGAGTCGCTGCCCGCGCGGCGCCGCCTCCCGCACCCGCGCCATGCTCTTGAGCACCACCTGGTCGTCCGCTGTGCGCAGGTCGACCTCCACCGCAGTTACCACGTCAGCCTCCACACTGCGCCGGGCATGCTCGACGACCGCGGCAAGGTCCCCGGTGCTGGCACCGCGGATCGACAGGCAGGCGCTCAGACCCCGGGAGGAGATCCAGCGGAGCGCGTCCTGCGCGCTGGTGAGCGAGACGGATTCGACATCCTGGTGCTCGACCCCGCCGACCCCGAGCCCATGCACGATCGGCCGGCCGGTCCTGGAGCGCTGGGCCCCTACCTCGATCGGGCCCACGACCAGCGGCACGCCATGCAGATCACCGAAGCGGGCTAGCGCAGGAAGGTCGGTCACGGCCCCCGGCGCGAGCCAGATGGCTGGCAGCGGTGCCGGTCGGGACCCGGTCAGGCTCACGGCATACTTCCGAGGAGCCAGTCGCCGGGGATGACCGGTCCCTCCAGGCACGCCCGGAGCACCATGCTCGAACGGCCGTCGTGGACGTCCAGGTCGCAGGCACCGCACAGCCCAGTGCCGCACACGACCGGCTGGTCGAGGTCGAGGGCGGCCACCCGCACGGCCAGTCCGCGCGCCACGCCGGCCCTGGCGATCTCGCGCAGGATCGTGACCGGTGCGCCTGCGTAGACCACCGCAGGATCGATGTCCGGGTCGTCCAGCATCCGCTCCAGCGAGGCGCTCAGGTCCTCTGGCAGGGTCAGGACCACGGTCCGGGCATGACGACGCAGGTGCACGAGGTCGACGTGAAGTTGCGGGTCGGAGGAGCCGAGCAGGACGTGGACCGTGCAGCCGCGAGCACGCAGGATCTCTACCAGCCAGTGCAAGGGCACAGCGCCACCCTCGTGCCCCACCAACAGCACGGGCACCTGCTGGGAGGGCGGGGCGAACCCACGCCCGAGCGGACCGAGGAGGCGGATCCGTTCTCCTGGCTCCGTGGCCCGCTCTAACGGCAGCATCAGCTCGATGCTGGCCCCGTGGATGGGGTCGACGTGGGACCCGGCCAGCCAGTGCACCTCCGGCAGCACTCGTCCGAAGGTAGGGTCGCGCGGGAGCACCACGAGCTGGCCGGGGCGGCCCCGCTCCCACGCGTCGTCGTCGGGGACGGACAGGGTCACGACGTCAAGGTTGCCAGCAGGACGCACTGTGGTGACGACGGCCTCGACCGCCGCCAGGTGCGCTGCTGGGCCGCTCACCGGGTGAGGCTGCCGCTGGCGTCGCGCCCGTAGAGATCAAGGGCCGCCGCGTGCTCTTGGAGCGAGGCGACCTGCAAGGGCCCGGCCTGCAAGGCCTCGATCCCGAGCACTGCGACGGAGAGCTGCTGCACGGTGGTGATGATCGGTTTGTCGAGGCTGGTCGTGGCTGCCCGAATGGCGTAGCCGTCGACCCGCGCGTCCCGGCCGGACGGGGTGTTGATGACCATGTCGATCTCACCGCTGGTGATCCGGTCGATGATGGTGGGCTGGTCGCCATTGGGTCCCCGACCAGCGCTGTGCTTGCGCACCACCTCTGCGCGGATGCCGTTGCGGTGCAGCACATCTGCGGTGCCTTCCGTCGCCACCACAGTGAAGCCGAGGTCCACTAGCCGCTTGACCGGGAAGATCATGGACCGCTTGTCCCGGTTGGCTACCGACACGAAGACCGTGCCTCCTGTGGGCAGGCTGGAGCCGGCGCGCAGCTGACTCTTGGCGAACGCGGCGCCGAAGCCGGCGTCGATGCCCATCACCTCACCGGTGGAACGCATCTCCGGACCCAGGATCGAGTCGATGGCCTGACCGGTCTGGGTCCGGAACCGGCGGAACGGCAGGATCGCCTCTTTGACCGCGAACGCCGCGTCCGCGGGCATGCTCCCACCGTCGATCTGTGCGGGCAACATCCCTTCTTCACGCAGCTCGGCGATCGAGGTCCCGAGCATGACTCTGGCGGCTGCCTGCGCGATCGGCACTCCGGTCGCCTTGGCGACGAACGGGACGGTCCGGCTGGCCCGGGGGTTGGCCTCCAGGACGTAGAGGACGTCCTGGGCCAGCGCGAACTGCACGTTCATCACCCCCCGCACGCCGATCGCCTCGGCGAGCTTGAGCGTGGCGGCCCGCACCTGCTCTAACTCGTTGCGGCCCAGGGTGAACGGCGGCAGGACGCAGGAGGAGTCTCCGGAGTGGATCCCGGCCTCCTCGATGTGCTCCATGATGCCGCCCAGATAAAGGTCGGTCCCGTCATACAGGGCGTCCACGTCGATCTCGACCGCGGTGTCCAGGAACCGGTCGACGAGCACGGGGTGATCCGGGGCGTTCTTGGTCGCGCGGCCGACGTAGCCGGCGAGCGTGTCGTCGTCGTAGACGATCTCCATCCCCCGCCCGCCGAGCACGTAGGAGGGTCGGACCAGGACCGGGTAGCCGATCTCGTGGGCGACGTCCAGGGCCTCCTCCACCGTGTAGGCCGTGCCGTGACGAGGAGCCACCAGCCCCGCCTCGTCCAGCACGCGGCCGAACGCGCCGCGGTCCTCAGCCAGGTCGATCGCTTCGGGCGAGGTGCCCACGATCGGCACACCCTCGGCCTTGAGTGCCGCCGCCAGGCCCAGCGGCGTCTGCCCGCCCAATTGCACGATGACCCCTGCCAGTGGACCGGCCTGCCGCTCGGCATACACCACCTCGAGCACGTCCTCCAGGGTGAGCGGCTCGAAGTAGAGACGGCTGGAGGTGTCGTAGTCGGTGGAGACCGTCTCGGGGTTGCAGTTGACCATCACCGTGTCGAACCCGGCGTCGCGCAGGGCCATCGAGGCGTGCACGCAGGAGTAGTCGAACTCGATGCCCTGGCCGATCCGGTTGGGTCCGGAGCCGAGGATGATGACCGCCGGGCGCTCGCGCGGAGCGACCTCGGTCTCTTCGTCGTAGGTGGAGTAGTGGTAGGGCGTCAGCGCTTCGAACTCACCCGCGCAGGTGTCGACGGTCTTGTAGACCGGGCGCACGCCGAGCGCGTGCCGCACCCCTCGCACGACCGGCTCCACGAGCCCTGTGATCTCCGCGATCTGAGCGTCGGAGAAGCCGTGCCTCTTGGCCAGGCGCAGCAGCTCGGGGGTCAGCCTGCCGCCGGTGGCCGCGCGGGCCTGGTCCCGCAGTTGCCCGGCGATCTGGTTGATGAGCTCGATCTGGTCGAGGAACCACGGGTCGATCCCGGTGGCTTCGTGCGCTTCTTCGACCGAGCATCCACCGCGCAGAGCCTGCTGCACCAGCACCAGGCGGCCGTCGGTCGGGGTCCGGGCCTGCTCCAACAGAGCCTTGGCCATGCCCGCCGTCGGCTCCTCCTCGATCCGCCAGTGGAAGGAGCTGTGCCTGCGCTCGACAGATCGCAACGCCTTCTGCAGAGCCTCGGTGAAGTTGCGGCCCAGGGCCATCGCTTCACCGACCGACTTCATCGTGGTGGTCAACGTCGGGTCCGCCAGCGGAAACTTCTCGAACGCGAAGCGAGGCACCTTGACTACCACGTAGTCGAGCGTCGGCTCGAAGGCCGCGGAGTAGAAGCCCTCGGCGGCGTGCCCGGGCTTGGGGCGCACCTTGAGCCGACTGGTGATGTCGTTGGGGACCTCGTCCAGGGTGTAGCCGAGCGCCATCTTGGCGGCGATCTTGGCGATCGGGAAGCCGGTGGCCTTGGAGGCGAGGGCGGAGGAGCGTGAGACGCGCGGGTTCATCTCGATGACGATGACCCGACCGTCCGCCGGGTTGACCGCAAACTGGATGTTGCAGCCGCCCGTTTCCACGCCTACCTCGCGAATGACCGCGATGCCGATGTCGCGCAACTGCTGAAACTCACGGTCGGTCAGTGTCATCGCGGGCGCCACGGTGATCGAGTCGCCGGTGTGCACGCCCATCGGGTCCAGGTTCTCGATCGAGCACACCACCACGACGTTGTCGGCGTGGTCCCGCATGATCTCCAGCTCGTACTCCTTCCAGCCGATGATCGACTCCTCCAGGAGCACCTCGGTGGTCGGACTGTCCTGAAGACCTGCACCGGCGATCCTGCGCAGCGAGTCCTCGTCGTAGCCGAAGCCGGACCCGAGACCACCCATCGTGAAAGAGGGGCGGACCACGACCGGATAACCGAGTTCGTCGGCCGCTGCCAGCACTTCCTCCATCGTGTGGCAGATGAGCGAGCGCGCACTCTCGGCACCACACTTGTCCACCACCCCCTTGAAGAGCTGTCGGTCCTCGCCGAGCTGGATCGCACGGACGTCCGCGCCGATCAGCGGACAGTTGTAGCGTTCCAGGACCCCCGCATCGTGCAGCGCCACCGCGGTGTTCAGCGCGGTCTGTCCACCGAGGGTGGCCAGGACAGCGTCCGGGCGTTCCTTGGCGATGATGGCCTCGACGATCTCCGGGGTGATGGGCTCGATATAGGTCGCGTCGGCCACCCCGGGGTCGGTCATGATCGTGGCCGGGTTGGAGTTGACCAGGATGACGCGCACGCCCTCCTCCCGGAGCACCCGGCAGGCCTGGGTGCCGGAGTAGTCGAACTCGGCCGCCTGGCCGATGACGATCGGCCCCGAGCCGATGACGAGGACGCTCTTGATGTCGTCACGCTTGGGCACGGGTGCCCCTTTCGTCCTGATACTGGGTGAGGCGGTCGATGAACCTGTCGAACAGGTAGGCGGCGTCGTGCGGACCCGCAGCTGCCTCGGGGTGGTACTGCACGCTGAACGCGGGCACATCCTGGCACTCCAGGCCCTCGACCACGTCGTCGTTGAGCGCGACGTGGGAGCAGGCAACGCGACCGTATGGCGTGTCGACGGCCTGATCGGTGGGCGTCCCATCGGGCCAGGCGATCGCGAACCCATGGTTGTGGCTGGTCACCTCGACCTTGCCGGTCGTGCGGTCCAGCACCGGCTGGTTGATCCCGCGATGCCCGAAGACCAGCTTGTAGGTGTCCAGCCCGAGGGCGCGCCCGAGCAGCTGGTTGCCGAAGCAGATGCCGAAGAAGGGGATCCGGGCCTCGAGGACGTGGCGGAGCAGGTCCACCTCGTGCTCGGCGCTGGCCGGATCGCCCGGCCCGTTGGAGTAGAAGACCCCGTCCGGGGAGAGCGCCTGGATCGCCTCGAAGGTGGTGTGGGACGGGAGGACGTGCACCTCGATCCCACGAGCCGCCAACAGCGTCGGAGTCATCCCTTTCACCCCAAGATCCAGGGCAGCGACCCGGAACGTGGCCGGTTGCCCCTCGGGCGGCGACACGATATACGCCTCGGTGGTGGAGACCTCGGCGGCGAGTGCGGCGCCGGTCATCAGGGGCGCCGAGGTGACCCTGGCGAGCAACTCCTGCTCGGTCGCGGTAGCAGCAGCACCGGAGAAGATCCCGACGCGCATGGCGCCGCGGTCACGCAGGTGACGGGTCAGGGCGCGGGTGTCGATGCCGCTGATGCCGACCACACCTGCCTCGTCGAGGGCGTCGCCCAGATCACCCTGGGAGCGCCAGTTGGACGGGCGCAGCGCTGGATCGCGGACGACCACCCCGGCCGCCCAGAAGCGTTGGCTCTCCATGTCGACGCTGTTGACGCCCGTGTTGCCGATATGCGGCGCGGTCATCACGATGACCTGACGGTGATAGGAGGGGTCGGTGAAGGTTTCCTGGTAGCCGGTCATCGCGGTGGCGAAGACGGCCTCGCCGACGGTCTGGCCGACCGCGCCGTAAGACTGGCCGCGGAAGGTGCGGCCGTCCTCCAGGACGAGCACCGCGACGGCGGGTGCCTTCCTGTCGAGTGACTCGCTCATGACGGCACTTCCTCTCCCCACACCAGACCCTCGCGGGCGGTGACGCGGCCCCGCAGGATGGTCATGTGGACGGCCCCGGTGAGCTGGCGCCCGTGCCAGGGGTTGTTGCGGGACATCGACTTGGACAGGGATGCATCGACGGTGACGGGTCGGGTCGGGTCGACGAGCGTGAGGTTAGCCGGGGCGCCCATCGTGATGCCCTGGCCCTGCGTGGTGAGCCGGGCGATCTGTGCGGGTGCCGTCGACATGGTGCGCGCGACGTCAGCCCAGCTCATCCGCCCGGGACTGACCATGGTGGTGGCGACCGCAGCGAGCGCGGTCTCCAGGCCGAGCATGCCGAAGGCGGCCTCCACGAATGCGTGCTCCTTGTCCTGGCGGACGTGGGGGGCATGGTCGGTCGCGACGATGTCGATGGTCCCATCGGCCAGCGCCTCCTGCAGCACCTGGGCGTCCTCGGTGGGCCGCAGCGGCGGGTTCACCTTGTAGACGGGGTCGTAGCCGGCCAGCAGGTCCTGCGTGAGCATCAGGTGGTGCGGCGTGACCTCGGCCGTGACGTCGATGCCCTGCGCCTTGGCCCAGCGGATCACCTCGACGCTGCCCGCGGTGGAGACGTGCGCCACGTGGACACGTGAACCCGTGTGACGCGCCAGCATGACGTCGCGCGCGACGATGACTTCCTCGGCGACGGTGGGCCAGCCGGGCAGGCCGAGACGGCCCGACAGCTCGCCCTCGTGACAGCAGGCGGTGCCGTCTGCGAGGCGCGGATCCTGGCTGTGTTGAGAGATGACACCGTCGAAGATCCGCACATACTCCAGCGCGCGCCGCATCAGCCGGGCGTCGTGGATGCACCGGCCGTCGTCGGAGAAGACGCGGACCCGAGCGCGGGAGCGCGCCATCAGCCCGAGCTCGGCGAGCTCTTCCCCACGCAGCCCTTTGGTGACGGCTCCGACGGGGTGGACATCGACATACCCGGCCCGCACACCGAGGTCGAGGACGCGTTCGGCGACCTCTGCGTTATCCGTGGTCGGGTCCGTGTTGGCCATCGCGAAGACGGCCGTGAAGCCACCGGCCGCGGCGGCCTGTGAACCAGTGGAGACGGTCTCGGCGTCCTCGCGTCCGGGCTCGCGCAGGTGGGTATGGAGATCGACGAACCCCGGGAGCAGGACCAGACCGTCGCCCTCCACCTTCTGGTGACGCGTCGGTGCCTGCGTCACGGCATCGGGGCCGATGGCCGCGATGTGGCCGTCCACGATGAGGACGTCCGCGACTCCTTGGCCGAGGATGTCAGCGCCCTCGACGAGGAGGTCGGGCTGGGTGGGAGTCTGGCTCATGTGGCGCTGCCTTCCCCGGCGAGGAGGTGATAGAGGATGGACATCCGGACCGCCACGCCGGCAGAGACCTGGTCGAGGATGCGCGATCGCACCGCGTCGGCCGCGTCCGCGGAGATCTCCAGGCCGCGGTTCATCGGGCCTGGGTGGGTGATGACGGCGTGGTCGGGGAGGAGATCGAGGCGCCGTGGTGAGAGGCCGTAGGTCACGGCATACTCCCGCGCCGTCGGGAAGTAGCCGCCGGCCATCCGCTCCCGTTGCACGCGCAGCATCATGACCACGTCGACCGTGGGCAGCACCGCGTCGAGGTCGTGGGAGGTCGCGAAGCCGTCCCTCTCCGACCAGCTGGCGATGCCGCTCGGCATGAGCGTGGGTGGCGCCACGAGCGTGATGCGGGCCCCCAGCTTGCGCAGGCAGAGCAGGTTGGAGCGGAGCACGCGGGAGTGCGTCAGATCTCCGACGATGGCGACATGTCGACCCTGCAGGTCCCCGAACTCGCGGCGGAGGGTGTAGGCATCCAGCAGCGCCTGGGACGGGTGCTCGTGGGTGCCGTCACCGGCGTTGACGATCGAGCAGTTGACCCACTCCGCAACCTGCTTCGGGGCACCGCTGGCGGGGTGGCGGATGACGATCAGGTCGACGCCCATCGCGTCCACGGTCAGCACGGTGTCGCGCAGACTCTCCCCCTTGGACAGCGAGCTGCCCTTGCCGGAAAGGTTGATCGTGTCCGCGCTCATCCACTTGCCCGCCAGCTCGAAACTGCTGCGAGTGCGGGTGGAGTCCTCGAAGAAGAAGTTGATGATGGTCCGGCCACGCAGCGTCGGAAGCTTCTTGACGTCACGGTGCTGGACGTCCTGCATCGAGACCGCGGTGTCCAGGATGGAGTCGATCTCCTCGCGGGAGAGGTCCTCGATAGAGAGCAGGTGCTTCATGGGGTGACTCCCGTGGGCGTGGGGGCCGGTCCAGCGATCCAGACACCGTCCGCGCCATCGGCTTCCTTCAGCCGCACCATGACGCGCTCAGCATGGGAGGTCGGCAGGTTCTTGCCGACATAGTCCGCACGGATCGGCAGCTCGCGATGGCCGCGGTCGACCAGGACCGCGAGCCGAACCACGCGCGGGCGACCCAGGTCAGCGATCGAGTCGAGGGCGGCGCGCACCGTGCGGCCGGAGTAGAGGACGTCGTCGACCAGGACCACCGATTGGCCGTCGATCCCGCCCTCAGGAAGGCGGGTGGTCTCCATGGCACGGGTGGGCTGACGGCGCAGATCGTCGCGATACATCGTGATGTCGAGCGTCCCGACCGGGATCTGTGTGCCTTCGACCTCCTGCAGCGCCGTCGCCAGACGCCTGCCAAGGTGCGCCCCACGCGTCGGGATGCCGAGAAGAACGAGTCCCTCTGCCCCCTTGTTGGCCTCGAGGATCTCGTGGGCGATCCGCCGCACCGCTCGGTTGATGTCAGCACCGGTCAGGACCTCCCGTCCCTGCGGGACGGCAACTGCCGATCCGCCCGGCGACGCCTCCTCACGGGACCCCGGTCCCGGTAGCGCCGTGTCTTGGGCAGGACTCATCGCCCTCTCCTTCCCCGCCTCGCAGGACGGTGGTTAAAGGAATTGCACTCGGTGTCCTCACCATACTCCCCGCCGGGAGTCCCGAGATCTCCTGGGCGGGTCAGGCCAGGGTCGGTTTGATGTCGACAACCCGCGCGAGGAGACCATTGACGAATTTTGGTGAGTCGTCCGTCGACATCGCCTGGACCAGCGAGACCGCCTCGGAGATCGCCACCACGTCGGGGACGTCGTCGTTCCAGACGATCTCCCAGGTCCCGATCCGGAGCGCGGCACGGTCGACCGCTGCCATGCGCTCCAGCGACCATCCCTGCGAGTAGGTTGTCAGGGTTTCGTTGATGGCGCTCCAGTGCTCGAGCACCCCACGGACCAGCTCCACGGCATAGGCCGGCAACGGGTGCTGGGTCGTCGGAACGGCGATCCGCTCCTCCAGCAGGGAGCCCACGTTGACTCCCCGTTGCTCGGCCTCGAACAGCAGCTCCAGGGCGCGCTTGCGCGCCTTGGTGCGTGCTGCCATGTCAGTTCACGCGACCAAGATAGGAGCCGTCGCGGGTGTCGACCTTGACCTTGGTCCCGGCCTCGAGGAAGAGCGGCACCTGGATGTCTGCACCGGTCTCCAGGGTCGCCGGCTTGGTCCCGCCGGTGGAGCGGTCACCCTGCAGCCCAGGCTCCGTGTGGGTGATCTCCAGGACCACCGAGGCGGGCAGCTCGACATAGAGGACCTGGCCAGCGTGCTGCGCGATCAGGGCGCGACCGTTCTCCAGCAGATACTTGGCCGCATCGCCCATCGTCTCCGGCGTCACCGGGATCTGCTCGTAGGTCTTCTCGTCCATGAAGATGTAGTCGGTGCCGTCGTTGTAGAGGTACTGGAAGTCAGACCGGTCGACGGTGGCCGTCTCGACCTTGGTGCCGGCGTTGAAGGTCTTGTCAATGATCTTGCCCGAGGTGACATTCTTCAGCTTGGTCCGCACGAAGGCTGGCCCCTTGCCCGGCTTGACGTGCTGGAATTCCAGCACCTGCCACAGGCCGTTGTCCATGTTGAGGACCAGGCCGTTCTTGAGGTCGTTCGTCGTTGCCACTGCTTCTCGTTTCGTCTCAGGTATGGCGTACTCGCGGGTTGGGCGCGCAGGCGCGGCCGCAAACCTGCACGAGTCTACCGTCGCACTTCCCACGCAACCGCATCGTGCTGCGGCATGGTGGGGTTCATGAAGTGGAAAGCAGCCCTTGCCGTCCCCGCCGTCGCCGTGGCTGCCGTGGCTGCCAGAGACCTCCTTCAGAAGCAGCACGCGGTCCTGCGCAACTTCCCGGTGATCGGTCACCTGCGTTATCTGCTGGAGCAGGTCGGACCCGAGCTGCGGCAGTACATCGTGACGGACAACGACTCCGAGCGACCGTTCAGCCGTGACCAGCGCCGATGGGTCTATGCCAGCAGCAAGCAGGAGAACCCCTACTTCGGGTTCGGCACCGACAACGACGTCGAGCGGGCCGAGGGCTACGCGATCCTCAAGCACGCCACCTTCGCCGAAGTGGTGCCTACCGAGGCCCCCCACCAGCGCGACGACCTGCCCGTCCCGTGCGCAAAAGTACTGGGAGCCGCTCGTGGCAGACGGCATGCCTTCCGACCCGACAGCCTGATCAATGTGTCCGCGATGAGCTACGGCTCGCTGTCCAGCGCCGCTGTCGAGGCGCTCAACCGCGGTGCGCAGCTGGCGGGTGCGCTCCACAACACCGGCGAAGGCGGCCTGTCCACCCACCACCGCCACGGCGGTGAGCTCATCTTCCAGATCGGCACCGCCTACTTCGGGTGCCGGGACGAGGAGGGCCGTTTTGACCTGCACCGACTCAAGGACCTCGTCGCCTCCGCTCCCGTCAAAGCCATCGAGATCAAGCTGTCTCAGGGAGCCAAACCCGGACTCGGCGGCCTGCTGCCCCAAGCCAAGATCTCCGATGAGATCGCCGAGATCCGCGGCATCCGGCAGGACCGAGACTGCATCTCGCCCAGCCGTCACGCCGAGTTCAACGACGTCGACTCGATGCTGGACTTCGTCGAGCTCATCGCCTCGGAGACCGGCCTGCCTGTCGGGATCAAGTCCGCGGTCGGCGACTCCGCGTCCTGGGTCGAGCTCGCTGAGCAGATGACGAGCTCGGGCCGTGGCGTCGACTACATCTCCATCGACGGTGGCGAGGGCGGCACCGGTGCTGCACCGTTGACCTTCAGCGACTCCGTCTCACTGCCCTTCCGCCTCGCCTTTCCGCGTGTGTACTCCGAGTTCGCCAAACGCGGCATCACCGACCGGGTCGTCTTCATGGGGGCCGGAAAGCTCGGGATCCCGAGCAACGCGGCCGTCGCGTTCGGGCTCGGCGTCGACCTGGTCTACGTCGCACGGGAGGCGATGCTCGCCATCGGCTGCATCCAGGCCCAACGCTGCCATACCGACCGCTGCCCGACAGGTGTCGCGACCCAGAATCCCTGGCTTGTCCGCGGCCTCGACCCAGACTCTAAGTCAGTGCGCTGCGCCAACTACCTCAACGCCTGGCGTCGGGAGATGGTGAAGCTGTCGGAGGCGTGTGGGGTCGTGCACCCCGGCCTGCTCTCCACCGAGCACATCGAAATCCTGCTCGGCAACCGGCACGCCACGCCTTTGTGGGAGGCGTTCGGCTACGAGCGCGGGTGGGGTATGCCGTCGCGCGAGCAGCAGGACAGCATCGCGATGTTGATGGCCCCAGCGCCGCGAGGTGGCTCGGCGCAGCCCTCACCGACCGCTCAGCGCAGCGCGAAGTAAGCAGCCTCCAGGAGTTCCTCTTGCGGCTCGGCCAACCACGTCGGGCTGGCCAACCCGTCCAGGACCACCAGGCGCAGCACGCTGCCCCGCGCCTTCTTGTCCCGGCCCATCGCGGCCCGCAGCTGGTCCCAGCGGTCTGGCCGGTAGGTCGTCGGCAGACCCACGGACGCCAGCACGGACCGGTGCCGGTCGAGCAGAGCCTGGTCGATCAGGCCGCAGCGGTGTGCCACCTCGGCCACGAAGACCATGCCGACCGCGACCGCATCACCGTGGCGCCAGGTGTAGTCCTCGACCTGCTCGATCGCGTGCGCGAAGGTGTGGCCGTAGTTGAGGATCGCTCGCAGCGAGGCCTCTTTGAGATCAGCAGTGACGACGTCGGCCTTGACCTGCACGGCTCGCGCGATCAGCTCGGAGGCGAGCCCAGGATCGGCCACCGGGTCACCGGCGTCGATCGGAGCTGCCTCGACCAGGTCGAGGATCACCGGATCGGCTATCAGGCCGCACTTGATCACTTCGGCTAGCCCGGAGACATAGTCAGGACGTCTCATCGAGCTCAACCAGGCCGGGTCGCACAGGACGACGCGAGGGGGGTAGAAAGCCCCCACGAGATTCTTGCCCTGCGGTGTATTGATGCCGGTCTTGCCACCGACGGCCGCGTCGACGACGCCCAGCAAGGAGGTCGGCATCATCACCGAGTCGACCCCCCGCAGCCAGGTTGCCGCGAGGAAGCCGGCCAGATCGGTCGTCGCTCCCCCACCGATCCCGAGGATCAGGTCGTCGCGGGTGAAACCTTCCTCGCCGAGCCGCTCCCACAACGCGTTGAGCACGTGCACCGTCTTGGCCGCCTCGGCGTCCGGCACCCGCACCACCATCGGCCGGGCACCCTCCTCCGCCAGGACAACGGCCGCTTCTTTGGCCAGGCCTTCCCGACCGGGCTGATGCACCACCAGCACGCGTCGCCCGTCACGGGCGTGCTCCCTGAGCCGGTCGAGGACGCCTGGCCCCACGTGCACGTCATACCCGGCCGGTCCTCCCACCACGATGGTGCGCCCCACCGACCTCATGAGAGTGCTCCCTCCCCCAGTCTTGCCATGACGTCATCGACGATCTCATCGGGCGCGCGGCCTGCCGTGTCGACCACGAAGGTGGACAGTCCCTCATAGGTCGGGCGGCGGGCGTTCATCAGCCGGGTCCAGCTCGCACGCGGGTTGACCAGCAGGAGCGGCCTGGAGGCGTCGAAGCCGACGCGCCTGGAGGCGTCGGCGATCGAGACGTCTAGGAAGACCACGCGGTCATCTCCGCCACGCAGCGCTTGCGCGATCTCCTCCTGCATCACGGCGCCTCCACCGAGGGAAAGGACTCCCCCGGCGGCGCCCAGGGCACGCAGGGTCTCCTCGCGCTCCAGCGCCCGGAAGGCGACTTCACCGTCCTGGACGAAGATGTCGGGGATCGTGCGGCCGGTACGGGACTCGATGACGGCATCGATGTCGAGATGGTCGACCCCGAGGCGCCGCGCCAGGAGAGCCCCGACCGTGGTCTTGCCAGACCCTGGGGGCCCGATCAGGACGATCGCGTTCATGCCTGGTCACCGTGGGTCGCTGGCGTGCGAAGGTGCTGCCCGACGCTCGCGAGGTAGGCCGCGTGGTTGCGCGCGGTCTCCGCCACGGAGTCTCCCCCGAACTTTTCCAGGACGGCGTCCGCGAGGACCAGCGCCACCATCGCCTCGGCGACCACGCCAGCGGCCGGGACAGCACAGACGTCGGAGCGCTGGTGGATCGCGGTCGTGGCCTCCCCCGTGACGGTATCGATGGTGCGCAGCGCACGGGGCACCGTCGAGATCGGCTTCATCGCTGCGCGGACGCGCAGCACTTCCCCGGTGCTCATGCCCCCCTCCGTGCCGCCGCTACGCAGCGTCGTGCGGCGCACCAGGCCCTGCTCGTCGGACACCAGCTCATCATGCGCCGCACTGCCCCGACGCGCGGCGGTCCGGAAGCCCTCACCGACCTCGACGCCCTTGATCGCCTGAATGCTCATCAAGGCTCCAGCGAGGCGGGAGTCGAGTCGGCGGTCCCAGTGCACGTGCGAGCCGAGCCCCGGCGGCAGCCCGTAGGCGAGCACCTCGACGACCCCGCCCAGGGTGTCGCCGTCCGCGCGCGCGGCGTCAACCTCGGCGACCATCGCGGTGGAGAGCTCGGCGTCGAGGGTGCGGACCGGGTCCGCGTCGACGCGATCCACATCCTCGGCGGTGGGCAGCCCGGTCGGGAGCGGGGCGTCCACGTCCAGCTCGGGCCAGCCGGCTGCGCCGATGCTCACCGTGTGCGAGACGAGACGGACGCCGACACTCTGCTCGAGGAACGCGGCGGCTACGGCTCCGAGCGCGACGCGGGCAGCGGTCTCTCTCGCGGAGGCCCGCTCCAGGACGGGTCGTGCCTCGTCGAAGCCGTACTTGGTCATCCCCACCAGGTCGGCGTGGCCGGGGCGCGGCCGGGTCAACGGCTTGTTGCGGGCCAGCTCCTGCGGGGCCCCGACGTCATCGGCGCGGTGCAGCGCCTCATCCGCGACCGGCTCCGGACTCATCACCGCCTCCCACTTGGACCACTCCGAGTTCTGGATCTGCATCGCCAGGGGCGACCCCAGACTCACGCCGTGCCGCATACCTCCCAGGAACAGCAACTGGTCGGCCTCGAACGACATGCGGGCCCCCCGCCCATAGCCGAGCCGGCGCCGTGCGAGAGCGCCTTCCACGGCCGAGCGCTCGATCTTCACCCCCGCGGGCAAACCCTCGATCACGGCGGTCAGGGCAGGACCGTGCGACTCCCCAGCGGTCAACCAACGCAGCATGGGCAGATTCTCCCACGCGGTATGTCGAGCACGCTCCGGTGCCTGCCAGTGCCACTCACGATCGTGGCTGAGCGGCCGGCGCGTCGGCCGCTCAGAAGATGCTGGCGAAGATGCCAGGCGCAGCGAGGAGCCCGATGAGTGCCCCCACCATCATGGGTGGGCCGAAGGCGAAGTGGCCCTCCCACTTGACCCGTCGTCCGACCAGCAGCGCCACGGCGACGACACCGCCGACGAGGAAGCCGGCGTAGATCCCCATCACTGCCTCGGACCAGCCGAACCAGCCCAGCGCAGCGCCGAGGACGACGGCGAGTTTCACGTCTCCCAGGCCCAACGCCAAGGAGCCCCGGGCCAGGGACAGGAGAGCAAGCAGCAGGTAGAACGCTCCGGCCGCGACACCGGCCAGCATCCCGCGCAGCCAGGGGTCAAGACCGCCACCGACGAGGGCAGCAAGCGTGATGCCACCAGCGAGGAACCCCATGGTCGGCCACATGATCCGGTCCGGGAGGCGGTGCACGTCCATGTCCATCGCGGCCAGGCAGATGCAGGAGAGCGTGACCAGCAGGAGCGTCGCGGTGAGGACCGCCGCGACCCACGCTGAGGGCACCGCGTCGTCCTGGACGAACCAGATCCGATCGATGACGAGGCCGGACACCAGCCCGAGGGCCGGCGGCACCCACCAGCGTCGGCCCGGCGAGGGCTCATCTACCTCGTCCGGTTTGCGATAGGTCGTCAGCGCCAGCCAGCGCGCGACCGGGATCCCCATCACCGCGACGACACAGCCGACCAGGATCGGGACCCAGACCGGTGCCGTCACCGCGTCTGGTCCTGCGGCGCCAGAGCGGCTCTCATTGCCTCCACCGGCCCATCATGCCCGGTCATGAGTCGCACCTGGCGTGCGGCTTGGCGCAGCAGCATCTCTGTCCCCTTCATGACCAGAGGCGCGCTCGGGCCCAGCCCCCGCACGGCCAGGGCGAAGGGGCTGGGCCAGGGTGCATAGGCGACGTCCATCACGATCGGCGGTCCTCCTCCCACCAACACCATTGCCGGTGCCGGGGCCGTGGCCGGCAGCGTAGAGACGATCACGTCGCTGGCGTCGCGACCGATGGTGACGGGCCGCTCACCCAGCCGCTGGACCGTGCACAGGAAATCGAGACGCTCGGCGAGCTCCTGGGTCTGCGGACGCAATCCGTCCCGGACCACGATCGTGGCCTCGCGCACCCCGAGCCCGCGCAGGGCGACCAGCGCGGACCGCGCCGTTGCTCCGCCGCCGATCACGGTGGCTCGCACAGGAGCCAGCAGTCCACACGTCTGCAGGGCAGCGGTCAGCCCCTCGACATCGGTGTTGTGCGCCGTCCATCCCCCGCCCGTGCGCACCAAGGTGTTTGCCGAGCCCGTGAGGCGGGCGCTCTCGCTGGCTTGCTCGGACAGGGCGAGTGCCTCTTCCTTGCCCGGCATCGTGACGGAGAGCCCTGCCCACTCCGGGCCGAGCGTGTCGACCCAGCTCCGCAGCGCTCCGCTGGGGATCTCGACCGCCTCATAGGTCCAACCGATCAGGCCGAGGGCTGCATAGGCGGCGCGGTGCAGGACCGGTGAGAGAGAGTGCCCGATGGGCCAACCAGTGACCGCAGCCCGGCGCCACCGGGCGGAGTCCCCCCGCGCGGGCGTGGTCTCCTGACCGGTAGACGTGCTGACCTCGCCGTGGTCGCGACCGCTCAGCACTGGCCGGGGTTATCCGCGCACCACTGGGTGAACTCAGCGACGTTGACCTGATGCTCTGCGAACGTGTCAGCAAACTTGGTCTCGCCGGTGCTGGGGTTGACCGTGACGAAATAGAGCCAGCTGCCCTCTGCAGGGTTGAGCACCGCCTTGATGGCCTGCTCGCCGGGGCTGTTGATGGGGCCTGGAGGGAGGCCGGGGTGCAGGTAGGTGTTGTAGGGGCTGTCGTTGGCGCGCTGCTCCTCCGTGGTGCCGGCACGGCCGCGCTCCTGGTAGATGAAGTGGACGGTGGAGTCCATCTGCATCATCCCGTTGGTCTCCGAGTTGCCCTCGATGCGGTTGTCCATCACGCGGGCAATCTTGGGCATGTCGTCAGCAAACATGCCCTCGCCCTGCACGATGCTCGCCTTGGTCAGCACTTCGCGGAGGTCGCCGTCGGAGATTCCCAGGTCGGCGTAGGTGCTCTTACCGAGGGCGATCATCGCGGTGAGCTGCTCCGCCGGGGTCGCATCGGGTCCGAACTCATAGGTGCTAGGGAACAGGAAGCCCTCAAGCTCACCGTTGGCTGCCTCGGGCAGGCCCAACGTCTCCGGATCGACCGCCTCGTAGTCCTTGACCTCGTGGCCGGTGCCCTCGGCAAGCAGCGCAAACGTCTCCGAGACCCAGAGGCCCTCGCGGATCGTGACCCCGTTGATCTCCCGGTAGTTGCCGTCCAGGAGCCTGGCCAGGGCCGCTTCGGAGCTCATCTGACTGGCCATCCGATAGGTCCCTGGCTGGATCCCGGAGGAACGAGGATCGGCCTGCAGAGCCGCCGTGAAGGCTCCGGCGGAACCGATCACGTCCTGCTCGAGGAGGATCTCGGCGATCTGGCCACCGGCGGCCCCTTCGGGGATCTCGACGGTCACCTCACCCGTGCCAGACCCTTCGTAGTCGGAAGGGGCGTCCTGCCCGAACGACACGGAAGGGATCAGATCCTTGAGGGAGCCGAAGGCGTAGACGGACGCGGTCAAGACCACTGCCACCGCGGCCAGCAGAGCGATGACCTTCAAGAAGGGGTTGCGACGCTTGCGTCGTCGCGGACGGAACATCCCTGCTTCCGACTCCGGCGCCAGCACGTCGTCGGCGAGGGACTCGTCGTGCTCGGTGACCCGGCGCAGCCCCAGGACGTCGTCGTCGAAGGCAGCGGACTCAGACCGGCCCCGCACTCCGTGCTCGTCCCAGTCCTCAGGAGGAAGACTCATGCGTGTCAGTCCTAACATCCGGTCGGACCTTGGGGGTCCGGGGCTTGCGCCGCTTCAGGGGAACACCGGCTGGGCGACCGGCGCGTCGGGCATCGAGGGCTGCCTGGAGGATAAGCACGGCGGCCGCCTGGTCGACGACGCCACGCTGCTCGCGGCCGGCAACACCACTGGACCGGAGGACGCGGTGCGCGTCCACGGTCGTGAGGCGTTCGTCCCACAGGCGCACCGGCACCTCCACGCGCCGCTGCAAGGCCATAGCGTAGTGGCGCGCGCGTTCGGCGGCCACCCCCTCGGCCCCGGACAACCCGCGCGGCAGGCCGACGACGACGCCCACGGCCGCTCGGTGACCGATCTCGGCCGCGATCTGGTCTAGGTCGCTCTCCCCCTCGTGGTCCCGTCTCAGCGTGGCCACCGGGTGCGCGAGCAGCCCGATGGCATCGCTGGCGGCGAGGCCGACCCGGGCCTCCCCCACGTCGACGCCGAGCAGCACCCCGACCGGTGGCCGGGCAGGTGCAGCACATGGACCCTCGTCAGTGGACACGGACCTCAGACCCGCAGGGCGTCCTCGACCGCCCCGAGGGCGGACGCGGTCGCCGTGGGGTCCTGCCCACCGCCCTGGGCGAGATCATCCTTGCCGCCGCCACCTCCGCCGAGGGCCTGGGCCGCGACCTTGACCAACTGGCCGGCCTTGACCCCGCGACCCCGCGCGGCCTCGTTGGTCGCGACCACGATCTGGGGACGGCCACCGGCCACACCGGTGAGGGCGACCACGGCGGGGCCGTCGTTGCCGAGGCGCGAGCGCAGGTCGAGGACGAGCGTGCGCAACTCATCTCCGCTGGCACCCTCACCCAGGTCATGGCCCAGGAACCGGATGCCCGAGACGTCCTTGGCCGACGACACCAGGCCGGAGGCTGCCGCGAGCGCCTGCTTGGCCTTGGCCCTGGCGATCTCCCGCTCGGCGTCCTTGAGCTTGCTCATCAGTTGGCTGATGCGGTCAGGCAGCTGCTCCGGACGCACCTTGAGGGTGTCGGTGAGCTGGTTGACGATGATGTTCTCGCGCGCGAGGTGCTGGTAGGCGTCCGCGCCGACCAGCGCCTCGACCCGGCGGACGCCGGACCCGATCGACGCCTCGCCCATGATCTTGACCAAGGACAACTGCGCAGAGTTGAGCACGTGGGTCCCACCGCACAGCTCCAGGCTCCAGGGACCGCCCACGGAGACCACCCGGACAACCTCCGGGTAGCGCTCACCGAACAGCGCCATGGCACCCATCTCCCTGGCTTCCTCCAAGGACATCTGGGTCGCGCTGACCTGCAGGTCATCCATCAACCGTTGGTTGATGCGTGCCTCGACGGCGACCAGTTCATCAGGTGAGAGTCCACGGTTGGCCTTGAAGTCAAAGCGCAGGCGTCCGGGCGCATTCTCCGAGCCGGCCTGGGTGGCAGTGTCGCCGAGAGTCTCGCGCAGCACCTTGTGCACCAGGTGGGTCGCGGTGTGCGCGCGGGAGACCGAGGCCCGACGCAGCGTGTCGATCTGCGTCTCGGCCCCCTCTCCGATGGCGACCTCGCCCTCGAGCAGCCGGCCGTGATGTACAACCAACCCGGGCAACGGCCTCTGCACGTCGGTGACCTCCACAACTGCGCCACCGGCGAGCCGGATCGTGCCGTGATCCGCGAGCTGCCCACCGGCCTCGGCGTAGAACGGGGTTCGTTCGAGCACCAGCTCGACCTCGGCCCCGCCGCCATCCTTATCCACCGAGGTGGCGGTCAAGCGGTCGAGCTCACGCCCGCCGGAGAGCACACCGACGACCTTCGACTCCCCCGACATCTGCTCATAACCGGTGAACTCCACCTGGTGGCCGAGGCGGTCCGCCAGGGCACGGTATGCGGTGGTGCCACCGTGGCCATGCTTCTTCGTCTTGGCGTCTGCCTTGGCCCGGTCCCGCTGCTCGGTCATGAGCGCGCGGAAGCCGTCCTCGTCGACGGACAACCCCTGCTCGGACGCCATCTCCAGGGTGAGGTCGATCGGGAAACCGTAGGTGTCGTGCAGGGCAAAGGCCTGCGAGCCGGACAGCACGGTGGAACCGGCCGTCTTGGCCTTGGTGACGGCGGTGTCCAGGATCGTCGTCCCGCTGGTCAGGGTGCGCCGGAAGGCTTCCTCCTCGGCGTAAGCAGTCTCGCTGATCCGCGCCCAGTCCTGCTCGAGGTTTGGGTAGGAGGACCTCATCACGTCCTTGCTCACCGGGAGGAGCTCGGGAAGGGACGGGTCCTGGACGCCGAGCAGCCGCATCGAGCGCACCGCGCGGCGCAGGAGGCGGCGGAGCACATAGCCACGCCCCTCGTTGCCGGGAGTCACGCCGTCACCCATCAGCATGAGGCCGGAGCGCACGTGGTCGGCGATCACGCGGAAACGCACATCGTCCTCGTGATCCGCGCCGTACGAACGGCCGCAGATCTCTTCGGCGCGGCTGATCACGGGGTAGACCTCGTCGATCTCGTAAAGGTTGTCCACGCCCTGCAGCAGGTAGGCGACGCGCTCCAGACCCATGCCGGTGTCGATGCTCTTCTTCTCCAGCTCACCGGAGATGTCGAAGTCCACCTTGCTGCGGACCTCGGAGAGCTCTTCCTGCATGAAGACCAGGTTCCAGATCTCCAGGAACCTGTCCTCATCGACGATGGGGCCGCCATCGGGGCCATGCTCAGAACCGCGGTCGACGTAGATCTCGCTGCACGGGCCACCTGGGCCGGCGACACCCATGTGCCAGTAGTTGTCGGCCAGTCCGCGACGCTGGATGCGTTCTTGGGGCAGCCCGGCGACCCGGTGCCACAGGTCCGCCGCTTCGTCGTCGCCGTCGAGCACCGTGACCCAGATCGAGTCGGGCTCGAAGCCGAGGAAGCCGTCCCCCTGGGAGCCGGTGATGAGCTCCCAGGCGTAGGAGATGGCCCCCTCCTTGAAGTAGTCGCCGAAAGAGAAGTTGCCGTTCATCTGGAAGAAGGTGCCGTGGCGGGTGGTCTTTCCGACCTCCTCGATGTCGAGGGTGCGCACGCACTTCTGCACGCTCGTGGCGCGCGGCCACGGCGGCGTCTCCTGCCCGAGGAAGTAAGGCTTGAACTGCACCATGCCGGCGTTGACGAACAGCAGGTTGGGGTCGTTGTAGACCAAAGGCGCGCTTGGCACGACCGCGTGGCCCTTGCTCTCGAAGAACGACAGCCAGCGGCGACGAATCTCGGCGGTTTCCATGGTCTCCTCAGTCGGATACAAACAGACTGATCCACTCTACCGGCCCGGCTCGCGCACTCCCGACACGCCTGATCACCGAGTAGGCGGGGCTCGTTGTACATAGCCAGGCTGTGTCGCTACGCCATTTCCCGCCTCAGCGACCGCGGATGATTCGGCGCAACTCGGCCCACCTTGAGCCGAGCCGTTCTTCCCAGCCGCGGCCGCTGGGGCGGTAATAGTCGACGTCTTCAGCGAGCAGGTCATCGGGCAGGTACTGCTGGGCGCCCACCCCCGCGGGCTCGTCGTGGCTGTACCGGTAGCCCTTGCCGTGTCCCAGCCGGGCCGCCCCGGCATAGCCGCTGCCGCGCAGGTGGGCCGGGACCGCGCCCCCCTTGCCGGCTCTCACGTCGGCGATCGCCGCGTTGATCCCGTTGTAGGCGGCGTTCGACTTGGGCGCCAACGCGTTGTGGACCACGGCTTGGGCCAGGATGATCCGGGCCTCTGGCATCCCGATCTGGGCGACTGCGTGCAGCGCGGCCACCGCTGTCTGCAAGGCGGTCGGGTCGCCCAGGCCCACGTCCTCGCTCGCCGAGATGACGATCCGACGGGCGATGAAGCGTGGGTCCTCCCCGGCCTCCAGTTGACGCGCCAGGTAGTGCAGCGCGGCGTCGACGTCCGAGCCTCGCATCGACTTGATGAAGGCGCTGGCCACGTCGTAATGCTGGTCGCCGGCCCGGTCGTAGCGGACGGCCGCCTGCGCGACGGCCTGCTCGACATGCCCGAGCGTGATCTGGACGGTCGCGTCCTCAGCACCGGCGGCACGGTCGTCGTCGGCAACTCCGGCGGCCGCCTCCAACGTGGTCAGGGCCCGACGTGCGTCGCCACCCGCCATCCGGACGACATGCTCCATACCCTCCTGAGCAAGCGTGAACTCACCCGCGAGTCCGCGGTCGTCAAGCAGGGCACGCTCCACCACACCGCGGACATCGTCGTCATCCAGCGAGGTCAGGGTCACCAGCACGGAGCGGGACAGCAACGGCGCAATGATGCTGAAGGAAGGGTTCTCCGTGGTCGCGGCGACGAGAATGACAAGGCGGTTCTCCACGCCAGGCAGTAGTGCGTCCTGCTGGGCCTTGGTGAACCGGTGGATCTCGTCGAGGAAGAGCACGGTCTGGCGGCCGTAGAGATTTCGCTCTCGGGTGGCCTGATCCATCACCGACCGGACATCCTTGACACCGGCGGTGACGGCTGAAAGCTCCACGAACCGGCGGTCGGCGCTGTGCGCGACGAGGTGGGCGAGCGTAGTCTTACCGGTCCCCGGCGGACCCCAGAGGATCGCTGACAGTGCCCCCGCCGGGCCGCCCTGGCCCTCGATCAGGCGTCGCAGGGGAGAGCCGGGCCGCAGCGCGTCGCGCTGACCGGCGACCTCCTGAAGATTCTGCGGACGCA
Source organism: Ornithinimicrobium sp. (assembly GCF_030537745.1). GTDB lineage: Bacteria > Actinomycetota > Actinomycetes > Actinomycetales > Dermatophilaceae > Ornithinicoccus. Next base: position 19,240 of record NZ_JAUNVI010000014.1, on the reverse strand, counting down.
TCCGGACAGCTAAGGGGAGGAACAGGTCGGAGCCTGCGGCGTCCGGGCTCCCGGCGACGCTGAACAGGTCGGACCCATCTGATGCCACCCGCGCAGGCTAACCCCTCGTCCCGACCAGCACCGGCCCGGCACTGTCGACATCCCTCCCTGCTGGCAGGCTTGGGGGGTGCAGCGCGTCCCGGACTACGCCACCGCCGTGAGGTTGAGTGGAGATGACCCCTGGGTCCGCTGGTCGATCGCGGCTCCCCTTGCCGGAGAGGTCTGGGTCCATGACGGCGTGATCCTGGTCGAGCGTCGGGGCTCCCGACGCGGGTTCTGGGTGGCGCCGATCACGGCGGCCAGCGTCAAGGCAGCGCCCGAGTCCGACCAGGATGAGGGTAGGCGGGTCCGTGCGGCACTCGTCGAACTGCGAGATGGCGGCCATCTCCAGCGGCTGGGCAGCCGGTCGCTCTCCGTCGTCCAGGCACACGCAGCCGTGGCCCACGAGGTCCTGGAGCTGGGTAACGGTGGGGACTGGGACTGGATGTGGGTGGACGCCTCCACGGCATCACTCCCGGACCGGCCCAGCGCCGCGGTCCCGCTCTCCGCCATCGAGGTCGTCCTGCACGACGTGGACGACGCTGAGGAGATCTCGGCCTTCACGCACCGGCACAACCCGCACGTCTGGACGCAGATCGGGACCGGGAGGGTCCATCACTGGGTGGGACTGCGGGACCTCACCGGGGATCTTCTCGCGCTCGGCGGGGCTGAACGCGAGGCCACAGGGGTCCCGCACCTGGCCGGGATCGTGACGGACCGTTCCTTACGCTGCCGAGGACTCGGCACCGCCGTCACGCTGGCTCTGTCTCGGTGGGCACTGGCGGAGGGCGGCGTCTGCACGCTGGGGATGTTCTCCGACAACGAACCAGCCCGCGCGATCTACCGTCGGCTCGGTTATCGCACCGCCAGAGCCTGGCACTCGCGCGATCTCCTCGGCCCCGGTTGAGCGGTGGGTATGGGTCGTCGGGGCGGCCCATACCCACCGCGCAGTGCACGACCGCGCAGGACAGGCCACGGCTCGGCGCGGCGCCCTACTGCACTGCGGGGTCCGCCTGGGCTGCGGGCTTGTCCGCCGATTGGGCCAGCGCCTTGGCGTCGATGCCGGCCTCCTTGCGTTGCTCCGGGGTGATGCGGGCCGGGGCCTCGGTCAGCGGATCGAAGCCGCCACCGGTCTTGGGGAAGGCGATGACGTCGCGGATCGAGTCGGTGCCCGCGAGCAGGGCCACGATGCGGTCCCACCCAAACGCGATCCCGCCGTGCGGCGGGGCACCAAACTTGAACGCCTCGAGCAGAAAGCCGAACTTTTCCTGCGCATCTTCGGCAGTTAACCCCATGACCCCGAAGACGCGCTCCTGGAGTTCGCGGCGGTGGATGCGGATGGACCCGCCACCGATCTCGTTGCCGTTGCAGACCAAGTCGTAGGCGTAGGCCAGCACGGCGCCCGGGTCGGACTCGAGGGAGTCGACATACTCTGCTTTCGGTGACGTGAAGGCGTGGTGAACAGCGGTCCACGCCCCCGAGCCGACGGCCACGTCCCCAGCGGCGACGGCCTCACCAGCTGGCTCGAACAGCGGCGCGTCAACGATCCACAAGAAGTTCCAGTCGGACTCGTCGATCAAAGCGCAGCGCCTGCCGATCTCCAGGCGGGCGGCGCCGAGGAGTGCGCGTGAGGCCTTGGTCGGCCCAGCTGCGAAGAAGACGCAGTCACCCGGCTGGGCATCGACATGTCCGGCCAGTCCGGCCCGCTCCGCGTCGGACAGGTTCTTGGCGACCGGGCCGCCGAGTTCGCCATCCTGCCCGACGGTGACATACGCCAGGCCCTTGGCGCCGCGCTGCTTGGCCCACTCCTGCCAGGCGTCGAACTGGCGGCGTGGTTGCGAACCGCCGCCGGGCATGACGACGGCGCCGACGTACTCGGCCTGGAACACCCGGAAGGGGGTCTGGGCGAAGAAGTCGGTGCACTCGGTGATCTCCAGGTCGAATCGCAGGTCCGGCTTGTCAGAACCGTAGCGGCGCATCGCCTCGGCGTAGGTCATCCGAGGGAAGGGCGTGGTCAGCTCGACCCCTTGAACGGCCCACACCGCCTTCGTGATCGCCTCGCCGAGCTCGATGACGTCGTCCTGCTCGACGAAACTCATCTCGATGTCGAGCTGGGTGAACTCCGGCTGCCGGTCGGCACGGAAGTCCTCGTCGCGGTAGCAGCGCGCGATCTGGTAGTAGCGCTCCATCCCCGCGACCATGAGCAGCTGCTTGAACAGCTGCGGGCTCTGCGGGAGGGCGTACCAGCTGCCGGGCTGCAGGCGTGCCGGGACCAGGAAGTCACGGGCACCCTCGGGCGTGGAGCGGGTGAGCGTTGGCGTCTCGATCTCGACGAAGTCGCGGTCGGCGAGGAGGTTGCGAGCGGCCGCGTTGACTTTGGAGCGCAGGCGCAGGTTCTGCCCCGCCGAGCTGGCGCCTGGGCGACGCAGGTCGAGGTAGCGGTGGCGCAGGCGCGTCTCCTCACCGACGCTGACACGCTCGTCGATCTGGAAGGGCAACGGGTCGGAGCCGGACAGCACCTCGATCTGGCTGGCAACCACGTCCACGGCTCCCGTGGGCAGGTCCGGGTTGACGTCCTTCTCGGCGCGCGGGGTGACCTCACCGACGACCTTCACGCAGAACTCGCTGCGCAGGTCGTGGGCGGTCCCGGTCAGGACCTCGTCACGGGCCACGACCTGGACGACACCACTGGCGTCACGCAGGTCGATGAAGGCGACGCCGCCGTGGTCGCGGCGGCGGGCCACCCAGCCGGTGAGGGTGACGGTGGTGCCGGCGTGCGCGGGGCGCAGGGTGCCGGCGTTATGGGTACGAAGCATGGGCTGTCCTCTCGGGTCGGTCCCGCAGAGGATCGGTCTGCCCCCTGCGAAGGCAGCCCGTCAAGGTGTGGGCGGGGGCTAGGTCGCGGTGCCACCACACCTTTGCCGAGGGATCCTCAGCCTCTCGTCGATCCGCTGGACGCGCGGTGCGCAGGTCGGGCTGTGGTGTCGGTATGTCGATCAGCTCTTGGCGGGTCGTCACCCCGCCCCTGCGCACGTACCCAGTTTACAGGCTCAAGCCTCTGGGCCCTAGCCAACGGGCGGCTGCTCGCTCGCACCGGAAGCCCCAGGGTCGGACGTGAAGAACGACAACTGTCCGTTAGCCTCCAGCACCGCCACCCGGATGTCACCCACCCGCTCGATCCCTCGACCACGCGACGCGGCGAGCAGGTCGTTGAGGCCTAGCCGTTCCCTCCGCATGGTTTCCAGCAGCAGCTCCCCGTCCTGCACGACGACCACCGGCACCCCGTGCGTGATCCGAGCCCACCCGCGCCATCGCGAGTTGATCCACCCGATCAAGATCGTGAGCAGGGCGAAGGTGCCGACGGCTAATGCGCCGGCGGTGAAGGAGTAATCCTGCTGGACTATCGCCTGACCCACTAGGTCACCCATCGTGATAAAGAGAATCAACTGAAAAGAGCTGAGCTCGCCGAGGGTCGAGCGACCGACGACCCGGGTCACTGACCACAGGAACAGGAACATCAACGCGGCGCGGACGACGATCTCCATCAGGCCTCCAGGTCAGGGGAACAGCTGGGTGCGGAAGGAGACTGGATCCCGCGGCACCCCGTCGACGACGACCGCGACCTGACCCTGGCGGCCGCGAACGCTGTTGGGCTGGATATAGGCATCGAAGCCCACCGTCATCGTGGGCTGTTCCTGCGTCGCAAACGTCAGGTAGAGCCACTCATCGTCACGGGTCTCATCCGTCGTGGCGGGATACCACCCTTGGGTCTCATAGATGTCCAGGTAGTCCGCGGTCAACGCGAGAGTGATCTGTGGCGCAAGCCCGGCAGGGTCAGACACCTCGATCTCGAAGGGTACGTCCTGACCGGGACGTGCACTACTGGCATAGGTGACCCGCAGGTGCAGCGAGTCTCCGCTGCGCGCCTCGACGACCGCCGTCTGATCGCCGAGCAGTCCGAAGAGCCCCGCAGCCACCAGGACGGTGAGAGCGCCCACCCCGAGTCGCCGCCACAGCAACGACCGCCGCGAACCAGCCTCCTGCACATTGTGAAACGTGGACATCGTGGTCACGTCTCCTCTTTACACCACGACGTGGCCCACGGCATGCCAAAAGTCCTTGTGCTTAGCGGCGTCCAGCCCGACCAGGTACGCCGCGGAGCCTGGCGTCGAGCGTGAGCACCGCGAGCATCAGCGCCGCGTTGTGGATCTGCCCTGCGAGCACGGCGTCCACCGCCTCGTCGACGGCGACCCAGCCGCACGGCATACCCGCCTCCTCGTCCTCACGCAGGTGCCGCTCTCCCTCCAGCACGTCGGCGAGATCGGTCGCGAGGTAGACCGTGATGACCTCGTCGAGACCGCCGGGCGAGGGCGTGAAAGCGATGAGCTCTTCCCAGCTGTCCGCGAGCAGGTCGGCCTCCTCTGCGAGCTCGCGCTGCGCGGCGAAGACCGGATCTTCCCCCTCGACGTCAAGGAGGCCAGCCGGGATCTCCCAGTCGTGAGCGCCGATCGGGTGACGGTACTGCTGGATCACGAAGATCTCGGGGACACCCCGGTCGGTGCGTAGCGCCAGGACCGCGACCGCGCCCGTGTGGGCGACGTACTCCCGCACGACCTGGGTGTGCCCCAGATCGATAGTGTCGCTGCGCACGTCCCAGACGTGCCCTTCGAAGACCGTGGAGGTGCGCAGCACCTGCGCGCGGCCAGGTCGGTCATGCAGATCCGCGGCCGCGAGACGGCGTGCGTCGAGGGTCATCGAAGAGGCCGTTGCGCCGGTCAGGGCAGCTCGTGCTGGTGCTGGCGCCCCTCGACCTCGACGAGGCGCTGGCTGCGCTGCCGCTCGAGGGCGGCAGCGACCAGACCGGCGAAGAGGGGGTGGGCGACGTCCGGCCGAGACTTGAACTCCGGATGCGCCTGCGTGGCCACGTAGTAGGGGTGAACCTCGGCGGGCAGCTCGACGAACTCGACGAGGTTGCCGTCGGGAGAGGTGCCACTGATGACCAGACCCGCCTCCGTGAGCTGCCCCCGGTAGGCGTTGTTGACCTCATAGCGGTGCCGGTGCCGCTCGGTGACCGCGGTGGTGCCGTAGACCCCAGCGAGCACCGAACCCTCTTGCAGGATCGCGTCGTAGGCGCCGAGCCGCATGGTGCCACCGAGGTCGCCCGCGCCCTCGACGAACTGCTGCTGCTCCGCCATCGTGGCAATCACGGGAGCCGCTGCCTGCGGGTCGAACTCGGTGGAACTGGCGCCTTCGACGTCGGCCACGTTGCGGGCGTACTCGATGACCATGGCCTGCAGACCGAGACAGAGGCCGAGCGTGGGGACGCCGCGCTCACGCGCCCAGCGCAGCGCGCCGATCTTGCCCTCGATCCCCCGCACGCCGAAGCCACCGGGGACCAGGATCGCGTCGACCCCGTCGAGGGACTGGCTCGCGCCGCTCTCAGTCTGGCACTCGTCGCTGGCGACCCAGCGGATGTTGACCAAGGCATCGTGCCGGAAACCGCCGGCGCGCATCGCCTCGGTGACCGACAGGTAGGCGTCCGGCAGGTCGATGTACTTGCCGACGAGCGCGACCTCCACCTGGTGCTCGGGCTCGTGCACCCGCTCCAGCAGCGCGTCCCAGGCCGACCAGTCGACGTCGCGGAAGGGCAGGCCGAGGTGCCGCACGACGTAGGCGTCGAGCATCTCGCGGTGCAGCACCTTGGGGATGTCGTAGATGCTCGGAGCGTCGATGCAGGCGGCGACCCCGCCCGGCTCGACGTCGCACATCATCGAGATCTTGCGCTTAATGGCTTCAGGGATCTCGCGATCGGCGCGCAGCACCAGCGCGTCGGGGGTGATGCCGACCTGGCGCAGGGCGGCGACCGAGTGCTGCGTCGGCTTCGTCTTCAGCTCGCCGCTCGGCGCGAGGTAGGGCACGAGAGAGACGTGGAGGAAGAAGCTGTTGGCGCGGCCGATGTCGTGGCGGACCTGACGCGCGGCCTCCAGAAAGGGCAGCGACTCGATGTCGCCGACGGTGCCGCCGATCTCGGTGATGATGATGTCCGGGCGCTCGGTGTCTACGTTGGCGGCCGCCCGCATGCGTGCCTTGATCTCATTGGTGATGTGCGGGATGACCTGCACGGTGTCGCCGAGATACTCGCCGCGCCGCTCGCGGGCGATCACGTCGTTGTAGACCTGCCCGGTCGTGACGTTGGACCGTCCGGAGAGGTTGACGTTGAGGAAGCGTTCGTAGTGGCCGATGTCCAGGTCGCACTCGGCCCCGTCCTCGGTGACGAAGACCTCGCCATGCTGGAAGGGGTTCATCGTGCCGGGGTCGACATTGATGTAAGGGTCCAGCTTTTGCATCGTGACCTGCAGGCCTCGAGATCGAAGCAAGAAGCCCAGGCTGGAGGCCGTCAGACCCTTCCCCAGAGAGGAGGCCACGCCGCCGGTCACAAACAGATGTTTCGTTGTCTCCGCCACGGGCTGTCAGTCTACGTGACCGCAGCCGTGGGTTGGTCACCAGCCACGCCAGAGCGGTATGCCGTCACCGCGGCAGTGATCGCGTCAGCCTCTGTCGGCAGCTGAGCGGCGCGAAGCAACGCCTGTCCGCGAAGGTCGGAGCGCAACGTCGGATCGCCCAGGACCTGCGCGATCGCCTCTGCCAGCACCTTCTCACCGTCTTCCCCCCGGATCGGCGGGACCAGGAGCGCAGCCTCCCCGACGACCTGCCTCGTCCCGCCAACGTCGGTGGCCACGATCGGCGCGCCCTTCGCGAGCGCCTCCTGCAACCACACCGGCTGCCCTTCCCACTGCGCTGCCGAGACAACCACATCCACGGCAGCCAGCAGAGCCGGCACGTCCTCGCGGTGCCCGAGCAGACGAGCGTCGAGGGCGTCTGCGGTCTCGGGCAGATCCAGCCGTCGTTGCAGCGCCGCTCGATCCGGGCCCTCCCCCGCAATGAGAAGGACCGGTCGTCCATCGCTGCCTGCCTGCTCGGCGCCCACCCGCACCATGGCGCTGATCAGTGCGCCCATCTGCTTCTGCGGAGCGAGGCGACCGATGCTGAGCACGACGAGGTCACTGCCAGCCAAGCCGAGCTCGGCCGCCAGCACCGCTCTTGCGATCGAGCGATCGCGGACACGGGCCGGGGGGGCCGGCACGATCGCCAGGGCTGTGGCGTCGGCCCCCTTGGCACGGGCTCTCTGGAGCAGGTCCGGTGAGACCGCGAGGAGGAGATCGGCACGGCGACAGACGAGTCGCTCCAGCTGGCCATAGAGGAGACGGGCCGCGAGCGCGCCGGACACAGAAGGTCCACTCGTGCCTCGCGAAGCCAGGGCTGGAGGCCCGTTGTGGCTGGTCACCACCAGGCGCGGCGTCGTGCCTGCCGCTCGAGCGAGCGCGGCCAGCGCGCCGGCCCGCAGCCCATGAGCGTGGACGACGTCGCACGCGCTCAACAGCTCGCGGAGGCAGACGACGGCCGCTCTGTCGCGCCGTGGATGTGGACGGGCACCGACCTCCAGCCGCACGTGTCTGGCACCGAGGTCGGACAGACCAAACTGGGCGGCGACCGTGTCCGGACAAGCCACCACCACGGTGTGCCCGGCGGTGGTGAGTCCGCGAGTCAGCATGGCCACGTGCTGCCCGACACCTCCGGCGACGAGCCCGGTCACCAGGAGGATCCTCATTGGCTCATCCTCGTCGAGATCGCGCGCCACGCGTCGGGGGCCAGCAGGCGAACGGCGAGCGCCGCACAGCACAGCGCCAGAAGCCCGACGAGGGCCGCCAGCCCCAGGGTCTGCGTCCACCCCTGCGTCGTGGTCGGCAGCACGAGCTCGCGGAAGGACAGCGCTAGCAGCGCACCGAGAAGGGCGGCACCAGCGGCACGGGGCACGCCCACGAACGGTGCCCTGCCCCATACCCGGCGGATCTCCAGGACCAGCAAGCCACCCGCAACACTCATCCCGACCGTGGAACCGGCCGCCAGCCGGACCAGGGTGTCCCGCACGTCTGATGCCGGCGCGACCAGCAGCACCGGCAGCAGCGCGGCGACCGCCCAGCCGACGCACACCGTCGCCGCGGCTCGCCGGGGCGAACCCACTGCATAGAGCGCCCGGGTGCCCACCGCGACGAGACCGAGGCCGACCAGGCCGGGGGCGAGCACGGCCAGCGTGGGGGCCAGCGCTTCGAGGGTGGCCTGGCCGCTGCCGCCCGCGCCCGCGTCGAGCAGGAGGAAGGCTGATCCGACCTCCCGGCGCACGGCGACGAGGGCGACGGCGGCGCTCACCGAGGCCACGGCCGCGCCGAGCAGGGTGCTGCGCAGCACGGGGGTGGCCTCGGCACGGCGGCCGGCGAGCCGTGGGAAGGCGGCTGTCGCGAGAGGGACGACGAGCACGGCGTAGGGCAGGAGGTAGACCGTCTGCGCATAGGTCCACACGGTGATCCCGGCGACACCGGTGCTGGCGTTGGTCAGCAGGAGTGCGACCACGGCCGCGAGCTGTTGACAGGCCACGACGGCGACACCGGCCAGCACGAGAGCACCCGCGCGCCGGCCGGTGCCCTGCGGGAAGCGCCACGTGGGCCGCCAGCGGATACCGAGGCGAAGGGACGGGGCGAGCAGCGGCAGGCTCAGCGCCACGACACCGAGGGTGGTGCCACCGGCCAGCAACCAGATCGCCATGTCGGGGACCTCGGACAGCGGCTGGGTGGCGTCGTAGGTGATCCCGAAGGCGATATAGACGGCGATGACGACGAGGCTGGACAGCAGCGGAGCGAGCGCGGCCGCGAGGAAGCGACGGTGGGCCTGCAGGACTCCGGTGAGGACGATGCCGATCCCGTAGAGCGCGATCTGCGGCGCGAAGAGCATCAGCATGAGTCGTCCGGCGGCCTGCACGGCCACCGGGTCGCAGTTCTGGCTGGACCCCAGCAGCCAGGCGGTCACCGGCCCGGCGGCGAGCGCGACGAGTGCGGCGAGCGGGAGCAGGACGGCCAGCGTCCAGGTGAGCAGCGCCGAAGCGGTCCGATCGGCCAGATCCTCGCGCCCTCGCTCGAGATGTCCCGCGACCAAGGGCACGGCGACTGCGGCCAGCGCTCCCCCGGCGGCAACCTCGAAGAGGACGTTGGGCACCAGGTTGGCGGTGTTGTAGACCTGGCCCACGCAGGTGGCTCCGACCGCGTCGGAGAAGACGATCCAGCGCACGATGCCGACGGCGCGGGCTGCCAGGGTCACGACGGCGACGAGCCCGGCAGCGGCCAGCAGCCCCTGCGTGGAGAGCCGGCTGCTCCGCACCGTGCCACCGGGCGTCAGGGACACTACGGTCTGCCCCAGGCATCGAGGCGGCGCAGCGCGGGAGTGCCCTCGATGACCTTGCTGAAACTCACCTTCTCGCTGAGCAAGGTGAGGCCGGTGACGCCCATGAGGGCGACGAGCCGCCCGGCCGGACCGAGCGCCTGTGCGGCGGCGAGACCGGCGGCGGCGCCGAGCGGGTTAGCGCCGGTGTCACCTAGCATCGAGGCCCCACGAAGGTCGGCCGGGAGCACGATGAGCCCGGCGCCGACGACCGCGCCAGCAGCCGGGGAAGCGGTCAGCGCCAGCGGTGCAGCGACGGCCAGGCCCACCTTGAGGGCACGCCCCGGACGCAGGTCGAAGAGGTTGGCCAGGTTGGCGGACCCTGCGACGAGGGCGCCACCGGTCAGCGAGTGCAGGCCGAGACGACCCGCTCGTTGGTCGGACCAGGCGCAGGCTGCGAGGCCGGAGGCTGCCAGGAGGCCGATCTTGAGGACTCCGGTGGTGACGCGGCCCGCTCTCAGTGCGGCGAGGTGGCCGCGAAGGCCTTTGGTGTCCGTCGCCCCGGCGAGGTCGTCTATCCCCCCAGCGACGCCGCTGCCCAGGACGGCGAGCGCGGCAGGCGGGTCAGCGATGAGCAGCGCTGCAGCGAGCCCCGCGCCCAGGGCGACGCCCTCGGTGAGGGTGACGGGGTGCCCAGCGTGGTTGATCCTGGCCCAGCGCGCGCTGCCGCCCGGCAACCGTTCGGCGTGGTGCGCCGCCGTGATCGCCGCCGTCGATGCAGCTGCGGCCAGGCCGCAGAGCAGAGCCGTCACGGCGACGTCGTGAAGGCGGCGTCACCCTCGCCCTGGCTGGTCTTCTCATCCGCAGGCGGCTCCGGGCTCGGGGCCGGACCGCTCTCCGGCAGCGGCCCGCCGATGGCGCGCAAGGGTGGCAGCGGAGGGAACGTCGCCTGGGCGAGCTCGCCGAGCCCGAAGTGTCCGGCATCACCCTGCACCTGCCACGCCAGCGCGAAAGCGGCGGCGACCTGCCCGGCTGAGCTCTCGAGGTTGTCGACGGTAGAAACCCGCTGGGCCAGCGTCTTGTCCTCGCGCACTGCCCGGACGAGCGGATCGACCCGCGCCGCGAGGTCGGCCACCACTGCCTCGCCCCCGGTGCCGGTGATGACGAGGGGCGTGCTCACCTTCGCCAGCGCGTCCACCAGCCCCATCCGGCTCGCGAGCGTCGCCATGCCGTTGGTCGCGGTTGCTTCCGACACGGTCAGCCCGTCGCTGACCAGGACCAGCGCCTCGGGGGCGCGACGGTCGGTGACCGAGGCAGGGGTGCCGTCACGCCAGGTCAGGTCGACCAGTCCCTCGTCCTCGAGCGCGCCGCCCGCGGCCAGCCAGGCCCCGACGCGACCCCCCGCGTCTGCCCCCGAGAGGACCGCCGCGAGGATGGTCGCCGCGGTCGGTGACCCGCCGGACGGGGGCTCCGGGTCGGCCAAGCTCTGCCCCAGCTGGTCGAAGAGCTGGAGGCGTTCCTGTGACGGCTCCGGATCGTCCCACTTGGCGTTCAGCTCGGCCTGGAGCACGACATCGGCGCCAGCTGCGGACAGGCTTCCTTCGAGCGCGTCCAGCGTGTTGCGATCGGCACCCGGAAACACGATCAGGCCGACCCGCAGGTCCTGGAGCGTGCCGCCCAGCGCCTTCTCGCCGATGAGGCCGATCGCGTCGTCCTTGGCGTCCGCCCTCCGGTTGGCGTTGTCGACCTCGGCACGGAGAACGATCCGTTCCTGACGCAGCTGGTTGACCTCGCTCTCCAGGGTCGAGGAGATGCCGTCGCGCAGAGGGCCCGCTCCCAGCGCGATGCCGACGGCGAGGGCGATGAAGACGGCCACCAGGGAGACGAGGTGGTAACGGAAGTCGATCAACGAAACAGTCTCTCGATAAAGGCCAGGGCGTCGTCCCATCGTACGGCCAAGACACCAAAGAGGGCCCGCCCACCCGACGTCGTGGCCAAGGCCACCACCAGCGCAAACAGACCAGCGAGCACCAGCCAGACCAGCGACAGCGCCGAGATCCGTGAACGATAGAGCAGGCTGACACCCTTGGCGTCGATGAGCTTGGAGCCGACTCGCAGGCGGGTCAGGAAGGTGCTCGCCATGCCTTGGCGTCCTTTGTCAAGGAACTCGACGAGCGTGGCGTGCGTGCCCACGGCCACGATGAGCTCGGCGCCCTTGTCATCGGCCAGGAGCATCGCGACGTCCTCGCTGGTGCCGGGGGACGGCAGCACGACCGCATCAGTGATGCCAAGCGCCTCTACCCGCTCGAGACCCGGGGCCCGTCCGTCGTGGTAGGCGTGCACGATGAGCTCGGCCCCGCACGTCAGCCCGCGATCAGAGACGGAGTCCATGTCGCCCACGATCAGGTCGGGGCGCAGACCCTGCTCCAGCAGAGCGTCCGCGCCACCGTCGACCCCGATGAGGATCGGCCTGGCCTCTTTGATGAACGGCCGCAAGGCGTGCAGGTCCTCTTTGTAGTGGTAGCCACGGACGACGACCAGGGCGTAGCGCCCGCTTAGGTCCGTGCGCAGCGGCGGTATGGCGATGCCGTCCAGGAGAAGCTCGCGTTCGGCACGGACATACTGCATGGTGTTGGTGGCGAACGCCTCGATCTGCGCCGACAGATTGGTGCGGGCATCCTGGAGCTGGGCTTCCACGACCGCGTGGGTCAGCCGCACGCCGCGCGCCACGACGGCGTCGTCGACGATGAGCTCACTGTCATCGAGAGTGGCGACCACACCCTCGTGCAGCCCCATGACCGCCGGGCCGGCGAGGTCCAGCAGGGGGATCCCAGCCTCCAGCAGGATCTGCGGTCCGCGGTTGGGGTAGGCCCCGGTCGAGCTCGGCGCGGCGTTGACGACTGCCGCCGGCGCACAGGCGACCAGCGCCTGAGCACTGACCTGGTCGAGGTCGTCGTGGTCGATGATCGCGATCTCGCCGCCCAGCAGGCGCTTGGTGAGATTCTTAGTGCGGGCGTCGATGCGGACGTGGCCACTCACCGTCCTGGCCACGTCTGCCTTGACCTTGTCGGCCCGCTTCGGCGTTGCCATATCAGGACATCGTCGCACGTCGGGACAACAGCTCGCGGGCATGCTCGAGGGCCGCCTCGGAGTCGGCGACTCCGCCGAGCATGCGGGCCAGCTCTGCTTCGCGCTCCGCTCCCTCGACGGCCACCACACCGCTGCGCGTGATCTGCCCGGCAGTGCTCTTGCGCACCACCAGGTGCCGGTCGGCGTAGGCCGCGACCTGTCCCAGGTGCGTGACGACGATCACCTGCGACCCCGCCGCCAGCCGAGCCAGGCGCGCACCGAGGTCGAGCGCCGCACTGCCACCCACACCCGCATCTACCTCGTCGAAGACGTAGGTCGGCACTGATCCACGTCCGTCATCCTTGCCGCCGACGTTGGTACGTCCGGCGCAGACCAGCTCGAGCGCGAGCATGACTCGTGAGAGCTCTCCGCCGGAAGCAGCCTTAGTCACCGAACGTGCGGGAGCGCCAGCGTTAGCAGCGAGTCTGATCTCCACGTCGTCGAGACCGTGCTGTCGGGGATGGGCGCAGCGACCGTCCGGCAGCGAGACGGAGGCAGCGTCCGCGCCCGTCTCCGCGCCGAGTTTCGCAACGGACGGGTCGACCAGCCGAGGCTCCACGGACACCTGCACCAACGCGTCGCCCATGGCCAGGTGAGCGAGCTCGTCGGTGACCTCGCGTCCTACCCTGTCGGCGGTCTGGCGTCGGACCCGCGTGAGTGCATCCCCGAGCCGTCCGACCTCGTCGGCGAGCGCGGCGGCGTCTGCCCGGAGCGCCAGCACGTCCTCGTCCGACACGTCGATGCCGAGCAGCTCCGTCGCGGCCTCATCCGCGAAGGTCAGCAGCTGCCCCGTCGTCGGTCCGTACTTGCGCAGGACGGCACCCAGTGCAGCACGTCGATGATGCACCTGGTTGAGGCGCTCCTCGTCGACCTCGATCGCGGAGCCGTAGGACGCGAGGTCGCTGGCGAGGTCGGACGCGAGGTAGGCCAGCTCCTCCAGGCGCGAGTGCAAGCCCGCCAGGTCGCTGTCGTGGGCGCTCACCGGGCGCAGGCCGGTGCCCGCCTTGGCCAGGAGCGTCGCGACGCTCGGCGCCTCCTCCGCCGGGTCGTCGCTGCCGAGCAGGGCATCGTGGGCCAGCGCCGCAGCAGTCCGCAACTCCTCGGCATAGGTCAGCCGGTCCGACTCGGCACGGAGCGTTTCTTCCTCACCCTCTTGCGGGTTGACCCGCTCGATCTCCTCGAGCATGGCGCGGAGCATCCCGGCCCGCCGGGTTCGTTCGACCGAGGTGCGGGACAGGTCCAGAAGTCTGCTGCGCGCCTGATGCCACTGCCCGAACGCCCCTTGGTATGACGTCAGCGCGGCGGTGATCTCCGCACCACCTGCGGTATCCAGCAGCACCCGGTGCTGGTCGGCGTCGCGCAGCCGCCACTGATCGGCCTGGCCGTGGACGGCGACCAGGTGCTCACCGACCTCTGCGAGGACCGCGACCGGGGCGGCGCGTCCCCCGACATGGGCGCGGGATCGGCCGGCCGACGTCACCGCTCGGACCAGGACGAGCCCGTCCTCGACGTCACCACCCGCCTCGTGGACGCGCAGCGCCGCCGGGTGGTCTGAGGGGACGTCCACCTCACCCTCGATGACCGCAGCACTCGCGCCGTCTCGAACGAGGCCGGCATCCGCACGCGCACCCAGCAGGAGGCCCAGGCCACTGACCACCATGGTCTTGCCCGCACCCGTCTCACCGGTGATGACGTTGAGTCCCCCGCTCAACTCCAGCTCGGCGTCCTCGATCACCCCCAGTCCCTGGATCCGGATGCGCTTCAAGGTCACGCGCTGGCTCCGGTGGCCTGCGCTGCGTCGGCAGGGCCGCGCCAGCCGGACACCGGGAGGGCGAACTTGGCGACCAGACGGTCCGTGAAAGGGTCATCGGTCAGCCGCGCCAGCAGCACCGGGAGCTGGGAGCGACGCACCTCGATCCGAGCGCCCGCGGGCAGCTCGATCGTGCGTCGGCCGTCGCACCACAGGACGCCGTCGACATACGAGTGCGGCACGACCTCGACGGCGAGGTGGGTGTCCGGCCCGAGGACCAGGGGGCGCGCGAAGAGCGCGTGGGCCGAGATAGGGACCAGCAGGATGGCCGCGACGTCCGGCCACACGACCGGGCCACCGCCCGAAAACGCGTAGGCCGTCGAGCCGGTCGGAGTCGAGATGACTACGCCGTCGCACCCCCACGTCGACAGTGGCCGACCATCGACTTCGACAGCGACTTCGAGCATGCGTTCGCGGGCCGACTTCTCCACCGACGCCTCGTTGAGCGCCCAGTTGGTCGCGACCACGTGACCATCGTGGATGACGTCGACCTCCAGGGTCATCCTCTCCTCGATCCGGTAGTCGCGGGCCGCGATCCGGTCGACGATCGCCTCGATGTCGTCCCGCTCTGCCTCCGCGAGGAAGCCGACGCGGCCCACGTTGACGCCCAGGAGCGGTTTGCCAGCCGGCCGGGCGATCTCCGCGCCGCGCAGGATGGTCCCGTCGCCACCGAAGACGACCACCAACTCGACGTTGGAGGCGTCGACGTGCGGCGGCAGCGGGCTCTTGTGCGTCACCACCTCGTCCGCGCGGACCACGTCGTGGGTCGGCTCCCCCACGGGCACTGCTTCGACCACGATGCCGTGCGCCGCCAGGCGCTCAGTGAACGCAGCCGCCAGTGCCGGGATCTCCGGTCGCGTCGGGTGCGTCACGAGCATGATCCGACGACTCATCGCAGCTCCTCCAACCGTAGTGACGCACACCGTGCCAGGACCTCCTGTGACGGCAGACCCCAGTCCATCATGCCGTGGCGCTGCGGTCGCAACCAGAGGAGATACTCGATGTTGCCGGAACCGCCGCGCAGCGGCGAACGGGCCACGCCGAACGTCACCAGTCCGTGGTCTCCGGCGCTCTGGGTAATGCTGGTGAGCACGTCATGGCGTTGCTGCGCCGAGCGCACGACACCGGTGCGTCCCAGGAGAGCGGCTCCGACCTCGAACTGCGGCTTCACGAGCAACACAACCTCGGCCTGCGGCTCGAGCAAGGCCGGCAGCACCGGAAGCACCGCGCGCAGGGAGATGAAGGACAGGTCACCGACAAGGACGCCGAAGCGCCCACCCAGCGTGTCTGGCACCACGTCTTTGATGTTGGTGCCGGACCACTCGGTCACTTCGCGGCGACGGGCGACACGGGGGTCGAGCTGACCGTGGCCGACGTCGAGGGCGAGCACGTGCGCAACATCATGCTCCAGCAGCACCTGGGTGAAGCCGCCCGTGGAAGCTCCGACGTCCAGGCACCGCCGCCCTTCGACGTGCAACCCTTCCGGGCCCCAGAGCGCTAGGGCGTGCGCGAGCTTGACCGCGCCACGACCCACCCAGCCGGCGGTGATCCAGTCGGTGTCGCCGCCCGTCGGTTCGGCGGAGACTGCCAACGATTGCCCGGAACTCACGGTGACCGACACCTTGACGGCGACGACACCATCGACGGCCACGCGGCCGTCGAGCACCAACGCCTTGGCCTGCGTCCGCGAGCGGGCCAGGCCCCGGGCCACGAGGGCGGCGTCCAGTCGTTGCGTGCAGCCGCTCACGGGCGGGGACCGGGGCGGGCCTCTCCCGGTGCAACTGGCGCCGGCGATCCTGCAGGTGCTGGTGCGGTGAGGCGCGCTTGCAGGACGCGGTGGGCCCGCGTGGCGGCATCGAGTTGGCTGGCAGCTTCACCGGTGAGTGATCGGTCGAACTCCTCAAGCGCATCGTCGACCGCCCGGTCCCCGGTGAGCGGGCGCTCGACCGAGAGGGGGGGAGCCAGGTCAGGCAGTGCCTGCTGTGCTGTCTGCCCAGGCTCTGCCGGCTCGTCGGACCGGCGCGGTCGGTCCGGCTCGGTCGACTGCGTCATGGCTGGCTCCATAGGAAGTCAAGGTCGCCGATGGTCGCGGCGATGTGGTCGGGCCGCGTCTGCTCAGGTTGTGCCTGCGCCTCCTCGCGCGTGGACACCCCGGTCAGCACCAGCGCGCTCGTCAGCCCGATGGCGGCAGCCCCAGCGATGTCGGTGTCGAGGCGGTCGCCGATCATCAGACAGTCCTGGATCGGAAGCCCAAGTGCGGCGATCGCCTGCTCGTAGGCGGGGGAATAGGGCTTACCGACGACTTCCGGGGCCTTGTCGGTGGCGCGCGCCACTGCCGCGACCAACGAGCCGTTGCC
This sequence comes from Ornithinimicrobium sp., assembly GCF_030537745.1. Taxonomy (GTDB): domain Bacteria; phylum Actinomycetota; class Actinomycetes; order Actinomycetales; family Dermatophilaceae; genus Ornithinicoccus. Next base: position 2,596 of record NZ_JAUNVI010000014.1, on the reverse strand, counting down.
CACGGCCAGTCCTCGAGGGGTCGGCAGGGTCGCGTCGTCGTTGGTCGCGATCCAGGAAGCACCGGCCGCCAGGGCGTAAGCCGCTTCGCTGAGGTCGCGGACGCCAACGTCCTGGCCGTAGCCCTGCACCACCACCCCCACTGTCTCCCCTGAGCCCGCAGCCACCCCGGTGCGCAACTGCGTCGGCGAACGCCAGGGCAGGCCAACGTCGGTCAGTGCGGCGCCGACGCCCTCACCGCCGACGGCTAGCACCACCTGGGTCTTTCCCAGCACCAACTCTCCCGACGCTCGCCGGTCCGCGAGCACCCGCGCCGCCACCTGAGAAGCCGTGAAGACCTGCGACGGGTCGGTCGGGAGACCGAGGCCAGTGATCTGCGCGGCGACTTCCTCCGGAGTGCGCGAGGCATTGTTGGTCATGAACAGGACGCGGACGCCAGCCGCTTGGGCAGCCAGCAACGCCACGATCGCGCCTGGACACGCGACTTCGCCGCGGTAGACGACGCCGTCGAGGTCACAGAGAATGCCGCGGACGGTCAACGGCCTTGGCTCCGGTCAGTCCGGCCGCGACGCTCCGGCTCACGCGTAGTCGTCTCCTGGCCGCTCCCGCGGGCCGTCGTCTGGTCCGAGGGCGCCACCTCCGACGGCTGGCCCTCCTCCGGGTCGACGTCGCCGGTGAGGTCGACAAACACGGGCGCCTCGTCCAGCCCGAGCAACTCCCGCGCGTCCGTCTCCTCACTGACATCTACCGCCGCTGCTCGTTGGAGCCACACCTGCGCCTCCGCCTGCTGGCCGTCAGCCTCCAGGGCTGCCGCGTAGGCATAGCGGAGCCGGGCCGCCCACGGGGCACTGGGACTTCCGGCAACCGTTAGATCCCGCAGCTGTTGGACGCCGGCAGCGGACTGCCCCATGTCGATCCTCGCGCCGGAGAGCACGATCGCGAGCTCAACCTGCTCGGCCGCCCCCAACATGCGGGCCTCGGGACTGTCACCAAGCTCCAGTGCTCGCTCAGGCCGGCCGAGCCCACGCTCCGCGTCCGCAATCAGTGGCAGCAGGTGGTGAAGCCCAGAGATGCGTCGAGCAGTACGAAACTCGCCAAGAGCCTGAGCCCACTCCCCGCGACGGTAATGCACCACTCCTAGCGTCTCGCGGACCCCGGCCACCCGGCCCGCCCGCTTGGCAGCCGTCTGCGCGTGCTCCAGCGCCAGATCGAACTCCTCCGCATCCAGTGCCCGTCCGACCGCGACGAGATGGCGAGCCACGCCGTCGGCGTTCTCCTTGCTGAGGGTCAGCAACTCTGATCGCAGCACCTTGGCAAGGTCGCCCGCCTCGATATCTTCAGGGATCTCCGGCTCAGGGACGCGCTTGGGCCGGTCCTTCCAGTCCCGCACCGGACGCCGATCGGCGCCCTCACGAGAAGGCCGCCGGTCATCGCCCTCACGCCTGGGCCGACGGTCCTCACCCTCCCTCGTGGGTCGACGGTCCTCGCTCTCGCGCCTGGGCCGCCGGCCCTCGGCGTCCCGCCAAGGGCCGCGGCCTCCTTCGCGCTGCTCCCGCCGGTCTCCCCCGCGCGGTGCGGGGCGGTCAGGACGACCACCCTGCCGACCGTCCGAATGACGGGCGCCATCTCGCTCCTGGGACACAGCAACAACCTTCCTCGCCCTCTTGGGCTACGGCAAACTTCAGTGGACACAGAAGCAGACTGGGCCCTGACCGACACGAGTGTGTCGATCAGGGCCCAGTCTAAGTGAGGTCCGGCGGTGTCCTACTCTCCCACACCGTCTCCAGTGCAGTACCATCGGCGCTGTCAGGCTTAGCTTCCGGGTTCGGAATGTTGCCGGGCGTTTCCCTGACGCTATGACCGCCGTAACGTTGTCGATCTTGTTGAACAAGCCTTCCCCGTATAAGGGGGGGAGGGGGTTGTTCGTAGGTCGAGAGACCGTACAGTGGACGCGTAGCATCTTTGTTGTTTTAAGTTGTCGGCTTATTAGTACCGGTCAGCTCCACACATTGCTGTGCTTCCACGTCCGGCCTATCAACCCAGTAGTCTAGCTGGGAGCCTTCCACCCCCGAAGGGATGCGGAAACCTCATCTTGGAGTGTGCTTCCCGCTTAGATGCTTTCAGCGGTTATCACGTCCGAACGTAGCTAATCAGCGGTGCCCTTGGCAGGACAACTGACACACCAGTGGTTCGTCCATCCCGGTCCTCTCGTACTAGGGATAGCTCTCCTCAAGTTTCCTGCGCGCGCAGCGGATAGGGACCGAACTGTCTCACGACGTTCTAAACCCAGCTCGCGTACCGCTTTAATGGGCGAACAGCCCAACCCTTGGGACCGACTCCAGCCCCAGGATGCGACGAGCCGACATCGAGGTGCCAAACCATGCCGTCGATATGGACTCTTGGGCAAGATCAGCCTGTTATCCCCGGGGTACCTTTTATCCGTTGAGCGACGGCGCTTCCACAAGCCACCGTCGGGTCACTAGTCCCGACTTTCGTCTCTGCTCGACATGTCTGTCTCACAGTCAAGCTCCCTTGTGCACTTACACTCGAAACCTGATTACCAACCAGGCTGAGGGAACCTTTGGGCGCCTCCGTTAC
>NZ_JAUNVI010000095.1 GCF_030537745.1 Ornithinimicrobium sp. | reverse complement strand
GATCTGCGGCAACCGCTCGGGGCGGGCTCAGGTTGGACCGTCCGAAATATTCACCGTGGTCTCCGTCACGTCCCGCACCCCGAGGATGCGGCGGCTAGGGTGATCGAGATGCGTGAGTACCTCGTGGTCGGTCTCGTCGTCCTGGCAGGAATGGTCATCGTGACCAGCGCCATGGGCGTGCGCCGCCTGCTCGCGCCCGTCGACCCCACGCCTGGAAAGCTCACCACCTACGAGTCGGGCGTCGACCCCGTCGGCTCCGGCTGGGCGCAGGGCAGCGTCCGCTACCTCGTCTACGCACTCCTCTACGTGATCTTCGCCGTCGACGCGGTCTACCTCTTCCCGTGGGCCCTGGTCATCCGCACCGAGCTGGGTGTCGCGAGCCTGGTCGAGATGGCGATCTTCATCGGTGTTCTCGTCGTCGCGCTGCTGCACGTCTGGCGCCGCGGACTCCTCCGGTGGTGGTGACCGTGGTCCCAGCGCCGGCAGATCGCCCTACTTTGACAGCACTGCCCACCCCCCGTGTCGGCGCACCCGTGGAGCGCGCGCCCCGAGCCGTCCAGGTTGTCCTGAACTGGGGCCGCAAGTACTCCCTGTGGGTGTTTAACTTCGGCCTGGCCTGCTGCGCGATCGAGTTCATCAGCGCCTCGATGGCGCGACACGACTTCATCCGTCTGGGGGTCATCCCGTTCGCTCCGGGACCGCGGCAGTCCGACCTGATGGTTGTCTCCGGCACCGTGACCGACAAGATGGCGCCGATCATCCGCCGCCTCTACGAGCAGATGCCCGAGCCCAAGTACGTCATCTCCTACGGCGCGTGCTCCAACTCCGGTGGTCCCTACTGGGACAGCTACTCGGTGACCAAGGGTGTCGACCAGCTGATCCCCGTGGACGTCTACATCCCGGGCTGCCCACCACGGCCGGAGGCGCTACTCGCGGGCATCGTCGCGCTCCAGCAGCAGATCGCCGCCGAAACGCCGGGGCGGGCACGGGCACGGCTCGCCGGCAGGTATGGCGATCGGCCGGTGACCTCGGGCGAGGTCACCCGTGCCCTGGTGGCGCCCCCGGAGAGCTCCGCATGAGCGAGGTCGATGTGCAGGAGCGTCGGGTCGAGCCGGGAGGATGGCACGACGCCGTGCGTGCGCTCAAAGAGGACGGCTACTCCTTCTTCGACTGGCTGTCCGCGGTCGACGAGACCGATGCCGAGCCAACCACGTCGGACCCAGCCACGTCGGAGCCGGGCCCGGGCTTTGAGGTGGTGTGCCACCTGATCGACACGCACCTGCCGTTGCGCAGGGTGCTGCTGCACACGCGGGTGGAGGATGGTGCCGCGCTCGCCTCGGTCACCGATCTGTTTGCCGGCGCCGGTTGGCACGAGCGTGAGACGCACGAGATGTTTGGCATCGGCTTCGAGGGCTTCGACGACGGCACCGGGATGGGGCTACGGCCGTTGCTGCTCCCGGAAGGCTTCGAGGGCACGCCGCTGCGCAAGAGCTTCCAACTGGCATCGCGGGCGTCCAAGCCGTGGCCGGGGGCCAAGGAGCCGGGCGGCGATCAGGCTGGTCCCGCCAAGCGGGCGCCACGCCGGCGGCTCCTCCCGCCGGGCGTGCCGGACGAGTCGTGGGGCCCGCGCGGCGACGAAGCGGATTCATCTCCAGGTGGTGGCGGGTAGCTTCACCGCCGTCAGGGGCCGAGCGGGTAGGTCTGGCCGGCGACGAACTCCTCATACATCGACCCGGTCACGCCACCGTGGGCGATGATCTGCTCGAGGAAACGGCCCGAGTCGCGCACGGTCCGCTCCTGCGTGTCGTAGTCGTTGGCCACGATCCCGAACCGCATCGCCTCCCCCTCGGTCCACTCCCAGTTGTCCACAAAGCACCAGTGGTAGTAGCGCTCGAACGGCAGCCCCGAGGCCGCGATCTGCTGCAGGTGCTCGTAGATAAAGCGCGACCGGAAACGGTCCAGGCCGTCTGCAGTGCCGTTCTCGGTGATCCAGATCGGGCCGGGATAGCGAGCGTGCAGATCAGCAGCGACCTCGACCACCCCTTGTGGGTAGATCTCCCAGCCCAGATCGTTGACCGGCACCCCGGGGAAGGTGCCGTCGCCGATCCCGCGCACCGCTGACCGTGAGTAATAGTTGATGCCGAGGAAGTCGTAGTGCGGGCCTGGGGTGACATCCGGCGCCGGTCCGAGCAGCCGGTGGAAGCGGCCGCCCAGCATCGCGTCCGCGAGGATCTCTTGGAAGAGCTGCCGGTCCACGTAAGCGGCAGCGCGGTGCACCGGGTTTCGCGCCGTGCGCGGGGCGAAGACGCGAGCGTGGTGGGCGGCGCCGACCTTGGCGTCCGGCTGCAACCCGTGGATGAGGTGATAGGCGCGGCAGTGCGCCCGGGCCATGTGACGCAGGACCTGCCGCAGTGCCGCGAAGTCACGCCGGGCGGGTGGACCTTCGTTGAAAAGGTAGCTCTGCACCGCGTGCACATTGGGCTCGTTGATCGTCACCCAGTCGCTCACCAGGTCGCCCAGCTCCTTGACTACGACGGAGGCGAAGGACAGAAACCTGTCGACGGCATAGGGCGAGCTGAACCCGCCCAGGCCCTGGAACCACGAGGGTTGGGAGAAATGGTGCAGCGTCACCAGCGGCACGATCCCGACGTCCCGGATGGCCTGCAGTTCCTGCCGATAGCGTTCCAGCGCGGCCCGATCGATCTCGCCCGGGCGGGGCTCGATCCGGCTCCACTCCACGCTCATCCGGTAGGTCTGCAGCCCGAGCGAGGCCATCAGCTCGGTGTCCTCGCGCCACCGGCGCCAGTGGTCGGTGGCCCTCTCCGGCGTCGATCCGTCCTTGATCGTGCGGGACAGCTTCGACCAGTCGTACCAGTTGTTGTTTCGGTCGCCGCCCTCGATCTGCAGTGCCGAGGTCGCGACCCCGATGAGCAGGTCGGACGTCGAGAAGAGAAGGTCGCCAGCTGACATGCCGCTCAGTCTTGCGTATGACGAGGCGCACGTCAGCGCAGGACGGATCTGGCTCGGGCTGTGATTGCCTCGGTGCGGCACCTGCCAGGACCCACCCGAAGTCGTTAGGCTGGCCGACGATGCTCGCAGAACTTCCCGTGGCCATGGAGGTCGTCCTCAAGGCTGTCATCGTGGTGGCGGCCTTCCTCGTCCTGCCCCTGGCGCTGGGGCAGCTCGAGCACAAGCTCATGGGGCATATGCAGGGCCGCCTCGGCCCGATGGAGGCCGGACCGCACGGAATACTCCAGCTGGTCGCGGACGGCATCAAGTTTGTGCAGAAAGAGGATGTGATCCCGGCCGCCGCCGACCGGCCGATGTTTCGCCTGGCACCGGCCGTCGCCCTCATCCCCTACCTGGTCGCGCTGGCCGTGATCCCCTGGAGCGCCACCTGGGTGGCCGCCGACGTGCCTGCTTCGCTGTTGTTCGCGTTGGCCGCGACCAGCGTGGGCGTGATCGGCACCCTGATGGCTGGCTGGGGCAGCGGCAATAAATACGCCCTCATCGGCGGCATGCGCGCCGGAGCCCAGCTCGTCTCCTACGAGCTCCCGATGGTGCTGTCCGCAGCCTCGGTCGCGATCGCAGCCGGCACGCTCTCGCTCACCGGGATCGTGCAGGAGTGGTCGTGGTGGTGGCTGGCCTGGCAGGCGCCCGCCGCCTTCGTCTTCCTCGCCGCCGCGGTCGCGGAGCTGCAACGGACGCCGTTCGACGCACCGGTCGCGGACGCGGAGATCGTCTTCGGCCCGCTGACCGAGTACACCGGCCTGCGGTTTGCCTTCTTCTTGCTGGCGGAGTACGCCGGCATGGTCGTGATGGCGCTGCTTTTCACCGTGCTCTTCCTCGGCGGCTGGCGCGGCCCGTGGGGTGACATCGGCTGGGTAGGTGCCCTGTGGACCCTGCTCAAGGCCACCGTCGTGGGGGCCGTGATCCTGTGGTTCCGGGTGGCCTGGCCCCGCGTGCGTGAGGACCAGCTGCAGAGTTTTGCCTGGCTGGTCCTGCTGCCGATCGCGCTGGTGCAACTGGCGGTCACGGCCGTCGTGGTGGTGGCCATCTCATGAAGGGTCTGCTCAAAGGCCTGGCCACCACCGCCAAGATGCTGGCCCGTCGCTCCCACACTGCGCAATATCCCCATACCGAGCCCGTCCTGCCCGAGCGCTCGCGTGGCGTCGTCGCGCTCCTGGAGGACAACTGCACCTCCTGCATGCTGTGCGCCCGCGAGTGCCCCTCCTGGTGCATCTACATCGACTCCCACAAGGAGGAGACGCCGCCGGAGACCGAGGGCGGACGTGCCCGCAGCCACAACGTGCTCGACCAGTTCGACATCGACTTCTCCCTGTGTATGTACTGCGGGATCTGCATCGAGGTCTGCCCGTTCGACGCGCTCTTCTGGGCGCCCGACTATGCCTATGCCGAGGGTGACATCCGCAACCTGCTCCATGGCAAGGAACGGCTGGGCACCTGGATGAAGAACGTCCCGGAGTCGACGTGGCCGAAGAACTACTCCGGGTATGTCGAGGCGCCGACGCCTTCCGTGGCAGCTGAGCAGGACGGCGTGCAGGCGCAGCCGAGCACGAGGGAGTCGACGCCGCCCGAAGCGCACCAACCCCAAGCGCGGCAACCCGAAGCTGGCGAGACCGGGGCGGGTGAGGGGTGAGCGGTCTGGAGGTCCTCTTCCTGGCCGTCGCCCTGCTCACCGCCGGGTCGGCGCTGCTCTCGGTGATCGCCCGCGATGTGCTCCATGCCGCCCTGTGGCTCGTCGTGGTGCTCGGCGGGCTGGCGGGGTGCTACCTCGTGCTCGGTGCCGAGCTCGTCGCGCTCGTGCAGCTCCTCGTCTACGTCGGCGCGGTCATCGTGCTGGTGCTCTTTGCCCTCATGCTCACCCGCGACGGCGGTGTCCCCGTCGTCACCTCCCGCGGCCAGCGCGCAGGGTCGGCGTTGGTCGGCGCGGGCGTGACGATCCTGCTTGGCGGGACCCTGCTGATCGCCTTCGGGTGGGACCAGGTGCGCGTCGACGGGCCGAGCAACACCGAGGTCGCCACTGGGATCTTCGGCATCTACGTCTGGCCTTTCGAGCTGCTCTCCGCGCTCCTCCTGCTGGCCCTGGTCGCCGCCGTCGCCGTGGCACGCACGCCCGTCGGTGGCAAGGACTCGGCCAGTCAGCGCCCGGCGGCGCCGCCCTCCGAGGCGGTGGCGCCGTGATCAGGCCGGCTCTGCCCTTTCTGCTCGCGGCCGTGCTCGCGGGCGTCGGCGTCTACGGCATCCTCGCCAGACGTCACGCCGTGCTGCTCCTGATCGGGGTCGAGCTCCTGCTTGGTGCCGCCGGTCTCCTCCTCGTCACGGCCGGCCAGACGAACGGCGCCGGCGAAGTGAGCGCGGCCACGGTGTCCGGTCCGGTCCTGACCCTCTTCCTCATCACCATCGCGGCGGCCGAGATCGTCCTCGCGCTCGCCATCCTCCTGGCCCTCTTCCGTGCCCGCGGCCACGTGGACCTGCACGCGGATCTCGACCCAGGGCACAGGGCGCCTGCAGCCGCGGGCACCGGTGACGGAGACGCTGGCCGGGGGAGTGACGCGTGAACCCAGGCACCGCGGCCATCCCCGATCTGCCCGACCTGTCCTGGTCGGACTTCCAGCTCCCGAGCATCACCTTGCCGCATCTGCCCGTCCCCGATCTATGGGGCACTCCCGCGCAGTGGGCGATCCTCCTGCCCGCGCTGGCGGCACTGGCCGGGATCACCCTGTCCGGCCGGTCCAACCGGCTGGCCGCGTGGATCGCGGTGGGGGGAGGCTTCGGGGCGTTCTTCGCGACGCTCTGGCAGCTCTATGCGTTGAACCAGACCGCTAGCGGTCAACGGGTCTCCGGAACGACCGGGGCCCTTCCCTTTGGTGGGCTCGACGTCCCCTTCGAGCTCACGGTGACCTGGCCGTTGGCCCTGATCGCGGTCACCGTGGCGACTGTCGCCCTCATCGTGCAGGTCTACTCGCGCTGGTACCTCTGGTACGACCCGCACTATCGCGCCTTCGCTGCGACCGTGTCGATCTTCACCGCCGCGATGCTGCTCACCGTGCTCGCCGATGACATCCTGCTCCTGCTCGTCGGCTGGGAGGTGATGGGCTGGTGTTCCTACCTGCTGATCGGGCACCACTCCACCAAGGCCGCTGCGCGGCGGGCCGCAGGAAAGGCGATGCTGGTCACCCGCACCGCTGACATCGGCTTCGTCCTCGGCCTGGTGGGACTGGCCGCCGGGGCGGGGACGACCAAGATCAGTGCCATCGTCGACCACTGGAGCACCCAGGGCCCGAGCCGGGCGCTCGCCCTCGTCCTGCTGCTCGTGGTGATCGGGGTCGCCGGCAAGTCCGCGCTCTTCCCCTTCCAGGACTGGCTGCCGGACGCCATGGAGGGGCCGACCCCCGCCTCGGCGCTCATCCACGCCGCGACGATGGTCGCCGCCGGGACCGTGGTGCTGACCCATCTCTTCCCGCTGCTCGCTATGACCGATAGCGTCCGGCTCGTGCTGGCCGTGCTCGCGTGCTTCACCATGTTGGGGGCGGCGCTGCTGGCCTTCGCGCAGGGCGACCTCAAGCGGCTCCTGGCCTGGTCCACGATCAGTCAGGTCGCCCTGATGCTCGGTGCGCTGGCTGCTGCGACGCCGGGCACCGGTCCGGACGCCGCGGCCCAGCACCTCATCGCCCACGCGTGGTACAAGGCACTGCTCTTCCTGGCCGTCGGCTGGCTGGCGGTCCTGGTGGGTGGGACCGCGATGGCCGTGGTCGCCTCCGGCGCGCGCCGCTACCGGGTGCTGCGTCGCCGTTTCGCCTGGGGTCTGCTCGCCCTGGCAGGGGTGCCGCCGTTCGTCGGCTTCTTCTCCAAGGAACAGATCCTGGGGACCGCCGAGATGGGCGCCCTGACCGACGGCGGGCTCGCCGCCGTGATCGTCCTCTCCTCCGTCGGGGCCGCCGCTCCGCTCACGGCCGCCTACTGCATGCGGGCCTGGCTCGTCCTTAACCGGCCGACCGACCTCGAGCAGCATGTGGCGACCTACGCCCAGGGCCCGGTGGAGCGGATCGACGACTTCTTCGAGGAGCCAGCAGTGCTGCGGGAGGCCGAGGGCGTCGAGCGGGCGGAGTCGGCGATCAGCTCCTCGGCCCGGCTCGGCACGACGGTGCTCGTCCTGATGTGTCTGGCAGGCGGGGTGGTGGCCTCGATGCCGGTCTGGCGCAGCGACGTGCACCTCAACCTCGAACTGCTCGTCGCGACCTTGCTCCTCATGGTGGTCGCCGCTGCTGCGGTCAGCCTCGCGGCCCGCGGCGTCCGCACCCGGGACGCCGCCGCCCGGATCCCTGCGACGCTGAGTATCGCCGCCGAGAAGGGGCTCGGCGCTGACTATGCCTACCGGCTCCTCGTCGCCCAGCCCGTGCTGGCCGCGGCCCGGGCCGTCACCTGGTTTGACCGGGAAGTCCTCGACGCCTGGGTGCGTGGGGTCGGTGCCGGTTCGCGACTGGCCGGGCTCGCTGCCGACCTGCTCAGCCCGCGCCGCGCCACGCCCGCCATCGGACTGGTGCTCGTCGGAGTCCTCGTCCTGGCCGGGATCGGCGTGGTGACGAGATGACTTTCACCGCGATGACTT
>NZ_JAUNVI010000094.1 GCF_030537745.1 Ornithinimicrobium sp. | reverse complement strand
AGCGTCCGGTCAGCGACCGGGGATGATCAGTTCTTGACCGACCGCGATGCTCGTGGTGCTCAGCTTGTTGGCACGCTGCAGGTCCGTGATCGCCTGGCTCAGCGGAAGATCCGGCAGCTGCTCGGCGGCGACCTGGCTCAACGTCATACCGGGCTCCACCACCACTCCGGAAGAGGCACCGGCGGGGCCGAGGGCGTTCAGCAGAGACGCGAAAGCCAGCACCAGCACAAATGCCACGGTGCCGGTGAGCGCGAGCCGACCGCGGCGGGTGATCCGCGCCGAGGTCTGCGCGTGCGCCCGGGTCACACTGCGGTCCCCAACCCGCACCAGGCGCAGATGGCCGCCCCGCTGAGGGCCACCACCGAAGCCGATGGCCGGAACGCCGACCGGATACATGTCGATCGCGAGACTGCTCATGACTGTCCTCCTCATACGTGGACGCGTGTGCGATAGTACGTCTGTCCTATTCTTAGCACGCTCGTACGACTTTGTCGACACGCCGGTCGAACAAATGTTTGCCCCAGCGCCGCTCCGCTCGTACCATTGCTTCATGTCAGGAACTCAAACAGGGACCACTGACAGACCCTCTGACTTGACCTGACGGTCAAGCCTTGGCAGCCAGAGAAGACAGGGATACAGCGCATATGGCCACGATCCACGAGATGCCCGATCGGGACGGCGGGGCACAACTCACCAACCGACAGCGACGCGTCCTTGACGTGATTCGCGACTCCGTCGACGCACGGGGATACCCACCTAGCCTGCGCGAGATCGGTGACGCCGTCGGCCTCACCTCACCGAGTTCCGTCGCGCACCAGTTGAAGATGCTCGAACGCAAGGGCCACCTGCGCCGCGACCCCAACCGCCCGCGGGCTATCGAGGTCGTCACGCCAGGAGACGACGGCGCCGGCTATCGTCGCACCCCGCCCGGCGACTCTCGGACCGGGGAGAGCACCTTCGACGAGACCGGACTAGGCGACCAGAGGCCCGAGGCTTCCTATGTCCCCGTCCTCGGCAGGATCGCCGCCGGCGGACCGATCCTGGCAGAGGAAGCCATCGAAGACATCTTCCCCCTGCCCCGTCAGATCGTGGGCTCCGGCGAGCTCTTCCTGCTCAAGGTGGTCGGTGACTCGATGGTGGACGCGGCCATCTGCGACGGCGACTGGGTCGTCGTGCGCCGTCAGCCGACCGCGGTCAGTGGGGACATCGTCGCCGCGATGCTCGACAACGAAGCGACCGTCAAGACCTATAAGAAGGGCAAGGACAAGGTGTGGCTGATGCCGCACAACCCCGCCTACGAGCCGATCGACGGTGACCACGCGGTCATCCTCGGCAAGGTCACCGCGGTCCTGCGCCGCCTCTGATCTCACCCACTGCGAGGCCCGCTGCCTGCTGCCCTGGCCTGGAGCTCTCGCAAACCCACAACGCCGCCCTCTCGACCAGGGCGGCGTTGTGCCGTCCAGGCGGGCGACGACCCGCCCGGCATCACGCCGAGGGTGCTGGCCCCTCCTGCACCGCGTAGTACTGAAAGAGGTCCTGCTCCTCGTTGTCAGAAAGGTGTGGGTCCGCCGGCACATCCGGTGCGCCCTTGATCTTGGCCGAGCTGTAGGGCACGAAGATCTGGCCGTCTCGGATCTCGGCAGTCACCAGCGGCACGAACACCTTGCGGCCGCCGAGAAGGCCGGTCCGCACGGTCAGCCACGCGGGGTCTCCGGTCCGGTTGTCCAGATAGATCTCCCCCATGGACCCGACCCGCCCGCCATCCTGATCGACGACCTCGGCGGCGTAGTACTCGTTGAGCTGCTCCTGCGTGACGACCATGGCCATCCTCCCGCTCCGTTGCGCGGTCGACCGTGGAGCCGACCTCGCAGAACAGCACACCACATGCGGACCCCCCGTGCCACCCGATGGAGGGCTCAGCCTCCCTTGAGGTCCGTCACGAGGCGCGGGAGGACGTCGGTGAGGAGACTGTCCAGCTGCACGATCGGCTCTCCCTCGCCCCTGGTCGCTCCCCGCGTCACGACGGCGACCGGTATGTCGAGCCGCGCCGCCCTCCGCACGAACCGGTAACCACTCATCACCCTGAGGGAGGAACCCAGCACGAGCAGCAGTGACGCAGACTCGACGAGGGCGAACGCTGTCTCGACCACCGGCTTGTCAACGGAGCCACCGAAAAACACGACATCCGGCTTGAGACGGTCATTGCCGCACACCAGGCAGCGCGGCGCTCGGAAGCTGGTGACAAGGTCCTCCGGCAGGAGGACGTCGCCGTCGGGCTGGACCTCGCCCGTGCTGCCAGCCCGATCCAGATAGCCCGGGTTGGCCAGCGCCAGCCACTGGTTGATCTGCTCCCGCGTCGTGGGCTCTCCACAGTCCAGACAGGTGGCGTGCGCAAGGTTGCCGTGCAGCTCAAGCACATCGTGCGATCCTGCCTCCTGATGAAGTCCGTCGACGTTCTGGGTGATGATCGCGCGGATCAGACCGGCGTGCTGAAGGTCGGCGACAGCCTCGTGGGCCGCATTGGGACGCGCCGCGGAGAATCGTTCCCACCCGGCGTAGGCCCGCGCCCAGTAGCGCTTCCGACCCTCCGCTGAGCGCACGAACTCCCCGTGCAGCATCGGCTGCACCCTGCGCTGACCGTCCGGACCTCGGTAGTCAGGAATGCCGGACCCGGTCGACATACCGGCCCCGGTCAGCGCGATCACGTGGCCGTCGCCCACCAGGTCCCGCAGCACGGCATACGCGCCCTCGTCGACCTCGGCCGCCGGAGGGACGGTGAGCTCGCTCGGCACCGGTCCACCACTCACGCCACATCACCTGCCTCTGTCCGCGCGCCCAACCGCAGCGCCACTCTGAATACCGCACCCGTTCGAGCCGCCCCCGTTCGAGCCCCATCGGGCTCTGAGCGTGGACGACAAGCCTCGACGATACTCACCCCCGGCCCTGTGCTTGCAGCCGAGAGTCCGGGAGCTCGATCACGTACCAGGTCGAGGGGTGCGTTCGCGACCCCGGCGGCTCATTACGCCTGGTTATGCTTGGCCCATGCTAGATGCTGCGGGCCTTCGCGTCATGAGAGCCATCGCCGACGAGGGGACTTTCACCGCCGCCGCCCAGTCCCTTGGCTACACGCAGCCCGCCGTCTCCCAGATGGTTCGTCGCCTTGAGGAGCGCACCGGCACAGTCCTGGTCGAGCGCGCCGGCCGGACCGTCAGGCTGACCGAGGCCGGCGGGCTCCTGGCCGACCATGCCCGCATCATCCTCGCCGCCCTGGATCGGGCCGAGACGGAGATCTCCGCGATCGCCGGGCTGCGAAGCGGTCGGGTCCGCCTGGCCGCGTTCCCCTCATCGTCCGCCTCCCTGGTCCCCCGAGCGCTGGCAAAACTGCACCGGGACCACCCCACGATCACAGTGCAGTTCAGCGAGGCCGAGCCGCCTGAGTCACTGGCGGCGCTGCGGGCCGGGACCGTTGACCTGGCAGTGGCCTTCTCCTATGAAGGGACTGATCCCGGGCGCGGCGAGGACGACCTCAACGGACTGGAGGTCATCGACGTGCTGATCGACAAGGTGATGCTCGTCCTGCCCAGGGACCATCCGCTAGCCGCGCAGGAGGACATCAACCTTGCCGACCTCGCCGCGGACACCTGGATCGCCGGTTGTCCCCGCTGCCGGGGGCACTTGCTCTCCCTGGCTCGGCGCGCCGGTTTCGAGCCGGAGGTGACCTTCGAGACCGAGGACTACGTCGCCGTGCTTGGCCTGGTTGCCGCAGGTCTGGGGGTGGCCCTCGTCCCGGAGATGATCCTGCGCTCCGTCTCACACCCTGACGTGATCACGCGCCCCGTGTCGCCTCCGTCCCAACGCGTGGTCCAGGTGGTGACCACCCCTGACCTCAAGCGGGTCCCCGCGGTAGCCGTCACCCTGGAGGCCCTCTGCGCGAGCGCGCGCGAGCTCAAGAAGGCCTGAGCTCAGACTTTGCCGCTGGAGTGTGTTGGCCTGCCCGCCGACACTTGCCGCACACCCCACCGCGCGTCGCCTCTCCCAGCCACCGCGTCCGCATACCTAGCCCTCCCGCCGGTGCACGACAAGAAAGCCATCTTCTCTCGCCACGGCGACATCACCGTGGAGGTCTGTCCGAAGCACGACCATTCCCGCCTCTCGCAGGAGGGTCAGCGCGCTTGGCGCGGGATGGCCGAAGGTGTTCTCGGCACCCACCCCGATCAACGCCACCTCGGCCTGGGTGCCGTGGACCAGGACCTTGTCCTGCGCCGCAGACCCATGGTGGGCGACCTTGAGAACGTCGTAGTCCCGCCCTTCGATCTTTCCCCGCAGAGGCCGGGCACCTTCGGGCTCGATGTCGCCGGTGAAGAGCATCCGAAGGGACGGAGTGCGTATGTCGAGCACCAGGCTCCCGTTGTTTGCCGGCGACTGTCCCGCGACAGGGGGATCGCCCGGGGACAGGACCTCCAGCCGTGCCTGCCCCACCTCCCGGACCTGGCCAGCGCCAAGCACCTCACCCTCGACCCCAGCGGCGGCCAACTCCCGGAGGGTCAGCGCGGCCATCGCAGCTGGCTCCTCGACCGGACTCAGGTATGCCGTCTCGACAGGGAGGGTGCGCAACGCCCCGTCGAGCCCGCCCACGTGATCGGCGTGGAAATGCGTGAGCACGACGGCGTCCAAGCGCTTGATCCCCAGGTCACGCAGACATCGTCGAAGGTCTTCAGGTGCCGGACCGGTATCCACGAGGACGGCCGAAACCCGACCCGAGCGGATCACGAAAGCGTCCCCCTGCCCGACGTCGCACCCGATCACGGTCCAGCCTGGCGGTGGCCAACCGCCCAGCGAGGGCACCGGCCAGAGCGTGGCGAGCGCGGCCGCGAGCAGCGTCCAACTCGCCCACCGATGCTGCCGGACCAGGTGTCGCCACCACGGGCCAGTGACGAGGGCGAGCACGGTGAGGAGCGTCAGCAACCAGGCTCCGATCACTCCATCGACCCAGTCCACCGTCCCCCAGGGCAGCTCTGCACAACGACGGGCGATTTTACCGAGCAACCAGGCCGGCAGCGCGGCGCACCACGCTATCCCTCTACCCAGCGGCATCCAGAGCGGCGAGAGGACCGCGGCGAGCACACCGAGGACGGTCGTGGGTGCCACTAGCGGCGCCGCGAGCACATTGGCGAGCACGGCGACTGTCGTGATGCTGCCCTGCAGGAGCACGATGACTGGGGCGCAGGCGACCTGAGCGGCGAGCGGCACCGAGATGGCATCGCCCACGATGGCGGCCCGACGCGGTAGCCGCGCTGCGATCGCATCGGCCCAAGGCCTGGACCAGAGCACCAGCCCCAAGGTCGCCAGGGTCGACAACGCAAACCCGTAGGACCTGGCCAGCCAAGGGTCCACGCACAAGAGCCCGATGACCGCCGCCGCCAGCGCAGGGAGGCTGACCTTGCGCCGTGCAGATGACAGCGCCAGCAGGCCGACCGTGCCCATCACCCCGGCGCGGAGCACCGACGGTTCCGGCCGGCAGAGCAGCACAAACCCGATGAGTCCGAGCAGGATCAGCGGGGTCCGCCATCGCCTGGGGACGCCGAGCCGAGCCACCAGCAGGGCGATCGCTCCTAGGACCAGCGCCACATTGCTGCCGCTCACCGCGCTCAGATGGGTCATTCCAGTTGCTCGCATCGCTTCGGTGAGGTCCGGTGGAGTGAGCGAGGTGTCACCGATCACCAGCCCGGGGACGAGGCCCCGAGCATCCGGCGGCAGCGGAGCGACCGCTGCCCGGAAGCGATCCCGGACGTGGTCGGTCGCGGCGAGCACGGGTGAGGGTGCCCGCGTCGTGGTCGGCGCACCCCGCGGGCGCACCATGGCGACCGCGCGTTCCGGCTCTTGCGGCAGTTGCAACTTGCCCCAGCCAACGATGGTGCTTCGCCATCGCAGGTCTTCCCAACCCTGTCCTTCACGGGCCATCACGACTAGCGGCGTCGAGACCCTGGTCGTCACTCCTCTGGCGTGGACCTGCTCGAGCCGAAGCTCGAGGACGACCAGCGCCTGGCGTTCGTCCCCGCTGCTGATCACGCGTGGCTCGGTGGTCACCATCCCGACGAACTCAGCCATCGCGCCGTCCTGCGCATAACTGACGACCGGTCCAGATCGGTCCCGGGCCAGTTGCGCGCCGGCGGCGGTGGCGACCAGCCCGGTCACTGCCAGGGTGAGAGCGAATGTCCCAAGGAGCCCCCTGGTCGCCTCCCGCTGTCGGTCAAGCCCCTGTCGCTGAGACTCCAATCGCGCAAGCCCGGGCCGCTTTGACCCCTGCCCCGATGGCGGTGCTCGAGGGGGCGTGGCCAGGCACTGATTTCGGATCAACAGGACGATTCCTGACAAGCCGGCACTGACCAAGCCGGAGGTCAACACGATCCACACCGGCTGCGGCAGCAAGGCTGTTACCACCGCCCAGCCGACGAGCGCGGGGACCAACAACCTCCCGTCCAGCCGCGCTTCATCCTCTTGCGATGAGCGCGCGTCCCTGGGCGCAGAGTCCTCGCGTGTCCTGGCTGGGGGCGCGGCGCGACGCAAGGTGGCCACTCCCCTCATTGCCCTACCGTCACCAGCGGCTGCAACTGCGCGAAGGTGCGTTCGCCGATGCCGCTGACCTCGAGGAGCTCCTCGACTATCGAGAACTTCCCGTGCTCCTGCCGCCAGGCAATCATTCGCTCGGCCGTGACCGGCCCGATGCCGGGCAGTTCTTCTAGCTCAGCCTGGGTGGCAGTGTTGAGGTTGACGAGCATGGCTCCACTCGTGCCGGTGCCGCCCGCTTTCCCGTCTGCACCCATTGCCGGGCCAGCTGCCGAGCTGTCTCCGGGCACCACAGCGCGTGCAGAATCCGGCGGTTCTTCACCAGGCTTTCCTACCCAGACCTGTTCTCCATCGACCACTGTCCTGGCCAGGTTGAGCGAGGCTTGGTCAGCGTCCTTGGTGAAGCCCTTCGCTGCCAAGATGGCATCAATGACGCGCGAGCCGTTCTTCACCTCGACCACGCCCGGTGCGCGCACCTGACCCGCGACGTGGACCAGCACGGTGGCCGGCACGGCCGGAGATGCCACCGCATCGTCTTGCCCAGTGGGCGCCGAGGGGAATGCCCTGAGCCCCGCTGGTCCTGTCCCGTCCTCATTCTTCTCTTCGGCTGATTCAACCGCCGCTGCTGATCCAGTTGGGGAAACCGCGATCCGGTCACCCGGCTCAGCGGTGGCTGCGTTGCTGGTCCACCACCACCGGCCCAGGAGCACGGCGATCACGACCACCGCGATGACGAGCATCCCTCTGACGGCACGTGAGCCCACCCGCAGGTCGACCGATCGCAGCGACTCTGGCACCGTGAACACAGGCACCTGGCCACGTCGGTGCCGGCCTTGTGAGGACGCCTCCTCTGCGGCCTGAGCGGCGCCGATAGGTCGCCCGTGCAGGGCTGGATCGGGGTCCGCGCTGAGCAACTCGGTCAGACGGTCGGGTGAGGTCACGACGCCAGTGCGCGCCGGGTCGCGGACCGCAGCACGGGGACTCATACAGTCGAAAGTAGGCTGCGCTCCACCCCCGCGACAGCCCCCAACTCGCGGTTGTGGATGACGGGTGGCGTACTGCAATGGATGTGGACATGGCCTCGCGCGAGCACGGCGACCGCCCGGTCCGGCAACACCGACCGCCCGGTCCGGCAACCGCGACCGTTCGGTGGGGCTGGGGCTGGCTAGGGGTCGGGCTGGGGGGCGACGACGACGCCTAGGGTTCCGGGGCCGACGTGCACGCCGACGACAGGATCGAGCTCGCCGACGTCAGGGTGCAGGCCGGTGCGCTCGGCCAGGACCGCGGCGAGCTCAACAGCAGCGTCTTCGGCGGCCAGTTGCAGCACCGCCATCCGCACCTCCACCTCGGCCTCGCGTGCTGCCTCAACTTCGGCCACCGCGTGCTCCACCAGCTT
>NZ_JAUNVI010000013.1:39186-51091 GCF_030537745.1 Ornithinimicrobium sp. | reverse complement strand
TGATCATGTTCTTGACGTAGTCGGCGTGCCCGGGGCAGTCGACGTGCGCGTAGTGACGCTTCTCGGTCTGGTACTCGATGTGCGAGATCGAGATCGTGATGCCGCGCTGACGCTCTTCGGGGGCCTTGTCGATCTTGTCGAAGGCCGACGCCTCGTTGAGGGTCGGATACTTGTCGTGCAGCACCTTGGAGATCGCGGCCGTCAGCGTGGTCTTGCCGTGGTCGATGTGACCGATGGTTCCGATGTTGACGTGCGGCTTGATCCGCTCGAACTTGGCCTTAGCCACTGGGGTCCTCCTGTTGGACTTGTTGTGCGATCGTCCCCGGCTGGCACCGGGGCGACGGTCTGTGGGTTTTGATGGAAGGTGGTGCTCGGGTCCATCACTCCGCGGGCGGAGTGAGTCAGCTCACTCGCCGCGGACCTTCTTGATGATCTCCTCAGCGACGTTCCGCGGAACCTCTGCGTAGGAGTCGAACTGCATCGTGTAGTTGGCGCGACCCTGCGTCTTGGAGCGGAGGTCACCAACGTACCCGAACATTTCGGAGAGGGGCACGAGTGCCCGAACGATCTTAGCGCCCGCGATGTCCTCCATCGCCTGGATCTGTCCACGACGGCTGTTGAGGTCGCCGATCACGTCGCCCATGTAGTCCTCGGGCGTGCGCACCTCCACGGCCATCATCGGCTCGAGCAGAGCGGGGTCGGCCTTGCGGGCGGCCTCCTTGAAGGCCATCGAGCCAGCGATCTTGAACGCCATCTCCGAGGAGTCGACGTCGTGGTAGGCCCCATCGACCAGGGTTGCCTTGACGCCCACCAGTGGGTAGCCGGCGAGAATGCCGAGCGCCATCGCGTCCTGGATGCCGTGGTCCACGGAGGGGATGTACTCCCTGGGCACGCGGCCACCCGTGACGACATTCTCGAACGTGTAGAACTCGCCGTCGCTGGTGTCCATGGGCTCGATGCTGAGCTGGATCTTGGCGAACTGCCCCGACCCACCCGTCTGCTTCTTGTGGGTGTAGTCGTACTTCAGCACCGGACGACGGATGGTCTCGCGGTAGGCCACCTGCGGCGCACCGACATTGGCCTCGACCTTGAACTCGCGACGCATACGGTCCACGAGGATGTCGAGGTGCAGCTCACCCATGCCGCCGATCACAGTCTGACCGGTCTCTTCGTCCAGCCGGACGGTGAAGGTGGGGTCTTCCTGCGCAAGCTTCTGGATCGCCATGCCGAGCTTTTCCTGGTCACCCTTGGTCTTGGGCTCGATGGCCACGTGGATGACCGGCTCGGGGAAGGTCATCGACTCCAGGATGATCTGCTCGTTGAGGTCGCAGAGAGTGTCACCAGTGGTGGTGTCCTTGAGCCCGATGACCGCGTAGATGTGCCCGGCGGAGACCTTCGCGACCGGGTTCTCCTTGTTGGCGTGCATCTGGAACATCTTGCCCAGACGCTCCTTACGGCCCTTGGTGGCATTCATCACGGGCGAGCCCGCGCTGATCTCACCCGAGTAGACCCGGATGTAGGTCAGGGTGCCGAAGAACGGGTGCGTAGCGATCTTGAAAGCCAGCGCCGCGAAGGGTTCCGTGGTGTCCGGCAAGCGGTAGACAACAGTCTCCTCATCGCCGGGCTTGTGACCCTCGGTCGGGGGCAGGTCCAGCGGCGAGGGCAGGTAGTCGACGACCCCGTCAAGGAGTGGCTGCACGCCCTTGTTCTTAAAAGCGGTGCCACAGAAGACCGGGTTGACCTCGCCGGCCAGGGTCAGCGTGCGGACGCCCCACTTAATGTCTTCCTCGGTCAGCGGCTCGCCACCGAGGTACTTCTCGAGCAGTTCCTCGCTGGCCTCGGCGACCCGCTCGACCAGCAGGCTGCGATACTCCTCCGCCTTGGCCAGCAGGTCCGCCGGGACTTCCTCGACCTCATAGGCCTCGCCGAGCGCGGTCTCACCGCGCCAGGTCAGGGCCTTCATGGTCACCAGGTCCACCATGCCGACGAAGTCGGCCTCGGCGCCGATCGGCAGCTGCATGACGAGCGGGTGCGCACCGAGGCGGTCCACCATGGTCTGCACCGAGTAGTAGAAGTCCGCGCCCATCTTGTCCATCTTGTTGATGAAACACATGCGGGGCACGCCATACTTGTCGGCCTGGCGCCAGACGGTCTCAGACTGGGGCTCGACGCCCTCCTTGCCGTCGAAGACGGCGACCGCTCCATCCAGGACGCGTAGGTTGCGCTCCACCTCGACGGTGAAGTCCACGTGCCCGGGGGTGTCGATCAAGTTGATCTGGGTGCCGTGCCAGAAGCTGGTGACGGCCGCAGAGGTGATGGTGATCCCCCGCTCCTTCTCCTGCTCCATCCAGTCGGTCGTCGACGCACCGTCATGGGTCTCGCCCATCTTGTGGTTGACGCCCGTGTAAAACAGGATGCGCTCGGTCGTCGTGGTCTTGCCGGCATCGATGTGCGCCATGATGCCGATGTTGCGGACCATTCTCAGGTCCGTCAGGACGTCCTGTGCCACAGTTTCTCTTCTCTAGCTTCGGGCTCGGTCGTAGGTTCGTAAAAAGGGGGTGTGGTGGGCACCGGGCGGGCGGAGGCCGTGCGCTTGCGCGCCTGGCCGCCGCCTGCCTCGGGTGACTACCAGCGGTAGTGCGCGAACGCCTTGTTGGCGTCAGCCATCTTGTGAGTGTCCTCGCGGCGCTTGACCGCTGCTCCCAGACCGTTGCTGGCGTCGAGGATCTCGTTCATCAGCCGCTCGGTCATCGACTTCTCACGACGCTGGCGGGCGTAGCCGACCAGCCAGCGCAGCGCGAGGGTGGTCGAGCGGTTGGGCTTGACCTCGATCGGCACCTGGTAGGTCGCGCCGCCGACGCGACGGGACTTGACCTCGAGGGCGGGCTTGACGTTCTCCAGCCCACGCTTGAGGGTCTGCACCGGGTCGGTGCCGGTCTTGGCGCGGCAACCCTCGAGGGCGCCGTAGACGATGCGCTCAGCGGTCGACTTCTTGCCGTCCGTGAGGATCTTGTTGACGAGTTGGGTGACCAGGGTCGACCCGTAGACGGGGTCCTGGATCAGTGGACGCTTAGGAGCGGGGCCCTTACGAGGCATTACTTCTTCTCCTTCTTGGCGCCGTAACGGGAACGGGACTGGTTGCGACCCTTGACACCCTGGGTGTCCAAGGAACCGCGGACGATCTTGTAACGCACTCCGGGCAGGTCCTTGACGCGACCGCCACGCACGAGCACGATCGAGTGCTCCTGCAGGTTGTGGCCGACGCCGGGGATGTAGGCCGTGACCTCTACGCCGCTGGTAAGGCGCACGCGGGCGACCTTGCGGAGGGCGGAGTTCGGCTTCTTCGGGGTGGTTGTGTAGACACGGGTGCAGACGCCTCGGCGCTGCGGGTTGCCCTTCAGGGCCGGGGAGTCAGACTTCTTGACCTTGTCCTGGCGGCCCTTGCGGACGAGCTGGTTGATCGTGGGCACTGATGCTCTTCTCATTCGTGGTTGTCCGTGCTCCGCGCGGCGTGCACCGCACTTCACACTCCTTGGTCATTCGCGCTCCAGCACCACCAGGTCAGTGGCATTGGACCGCTGCTCTCCCCTGCACTTCCCGACCCCAGGGCCCACCGCTGGCCACGACGGTGGCGAGGATGAACCGGAACGGACTGCCCGGCGAGAGATTGTGTGCGAGACGCCACGCACCCGCAAACGGGTAACGCTACATTCCGCCGCGTGCAGGACCTAGCCCACACACAGTTCTCCAGAGTACCGGGGGTGGGGGCATCCGGCCAAATCACCCTAGGCAAACACCCTCGCGCCATCGGGACAGACGCCAGGGGCGGGTAGGCCCGTCCTGGCGCCTACCCGCCCCTGGCGGTCACTGCGGTGCTGGTCAGTAGCGGTCGTCGCCCACCTGCAGGTCGTCGAGGCGAACCGCCTCGCCGGAGCCTTGGCCGAAGGTGCCGGCGTAGTCGAACTCGTCGTAGACGGGCACGGCATAGGCGGCCGCCTTGGCCTCCTCGGTCGGCTCAACCGTGAGGTTGCGATAGCGGGTCAGGCCGGTCCCCGCAGGGATCAGCTTGCCGAGGATGACGTTTTCCTTCAACCCGAGCAGCGGGTCGCTCTTGGCTTCCATCGCGGCCTCGGTGAGGACGCGAGTGGTCTCCTGGAAGGAAGCTGCAGAAAGCCACGAGTCGGTCGCCAGCGAGGCCTTGGTGATGCCCATGAGCTCGGGACGACCCGAGGCCGGGCGTCCACCCTCGGAGACCACCCGACGGTTCTCCTTCTCGAAGCGGCCACGCTCGACGAGGGTGCCAGGGAGCACGTCCGCGTCACCCGCCTCGATGACCGTGATCCGGCGCAGCATCTGCCGCACGATGACCTCGATGTGCTTGTCGTGGATCGACACACCCTGCTGGCGGTAGACGTGCTGGACCTCGTCCACCAGGTGCTGCTGGGTGGCGCGTGGGCCCAGGATGCGCAGCACCTGCTTGGGGTCGATCGCACCGGAGACCAGCTGCGTGCCGACCTCCACGTGCTGACCGTCCTGGATGAGCAGGCGCGCACGCTTGGTCACCGGGTAGGCGTGCTCCTCGGAGCCGTCGTCCGGCGTGAGCAGGATGCGACGTGACTTGTCGGTGTCCTCGATCTCGACGCGGCCGCTGGCCTCGGCGATCGGGGCGACCGCCTTGGGGGTGCGGGCCTCGAAGAGCTCCACCACGCGCGGTAGACCCTGCGTGATGTCGTCACCGGCCACACCACCGGTGTGGAAGGTACGCATCGTCAGCTGGGTGCCGGGCTCACCGATGGACTGCGCGGCGATAATACCCACGGCCTCACCGATGTCGACCAGCTTGCCGGTAGCCAGGCTGCGGCCGTAGCACTTGGCACAGGTGCCCACGTGCGACTCGCAGGTCAGGACCGAACGCACCTTGACGTTCTCGATCCCGGCCCTGATGAGCGTGCCGATGACCACGTCTCCGAGGTCGATGCCGGCCTGGGCCAACACCGTGCCATCGGCGTCCGTCACGTCCTCCACCAGGGTGCGGGCGTAGACCGCAGCCTCGACATCCTCATGCTGGCGCAGCGCACCAGACTCGGTCCGCACCGCGATCGGCATCACGAAACCACGCTCCGTGCCGCAGTCCAGCTCACGGATGATCACGTCCTGCGACACGTCCACCAGACGACGGGTCAGGTAACCCGAGTCGGCGGTGCGCAAAGCGGTGTCGGCCAGACCCTTGCGGGCCCCGTGGGTGGAGATGAAGAACTCCAGCACGGACAGGCCCTCACGGAAGTTGGACTTGATCGGACGCGGGATGATCTCACCCTTGGGGTTAGCCATGAGCCCACGCATACCAGCGATCTGACGCAGCTGGAACCAGTTGCCTCGCGCCCCGGAGGTCACCATCCGGTAGATGGTGTTGTCCTTGGGCATCGTGCTCTCTAGCTCCTTGGCCACCTCGTTAGTCGCCTGGGTCCAGATCTCCACGAGCTCCTGACGACGCTCGTCGTCGGTGATCAGACCACGCTCGTACTGCAACTGCACCTTGGCAGCCTTGGTCTCATAGCTAGCGAGGATCTCCGTCTTACGGATCGGCGTCTGGACGTCCGAGATCGCCACCGTGGTGCCGGAGCGGGTGGCCCAGTGGAAGCCGAGCTCCTTGAGCGCGTCCAGGCTCGCGGCCACCTCGACCTTGGTGTAGCGCTCCGCGAGATCGTTGACGATCCCGGAAAGACGCTTCTTCTCGACCACGTCGTTGACGAACGGGTAGTTAGCCGGGAGGGCCTCGTTGAACAGGGCGCGACCTAGGGTCGTCTCCAGCTCGAGCAGCTCGACGACTCCGGCCGGTGAGACCACGCAATCCTCGGGCAGCACGTGCCCGATCGGCGCGGCAGTCCTAGTGACCCGCACGCGGATCGGCGAGCCGAGGGCGATCTGTCCGGCGTCGTAGGCCATCTGGGCCTCGGCCACCGTGGAGAAGGACCGCAGGTGTGTGATCCCCTCGTCGTCGACGACCGAGTCGTTCTGACGGGCACCCTGCTCGACCTGCGAGGTGAGGTGGAACAGACCGATCACCATGTCCTGGGTGGGCATGGTCACCGGCCGGCCGTCCGCCGGCTTGAGGATGTTGTTGCTCGACAGCATCAGAATCCGCGCCTCAGCCTGGGCCTCAGCCGACAGCGGCAGGTGGACCGCCATCTGGTCGCCGTCGAAGTCCGCATTGAACGCGGTGCAGACGAGCGGGTGGATCTGGATGGCCTTGCCCTCGACCAGCTGCGGCTCGAAAGCCTGGATGCCGAGTCGGTGCAGGGTCGGTGCGCGGTTGAGCAGCACGGGGTGGTCGGTGATGACCTCTTCGAGCACATCCCAGACGACGCTGCGGCCACGCTCGACCATCCGCTTGGCCGACTTGATGTTCTGCGCGTGGTCCAGGTCGACGAGGCGCTTCATCACGAACGGCTTGAAGAGCTCAAGCGCCATCTGCTTGGGCAGACCGCACTGGTGCAGGCGGAGCTGCGGGCCGACCACGATGACCGAACGGCCGGAGTAGTCGACGCGCTTGCCGAGCAGGTTCTGACGGAACCGGCCCTGCTTGCCCTTGAGCATGTCGGACAGCGACTTCAGCGGGCGGTTGCCCGGTCCGGTCACCGCCCGGCCACGACGGCCGTTGTCGAAGAGGCTGTCGACAGCCTCCTGCAGCATCCGCTTCTCGTTGTTGACGATGATCTCGGGCGCGCCGAGGTCAAGCAGCCGCTTGAGGCGGTTGTTGCGGTTGATCACACGACGGTAGAGGTCGTTGAGGTCGGAGGTCGCGAAGCGGCCACCGTCCAGCTGCACCATCGGGCGCAGGTCCGGCGGGATGACCGGGACGCAGTCCAGGACCATGCCAGCCGGCTCGTTCTTGGTGATGATGAAGCTAGTAACGACCTTGAGTCGCTTGATGGCGCGGGTCTTGCGCTGACCCTTGCCGGTGGCGATGATCTCGCGCAGCGACAAGGCCTCGGCGGTCAGGTCGAAGGTCTGCAGACGCTTCTGCAGCGCCGCCGCCCCCATGCCGCCCTCGAAGTACATGCCGAAACGGTCACGCATCTCGCGGTAGAGGATCTCGTCACCCTCCAGGTCCTGGACCTTGAGGTTCTTGAAGCGGTCCCAGACCTGCTCCAGACGCTCGACCTGCTGGTCGGCGCGACGACGGATCTGGTTCATCTCCCGCTCGGCGCCGTCCTTGACCTTGCGCTTGGCGTCCGCCTTGGCACCCTCGGCCTCAAGCTCGGCCAGGTCGGTCTCGAGCTTCTTGGCCCGCTCCTCGACGTCGGCGTCGCGACGGTTCTCCATCGCCTTCTTCTCGGTCTGGATCTGCGCCTCGAGCGAAGCCAGGTCCTGGTGACGAGAATCTTCGTCGACCGAGGTGATCATGTAGGCCGCGAAGTAGATGACCTTCTCGAGGTCCTTCGGCGCCAGGTCGAGCAGGTAGCCCAGACGCGACGGCACCCCCTTGAAGTACCAGATGTGCGTGACGGGGGCAGCGAGCTCGATGTGGCCCATCCGCTCACGTCGGACGCCTGCACGGGTCACCTCGACGCCGCAGCGCTCACAGATGATGCCCTTGAAGCGCACGCGCTTGTACTTGCCGCAGTAGCACTCCCAGTCACGGGTCGGGCCGAAGATCTTCTCGCAGAAGAGTCCGTCCTTCTCCGGCTTCAGGGTGCGGTAATTGATGGTCTCCGGCTTCTTGACCTCGCCGTGACTCCAGGCGCGGATGTCATCGGCCGTTGCCAGGCCGATACGAAGCTCATCGAAGAAGTTAACGTCGAGCACGTGGATCCTTCTCTCCGTGATCTCGGGTTGTGCAGATAAAGGCTTAACCAGGTATGGGGTGGGGCTGGGTGCCGGGGCTGGCGCGCTCACGCGCGCCGGCCCACGGCATACCCAGACCTAAACTTCCTCGACCGAGCTCGGCTCCCGCCGGGACAGATCGATGCCGAGCTCTTCCGCCGCGCGGAACACCTCGGTGTCCGACTCGCGCAGGTCGATCTGCGTGCCGTCGGAGGAGAGGACTTCCACGTTGAGGCAGAGGGACTGCATCTCCTTGATGAGCACCTTGAAGGACTCGGGGATGCCTGGCTCGGGGACGTTGTCGCCCTTGACGATCGACTCGTAGACCTTCACTCGGCCGGTGACGTCGTCGGACTTGATGGTGAGCAGCTCCTGCAGCGCGTAAGCCGCGCCATAGGCCTCCAGCGCCCAGACCTCCATCTCGCCGAAACGCTGTCCACCGAACTGGGCCTTACCGCCCAGCGGCTGCTGGGTGATCATCGAGTACGGCCCGGTGCTGCGCGCGTGGATCTTGTCATCCACGAGGTGGTGCAGCTTCAGGATGTACATGTAACCCACCGAGACCGGGTCGGGGAAAGGCTCTCCGGAGCGGCCGTCGAACATCCGGGCCTTGCCCGAGCGTCCGATCAGACGCTGACCGTCGCGGGTCGGCGTGGTTGAGTCCAGCAGACCGGAGATCTCGTACTCCTCCGCACCGTCGAAGACCGGGGTGGCCACGCGGGTGCGCGGACCGGTCTCGCGGGCGTCGGCCGGGATACCTTCGGCCCATTCGGGCTCGCCCTCGATCTTCCAACCCTGCGCGGCGATCCAGCCCAGGTGCAGCTCCAGAATCTGGCCGATGTTCATCCGGCCGGGCACGCCCAGCGGGTTGAGCACGACGTCGACCGGGGTGCCGTCCTCCAGGAACGGCATGTCCTCGACCGGCAGAATCTTGGAGATGACACCCTTGTTGCCGTGCCGACCGGCCAACTTGTCGCCGTCGGTGATCTTGCGCTTGTTGGCGACGTAGACGCGCACCAACTGGTTGACACCCGGGGCAAGCTCGTCGCCCTCCTCGCGGTCGAAGACCTTGACCGCGATGACCGTGCCGGTCTCACCGTGCGGGACCTTCATCGAGGTGTCGCGGACCTCACGGGCCTTCTCGCCGAAGATGGCGCGCAGCAGGCGCTCCTCCGGGGTCAGCTCGGTCTCCCCCTTGGGGGTCACCTTGCCGACCAGCAGGTCACCGTCACGGACCTCGGCGCCGATGCGGATGATCCCGCGCTCGTCCAGGTCAGCCAGGACCTCGTCGGAGACGTTCGGGATGTCCCGAGTGATCTCCTCCGGACCTAGCTTGGTGTCGCGGGCGTCGATCTCGTGCTCCTGGATGTGGATCGAGGAGAGCACGTCGTCCTGCACGAGGCGCTGCGACAAGATGATCGCGTCCTCGTAGTTGTAGCCCTCCCACGGCATGAACGCCACGAGCAGGTTGCGGCCCAGCGCCATCTCGCCACCGTCGGTCGCAGGACCGTCGGCAATCAGCGCGCCCACCTCGAGCCGTTCGCCCGCATCGACCCGGACCTGCTGGTTGTAGCAGTTGCCCTGGTTGGAGCGGGTGAACTTGCTGATCTTGTAGGAGGTGTAGGTCGCGTCGTCGTTGGCGACGGTGACCAGGTCGGCCGAGACCTCTTGGACGACGCCGGCCTTGGTGGCCCGCACGACGTCACCGGAGTCCAGCGCGGCGCGGTGCTCCATACCGGTCCCGACCAGCGGGGCCTCGGAACGAACCAGCGGCACCGCCTGACGTTGCATGTTGGCGCCCATGAGCGCACGGTTGGCGTCGTCGTGCTCGAGGAAGGGGATCATCGCGGTCGCCGCAGACACCATCTGGCGTGCGGAGACATCCATGTAGTCGACCTCGGGTGCGGGCACGTCGACGGCCTCGCCCTCACCGGCGCGCACCAGGATGCGCTCCTCCAGGAAGGTGCCATCGTCAGCCAGCTGCGCGTTTGCCTGCGCGATGACGAAGCGGTCCTCCTCATCGGCGGACAGGTAGTCCACGTCGTCGGTGACCTTGCCGTCAACGACGCGACGGTAGGGGGTCTCGACGAAACCGAACGGGTTGATCCGCGCATAGCACGCGAGCGAGCCGATCAGGCCGATGTTGGGCCCCTCAGGCGTTTCGATCGGGCACATGCGGCCGTAGTGGCTCGGGTGGACGTCACGGACCTCCATGCCGGCGCGGTCACGGGAAAGACCACCCGGGCCCAGCGCGGACAACCGACGCTTGTGCGTCAGCCCGGAGAGCGGGTTGTTCTGGTCCATGAACTGCGAGAGCTGGCTGGTGCCGAAGAACTCCTTGATGGAGGCGACGACGGGCCGGATGTTGATCAGCGTCTGCGGCGTGATCGCCTCGACGTCCTGGGTCGTCATGCGCTCGCGGACGACTCGCTCCATCCTGGACAGGCCCGTGCGGACCTGGTTCTGGATGAGCTCGCCGACGCTGCGAAGGCGACGGTTGCCGAAGTGGTCGATGTCGTCGACCTCGACCGGCATGTCGCCGCCTGGCATGTTGATCGTGGTCTCGCCAGCGTGCAGGGCGACGAGGTACTTGATCGTGGCGACGATGTCGTCGATGCCGAGCACCGACTCCTCCAGCGGCGCCTGCAGACCCAACTTCTTGTTGATCTTGTAGCGACCGACCTTGGCCAGGTCGTAGCGCTTGGGGTTGAAGTAGAGGTTCGTCAGCAGCGCGTCCGCGGCGTCACGCGTGGGCGGCTCGCCCGGGCGCAGCTTGCGGTAGATGTCCAGCAGCGCCTCGTCCTGCGTGGCGATGTTGTCCTTCTCCAGGGTGGCCCGGATCGACTCGTAGTCGCCGAAATCTTCCAGGATCTGGGCCTCGCTCAAGCCGAGCGCCTTGAGCAGGACGGTGACGCTCTGCTTGCGCTTGCGGTCGACGCGCACGCCGACCTGGTCACGCTTGTCGATCTCGAACTCCAGCCAAGCGCCCCGGCTCGGGATGACCTTGACGGAGTAGATGTCCTTGTCGGACGTCTTGTCGAGGCTGCGCTCGAAGTAGACGCCCGGGCTGCGCACCAGTTGGGAGACCACGACACGCTCGGTGCCGTTGACGATGAAGGTGCCGCGCGGGGTCATCAGCGGGAAGTCGCCCATGAAGACCGTCTGGCTCTTGATCTCACCGGTGGTGTTGTTGATGAACTCCGCCGTCACGAAGAGTGGCGCGGAGTAGGTCATGTCCTTCTCCTGGCACTCGTCGACGGAGTACTTCTGCTCCTCGAAACGGTGGTCGCGGAAACTCAGCGACATAGAGCCGGAGAAGTCCTCGATCGGAGAGATCTCTTCAAAGATCTCCTCGAGTCCGGAGACGGAGGGGATGTCCTTCCGACCGCCCTTGCTGGCCTCGGCGACGCGGCCCTGCCAGGCCTCGTTGCCCAGGAGCCAGTCAAAGCTCTCGGTCTGAAGAGCAAGGAGGTCTGGTACCTCCAGAGGCTCCCTAATCTTTGCAAAGCTCAGGCGGCCAGAAGCCGTCTTCGCGGTGGACACAGTCTTCTTCGCAGTGCGCGAGGCAGCCAAGGATTGGTCCTTCCATGGGCCTGGGTGGGCGGCTAGTTCGCGCTACCCTGGTTCCTGCTTCCAGACACGGCGATACGACGGTGTCAAGCGCGGCGGCCACGAGGGCGACGCACGAAACCGTCGGTGAGCGGTGAGCGGGGGCAGGAGAAGGGCAGCGCAAAGATACAGCATACACACTCGCGCCACCTAGGTCTAATTGGTCGCGGCGCTGCAACCAACACTCCACCCGGTCCCCCACCCAGCGGCGCTGTCGAAAGCAACTCTGACCTGTCCCTGCCCGTTTCGTCAAGTGCTAGAGGTCGATAGGGAGTGTCGGTCGCCTGCTGGCACGCAAAAGCCAGCCGACAAAAGCCACGGGCGAGGGCCTCATCTTGCGATGAGGCCCCACCCAGCCGACAAAAGCCACGGGCGGGGCCTCATCTTGCGATGTGGCCCCCCCCCGGGCCGCGGGTGCGGCCCCACCACCGCCCCCCCACCCGGGCCGCCCAACTTGTGGCTGCAGGTG
>NZ_JAUNVI010000013.1:36859-39176 GCF_030537745.1 Ornithinimicrobium sp. | reverse complement strand
AGCCAGCCGCCAAACGCCACGGGCCGACAACGGCCCCGGGCGGGGCCACAACTGGCGATGAGGCCCCGCCCGTGGCGGAGGGAGCGTCCCGAGCAGCTCACGCCACCCGGGACCGACTCACTTGAGCGTGACGGTGGCGCCAGCGCCCTCGAGCTGCTCCTTGGCCTTGTTGGCCGCTTCCTTGTCGACCTTCTCCAGGACGGCCTTGGGGGCGCCGTCGACGAGGTCCTTGGCTTCCTTCAGTCCCAGGGAGGTCAGCGAGCGGACCTCCTTGATGACCTGGATCTTCTTTTCCCCAGCGGCTTCGAGGATGACGTCGAACTCGCTCTGCTCCGCCTCCTCCTCCGCGGCGGCCGCGCCGGCGCCGCCAGCGGCCGCAACCGCGACGGGGGCAGCGGCGGTGACCTCGAAGGTGTCCTCGAATGCCTTGACGAACTCGGACAGCTCGATCAGGGTCATCTCCTTGAAGTGGTCAAGGAGTTCCTCGGTGCTCAGCTTCGCCATGATGGCGTTCCTTTCTCTTCATGCCTTGAGTGGCGTGTGGTGGTGCTTGCTGACCGGACCGGGTGGTCCGTGGCGGTCAGCTCTCGTCGCCACCCTCGGCGACGTCGGTGGTGGTCTCGGCGGCAGCCTCGACCGGTGCCTCGGCGTCAGCCGTGGGCTCGGAGGCCGCAGCGGTGGCATTGTCGCCACCCTGCTCCTCCACCTTCGCGCGCAGCGCGTCGACGACCCTGGCGGCCTGCGACAACGGAGCGGCGAAGAGGTAGGCGGCCTTGCTCAGGTTCGCCTTCATGGCGCCGGCGAGCTTGGACAGCAGGACCTCGCGGGACTCCAGGTCCGCGAGCTTGGTGATCTCCTCCGGCGTCAACGGCAAGCCGTCGAGGATGCCAGCCTTGATCACCAGAGCCGGGTTGGCTTTGGCGAAGTCACGCAGCCCCTTGGCAGCCTCGACCGGGTCACCGGTGACGAAGGCGATCGCCGTGGGGCCGACCAGGTGGTCGTCGAGGCCGTCAACGCCGGCTTCGGCGGCAGCACGCTTGGTCAGCGTGTTCTTCACCACGGAGTAGGTGGCGTGCTCGCGCATCGAAGTACGCAGCGCGGTGAGCTGGCTCACCGTCAGACCGCGGTAGTCGGTCAGCACGGCCGCGCCGGACGTGCGGAATTTCTCCGCGATGTCGGCGATGGCTGCAGCCTTCTCGGGCGTTGCCATATGGGCCTCCTTCGTCGTGGTGCCGGCTACCCCGTGGTCCCACGACAAGAGCCCCGGCGCAAGGGCGCACGGGGCTCGTAGGTCTGCAGCGCAGCCTCAGGCTGGGCACAGCGGCTCGTATCACTCCTGCGCTGGTTGCCCCTGGTGAGGGAACCTTCGGCCGACGCTTCCGTGCGCTTTCGCGCCAGGGCACGCCGACAACCGGCGGTCATTGGGTATGACGTCAGCGTACGGCATACCTCAACTGCCCCCAAATTGGGCCGGCTCGAACGGGTGAGGCGGGGGCGCGCTGGTGCCAAATCCTGACGTATACCGCTCCGATCGGGTACCAATAGGTCCATGAAGGCCGTCGAAACATGGTTCTCGCCCCGCATGCAGCAGAACATCTCCCTGGCCAGGTGGGGCCATGGCGGGGTGCCGGTGCTGGTGCTGCCCACCGCTGGGGGTGATGCGGAGGAGATCGAACGTCACAAGCTGGTCCGCGTGCTCGATGACCTGATCCAGCCCGGACACATCCGGCTCTACTCCTGCGACAGCCTCGCGGGGAAGGCGATGATGCAGGGACACGGGGACGTCGCTTACCGCTGCCGCCTCCTCAACCAGTTTCATCAGGCGATTGCGCACGAGGTCATGCCCGCCATCCGCGCGGACTCTGGTCATGAGCTCGCCGTG
Source organism: Ornithinimicrobium sp. (assembly GCF_030537745.1). Lineage (GTDB taxonomy): Bacteria > Actinomycetota > Actinomycetes > Actinomycetales > Dermatophilaceae > Ornithinicoccus. The sequence goes on along the minus strand of NZ_JAUNVI010000013.1, from coordinate 37,294 downwards.
GTCGCTGGCTCCTCGATCGGCGCCTTCAACTCGGTCGCCCTCATCACCCGTTTTCCGCACCTGTTCCGGCTGGCGATCGCGATGAGCGGCACCTACGAGATCGAGCGCTTCATCGGCGGCTATGCCGACGATCTCTTCTACGCCTCCCCAAAGCGGTTCCTGCCAGGGATGAGCGGTCCGTCGCTGGAAAGGATCCGGTCCCGCTTCGTGCTGCTGGCCTCCGGGACCGGGGCCTGGGAAAACATCGAGGAGTCCTGGCAGATGGCCGACATCCTGGGTGCTCAGAGCATCCCCAACCGCGTTGACGACTGGGGCCCCGACTACGAGCATGAGTGGCCGACCTGGTGGGCGATGCTGCCGCAATATCTCCGTGAGCTTCTCGACCTTCACTGACCCCGGCGATGACGAGGGCCCTGCGGCTGGTCTACCCGCACC
>NZ_JAUNVI010000013.1:19079-36849 GCF_030537745.1 Ornithinimicrobium sp. | reverse complement strand
CGCACCAGCTGCACACCGCCCAGCTGCACGTAGCCCCCGGCACCCGGCTCGTAGTGATCGAAGAGGACCTGCTCTACCGGCAGTTGCCCTTCCACGCGCACAAGCTGGTCCTCCACCGGGCGGGCGTGAGCCGCTTCGTCGACCGAGCCCGCGCCGCCGGTCTGGACGTGGACGTCGTCGAGTCGCGCGCCGACCGCTCCTCGGGCAGGGGGCTGGTCGAGCTGGTCACGCGCCTGCGGCCCGAGCAGGTCACGGTTCTCGACGTCGTCGATGACTGGCTGGGGCGCGACTGCCGCGACCAGCTACGCGAAGGCGGCTACGAACTGCGCCGTGACGACGTCCTCGACACCCCCGCCTTTCTCACCACCAGGGCCCAGGTCGCCGAGCAGCTCGGCCGCGGAACGGCGCGGATGCAGCCTTTCTACGCCTGGCAGCGGCGCCGCCTCGACGTGCTGATGGACGCTGGCCAGCCGATCGGTGGTCGCTGGTCCTTCGACACCGAGAACCGCAAGCGCCTGCCCAGGGGCCACCCGGTGCCGGACCCATCGCTCGGAGCAGCGCGACGCCATGCCCGCGTCCATGAGGCGATCGACTGGGTGGGCGAGCATTTCCCCGACGCGCCCGGGGACCCGGCCACCTTCGCGTGGCCGACCTCGCCGGGAGAGGCTGACGCCGCGCTGCGGCGGTTCCTCGACGAGCGGCTCGCGCAGTTCGGGCCCTTCGAGGATGCGATCAGCACCGAGCATCCTGTCCTGTTCCACTCCGCCCTGTCTCCGGCGCTGAACAGCGGCCTCCTCGACCCGGGCCAGGTGCTGGACCGCGTGCTCGACGCGGCGGACGAGCAGGACGTCGACCTGGCAAGCCTGGAGGGGTTCGTCCGCCAGCTGATCGGCTGGCGGGAGTACATGCGCGGCACTTACCGGTTGTGGGGCCGGCGGATGCGCACCAGCAATGTGCTCGGCCATGGGCGCCCACTGCCGCAAGGGTGGTGGGACGGCACGACCGGGCTGGAGCCGGTCGACCTAGTCATCCGGCGGGTGCTCGAGCGTGGGTGGGCCCACCACATCGAGCGGCTCATGGTGCTCGGCAACGCCTTGTGCCTGCAGCGGGTCGACCCGGGCGAGGTCTGGCGCTGGTTCATGGTGATGTTCGTGGACGCCTACGACTGGGTGATGGTGCCCAACGTCTACGCGATGAGCCAGTTCGCTGCGGGCGAGACCATCACCACCAAGCCCTACGTGTCCGGGAGCAACTATCTGCGCAAGATGTCAGATCTGCCGGCGGGGCAGTGGCGGGAGGCCTGGGACGGGCTCTACTGGAGCTTTGTCGAGGACCACCGGGAGGCGTTCGAGGCCAACCCCAGGTCGGGCTTCGCCGTCCGGAGCCTGGACGCGATGGACCCCGACAAGCGCGCGGCGCACCGGGCGGCGGCCGCGGGGTGGCTGGGTCGGTGAGTGCCGCCGACCAGGTCGGTGCCTCGGGTCCGCAGACCCGGCCACGCCGGGCGCACGCGCTAGAGCTGATCCTGGACGCCGATGACGAGGCCGCGCTGCGGCGACGGTGGGCCCACCTGGACGAGGCAGGTGTCGCCTCGGCGGCACGGCATACCGGCGCGACCCACCGCCCGCACGTCACTGTCGCCAGTGGGCCCCGGCCGCCTGCGAGCACGCTTGAGACAGCCGCCCGCCTGCTGGGCGCCCTCCTCCCGGTGGACCTGCCGATGGCCGGGCTGGCGCTCCTCGGTTCGCCACCGAGATACACCCTGGCTGAGCTCGTTGTGCCCGCAGCAGACCTACAGGCCGCCCGCGAGGAGCTGGCCGTGCTCTGGCCCGGAGCCGATCCGCGACCGTGGCTGGTGCACCTGACCCTGGCCCAGCGGCTGGCTCCATCTACCGTCGGGCTAGCCCTGACGGCGCTGGGCAGCGAGCGGCGAGAGCCGGTGCTGTCCCGGCGGGCGGTGGGGTTGCGCTGGTGGGACCCGGACATGGGCACGGTGGTGCACCTGGCCGGCGGAGGCACGGACCAGCACGAAGGATGACACACGGGACCGGCTCGTGGTGTGCTGGAGCATGAGCGAGACCACGCACCGCCCCGTCGATGGCCGCACGCTGCACTACGGGGAGTTCTATGGGATCACGCCACTTCCCCCCGAGGACGGACGCCCGCTGGCCTTCGTGCTGGGCACCTGCCAGTCCGAGGCGCTGCGCCTGTTGCTAGCCAGCGCGCCCACCCCCTCGTTGCGCACCGTGCGCGTCCCCCCGGTCTATGAGCTGGACGAGGATGAGCTGCCGCACCTGCGCCGGCTGCTCGCCCGCACCGACGTGCTGTTCGTCCAGCCGGTGAGCGATAACTACCGGGGTATGCCGCTGGGCACCTCCCAGCTGATGCCCTGGTTGGCGCCCGGCGCGCAGCTGGTGCTGCTGCCGTTGCTGGTCTACGAAGGGATGCACCCGTTCCAGGTCACCGTGCGCCATCCCAGTGCAGGCGACCCGCCTGTGGTGCCCTATCACGACCTGCGCACCATCGTCGAGGCGCACACCGGCACCCGCCCCGAGCCCACCAGGGACCTCGATGCCTACCGGCAGATGTCGGCGAACTCCATCGCTGAGTTGCGCCGGCGGGAGCAGGCTGGCGACCTGGTGTCCATGTCCGACTGCTTCGAGCGGCCCGGGCTCGACTCCTGGCGGACGATCAACCACCCGGGCAACGCGCTGCTGGTGGAGCTGGCCCAACGCGCGCAGGCTGCACTGGGGGTCCCGGTGGGAGTGCGCGAGCCGGACAGGGTGCTGCTCAACTCGGTGCACACGCCGGTGGAGCCGTTGGTGGCCCGGGCCCTGGGGATGAGCGGCACGCCCCGGCGCGACTGGCTGCTGCAGGGCGAAGTCGTGCCGGATGAGCGGGTGCGCAGCGAGCAGTTGCGGTGGTACGCCCGCTACCCCGGCTTTGTGCAGGAGGGGCTTCGGCGATATGCCGATCGGCTCGCCCTGCTCGGGCTGACCTGATCACCGCCGAACCCGGAGCAAGGTCTCGAGCCCAGGGACGTCCACGGGCAACGCCCCCGACGATTGCTCGTCGGGGGCGTTGCGGGTGGATCAGGCGTCCGCAGCCGCCCGGGCGTTGGCGCGCGAGGGGTCCAGCGGGATGCCGGGGCCAACGGTGGTGGCCATGGTCGCCTTGGTGATGTAGCGACCCTTGGACGACGCAGGCTTCAGACGGAGGACCTCGTCGATGGCGGCGCGGTAGTTTTCGATGAGCGCCTCCTCGGCGAAGGATGCCTTGCCGATGATGAAGTGCAGGTTGCTGTGCTTGTCGACACGGAACTCGATCTTGCCGCCCTTGATGTCAGAGACAGCCTTGGCCGTGTCCATGGTGACGGTGCCGGTCTTGGGGTTGGGCATGAGGCCGCGCGGGCCCAGGACCTTACCAAGACGGCCGACCTTGCCCATCAGGTCGGGGGTCGCGACAACAGCGTCGAAATCGACCCAGCCACCGGAGACCTTCTCGATCATGTCGTCGGAGCCGACGAAATCGGCGCCCGCCGCCCGGGCTGCCTCGGCCTTGTCACCGTTGGCGAAGACGAGCACCCGCGCCGTCTTGCCGGTGCCATGAGGCAGGTTGACGGTGCCGCGGACCAACTGGTCGGCCTTGCGCGGATCCACGCCGAGGCGCAGAGCGACCTCGACGGTCTGGTCGAACTTGGTGGTGGCGTTCTCCTTGGCCAGCTTGATGGCGTCGAGAGGGGCATAGAACTTGCCCTCCTCGAGCTTGTCTGCTGCGGCCCGGTAAGCCTTGCTGCGCTTCATGGTGCTACTCCTTGGTTCATGGTGATGGAGATGTGGTCATGCGGGCCTGCGCTGGCCCTGCCACAGTTGTGCTGACAATCACGGGGTGTGATTGCTTGAGGTTCACGGGGTGGTGATGCCCATCGACCGGGCAGTGCCCGCGATGATCCGCTTGGCCATGTCTAGATCGACAGCGTTGAGATCGTCCATCTTCATCTCGGCGATCTCGGTGAGCTGGGCATCCGTCAGCTTGGCGATCTTGGTCTTGTTCGGCTCGCCGGACCCCTTGGCGACGCCAGCGGCCTTCTTGATCAACTCGGCTGCGGGCGGCGTCTTGGTGATGAAGGTGAACGAGCGGTCCTCATAGACCGTGATCTCGACCGGGATGACGTTGCCACGCTGGGACTCGGTCGCGGCGTTGTATGCCTTGACGAACTCCATGATGTTGACGCCGTGCTGGCCGAGCGCGGGACCGACGGGAGGCGCGGGGGTAGCCGCGCCGGCCTGGATCTGCAGCTTGATAAAGCCGGAGACCTTCTTCTTGGGGGGCATGATGCCTCTTTCTGGTGCTAGTGGGCCGACGCCTTGGGCGATGACCCGGTTGCATCCCGGGAACGGTGGTCCTCGGGGGAATCTGTGAACTTACAGTTTGGCGACCTGGCTGAACGACAGCTCGACCGGCGTCTCGCGACCGAAGATCGAGACCAGCACCTTGAGCTTGTTGCTCTCGGGGATGACCTCGGAGATCGTGGCCGGGAGGGTCTCGAAAGGACCTTCCATCACGGTCACCGACTCGCCGATCTCGAAGTAGACCTCGGCCGGCGACTTGGCCGCCGCACCGCTGCTGCCCGAGCCAGCGGCGGCGCCAGCGGCTGGGGTGTCGAAGGTCGGAGCTAGCATGCTCACCACCTCGTCGATGCTGAGCGGCACGGGCTGGTGGGCGTTGCCGACGAAGCCGGTGACGCCGGGAGTGTGCCGGACCACGCCCCACGAGGCGTCGGTCAGCTCCATCCGGACCAGGACGTAACCGGGCATGCGGACGCGGCGGACCATCTTGGGCTGGCCGTTCTTGATCTCGCGCACCTCCTCCATGGGGACCTCCACCTCGAAGATGTAGTCCTCCATGTCCAGGCTGACGATCCGAGACTCGATGTTCACCTTGACCCGGTTTTCATAGCCGGCGTAGGAATGCACGACATACCAGTCGCCGAACTTCCCGCGCAGGTTCTCCTTGAAGTCCTCGAGCGGGTCGACGGGGGCCTCTTCGGCGTCGGCTTCGGTGCCCGACGCCTCATCCTGCTCGCCGTCGACGTCAGCGTCGAGCGCCTCGTCGGAAACTTCGTGCGTGGGAGCCGTCGACTCAGCCATCTCGCCGGTCGGCTCCTCGGTCACATCATCCTCGACGGCGAGGTCGATGGCCTCGTCGGTCTCATGGGTCTGCTCGGACATGCCTACTTCCCTGTTGCTCTTAGCGGTGCGTGCGCGATGGTCGGGCCGGTTGCGTGCGTTCAGGACCCGAAGATCAGGTCCATCAGCGCCTTGCTCAGCTGATCGACGCCAAAGATAAAGGCCATGATCACGCTCACGAAGAGCATGACCACCACGGTGTAGGTGATCAGTTCCTGGCGCGTCGGTTGGACGACCTTGCGCATCTCGGCCATGACCTGCGCCAGGAAAGTCGCCGGTCGTGGCGGCTGGCCGGAGCCGGCTTGGCTGCGTGCGACACCCTCGGTGTCCGGAGCCGGGTTTGCCACGGGTTGCCTTCCTTCGTGCAGGTATCTGGTCGCGACCAGGTGGTGACCTGACCGTTCACGCAGGGCAAGAGGGACTCGAACCCCCAACCGTCGGTTTTGGAGACCGATGCTCTACCAATTGAGCTATTGCCCTTCGAGTGAGGCAGGATGCGCGATTGCTGAGTTGGGGCAGGCTGGCGCGCGGTGCGAACACCCGAATGGGGAGTCTACGTGACGCTCCCACCTAGGTGCAAAGATGGAGGAGTGAGCGAGTCAACGAAGCCGAGGATCAGCGCCCGCATCGGCGCAATAGCAGAGTCTGCCACGCTGGCGGTGGACGCCAAGGCCAAGGGCCTGAAAGCACAGGGCCGACCGGTCGTCGGGTTTGGGGCGGGTGAACCGGACTTCCCGACGCCCGACTACATCGTCGAGGTGGCGGCCGCCGCGACGCACAACCCGGTCAACCACCGTTACTCCCCCGCCGGTGGGTTGCCCGAGCTCAAGGCCGCGATCGTCGCCAAGACCGCCCGCGACTCCAGGTATGAGGTGGAGCCGGCGAATGTGCTCGTCACCAACGGCGGCAAGCAGGCTGTCTACCAGACCTTCGCGACGCTGCTCGACCCCGGCGACGAGGTGCTCCTGCCCACCCCCTACTGGACGACCTACCCCGAGGCCATCCGTCTGGCCGGCGGCGTCCCGGTCGAGGTGTTCGCCGGGGCCGACCAGGGCTACCTCGTCACCGTGGACCAGCTCGAGGCCGCGCGGACCGAGCGCACCAAGGTGCTGCTTTACTGCTCCCCCTCCAACCCCACCGGCGCGGTCTACCCGCCCGAGCAAGTCGAGGCGATCGGCCGCTGGGCGCTCTCGCACGGCATCTGGGTCGTCGCCGACGAGATCTATGAGCACCTCACCTATGACGGTGCCGTCGCGACGTCGATGCCGGTCGCTGTGCCAGAGCTGGCCGACACCTGCGTGGTGGTCAACGGCGTCGCCAAGACCTACGCGATGACGGGGTGGCGCGTGGGGTGGATGATCGGGCCCAAGGACGTCATCAAGGCGGCCACCAACCTGCAGAGCCACGCCACCTCCAACGTCGCCAACGTCTCCCAGCGGGCGGCCGTCGCTGCGCTGGAGGGCAGTCTGGATGCCGTGGAGGAGATGCGGACCGCCTTTGACCGGCGGCGCAAGACCATCGTGGAGATGCTCAACGCCATCGAAGGAGTCCACTGCCCGGTGCCGCAGGGCGCCTTCTATGCCTACCCCTCGGTCGAGGGCGTGCTCGGCCGGACCATCCGTGGCCGCACTCCCCAGACCTCCGCCGAGCTGGCCGAGCTGATCCTGGACGAGGTCGAGGTGGCTGTGGTGCCCGGCGAGGCCTTCGGGCCGAGCGGCTACCTGCGCTTCTCCTACGCGCTGGGCGACGACGACCTCAAGGAGGGCGTCGGCCGCATCCAGGCCCTGCTCGCCGAGGCGCACTGACCCCACCGCCCCGTGCGGGTCAGTCGACCCCGAACTCCATCGCCGCCCAGTCCAGCGACTCTTCCTCGTCCTCGGTGGGCCCCACGCCGCCGGCGATGCGCTCAGACCCGCCGGGCGTGAGTTCACCGACGAGCGAGGTGGTGGCCAGGCCGAGCGCCGACGTGGCGGCGCCGCCCGACCCCAGCAGGCCCATCGCGACATACTGCTCCAGCCGCGAGCGGGAGTCCGCGATATCGAGGTTGCGCATGGTGAGCTGACCGATCCGGTCGGTCGGCCCGAACGCCGCGTTGGCGACGCGCTCCATCGACAGTTTGTCGGGGTGGTAGGAGAACGCCGGGCCGCGGGTCGACACGATCGTGTAGTCCTCTCCGCGGCGCAGCCGCAGGGTCACCTCTCCCGTCACTGCCGAAGCTACCCAGCGCTGCAGCGACTCGCGGATCATCAGCGCCTGCGGGTCTAGCCAGCGGCCCTCGTACATGAGCCGGCCCAGCGCCCGGCCCTGGTTGTGGTAGGCCGCGATCGTGTCCTCGTTGTGGATCGCGTTGACGAGGCGCTCGTAGACGATATGCAGCAGTGCCATGGCTGGCGCCTCGTAGATCCCGCGCGACTTGGCCTCGATGATGCGGTTCTCGATCTCGTCGGCCATCCCGAGTCCGTGGCGCCCGCCGATCTCGTTGGCGGCCATGACCAGCGCGACGGCGTCGCCGCCGAAGTCGTCGCCGTTGATCGCCAACGGCCGACCGTCGCGGAAGGAGACGGTGACGTCCTCGGTGTCAATCTGGACCTGCGGGTCCCAGAACCGGACGCCCATGATCGGCTCGACGATCTCCATACCGGTGTCCAAGTGCTCCAGCGACTTGGCCTCGTGGGTGGCACCCCAGATGTTGGCGTCCGTGGAGTAGGCTTTCTCCTTGCTGGAGCGGTAGGGCAGGTCGCGCTCGGTCAGCCACTGGCTCATCTCGTCGCGCCCCCCGAGCTCATGCACGAACGCCTCGTCGAGCCACGGCTTGTAGATGCGCAGGTTGGAGTTGGCTAGGAGTCCGTAGCGGTAGAACCGCTCGATGTCGTTGCCTTTGAAGGTCGACCCGTCGCCCCAGATGTTGACGCCGTCCTCCTTCATGGCCTTGATCAGCATGGTGCCAGTCACAGCCCGGCCCAGCGGCGTGGTGTTGAAGTAGGTGCGGCCACCGGAGCGGATGTGGAAGGCTCCGCACGCCAGCGCGACCAACCCCTCCTCCACAAGCTCCGCGCGGCAGTCGACCAGCCGCGCGATCTCCGCGCCATACTCCTGCGCACGGCCGGGGACACCGTCGATGTCGGGCTCGTCGTACTGGCCGATGTGGGCCGTGTAGGTGCAGGGCACGGCACCTTTCTCTCGCATCCAGGCGACCGCGACCGAGGTGTCGAGACCTCCGGAGAAGGCGATCCCGACGCGTTCACCGACAGGAAGACTTGTCAAAACTTTGGACATGGGAGAAGTGTATGCGGAACCACGCATAGATATACAACCCGCAGGTCAGGGTGGTATGGAGCGGGCTGGCGCTACTCGTCTCCGCGCAGCTGGAAGCGCTGCAGCCGCCAGCCGGCGACCAGGACACCGGCGACCAGGACGACGACCGAGGCGATGAGTGCGTAGGCCAGCGACAGATCCGCCACCGGCAGGTCCACGTCCGCGGCGACCTCGCCGATGCGCTCGGCCAGAGCACGGATCGAGAGGTAGCGAAACCCGCTCAGGAACCGGCCTAGCAGACCCTCGACCACCAGTGCGTAGATCAACCCGGCGATCATCCCGTGCCGAGTGATGGCCGACATCGCCGTGAAGAGCGCGGCATACAGGAGAGCGGCGGCTCCACCGGTAACCAGCGACACGGTCAGCCAGCGCTCGCTCAGCCCCCCGGCAAGCACGGTGCCCACCAGCCCCGAAACGGATAGCACGACCGCGACGCCTGCTGCCACGAGAAATTTCGAAGCGGCCACGACATACCGACTCACCGGGGTGGAGAGGAGGTAGACCACCGAGCCATCGTCGATCTCTGGGCCAAGCACACCGTTGGCAGCGATCAGGGCGATCAGCGGCACCACCAGGGCCAGCCCCAGCTCGACGAACACCATGCTGGCCGACACGGGCTCGCCGGTGAGCCAGCGAAGCAGGCCAGCGAGCGCCACGAGCAGGACCGGCAGCGCGATCAGCACCAGGACCCGCTTCTGGCCCAAGAGGGCGCGCAGAGCCAGTCGCGCGATAGTGAGGTTCATGACTGCACCAGGTAGGTGAAGACCGACTCCAGGCTCTCGTCCGTCGGCGCCAGCTCGCGCACCGTGATCCCCGCCTGCCGCGCAAGCTGCGGCAGCGCCCGCGTGAACTGGCCCATCTCGGTCACCTCCACCATGATCGCTTCCCCTGCGCCGACGCTTCCCAGCGTCACCCCACGCACGCTGTCCTGACCCATCAGGGCGGCCGCGAGGGCCCGGTCGTCGGTGGACCGGATCGTGTAGTGCGAAGGCCGGTCGGTCATCAGCGCTCGGATAGCGCCGAAGTCACCGCTGGCCGCGTGCCGCCCGGACACCACGACCTCGATGTGCCGGGCGATCTGCTCGACCTCCTCGAGGATGTGGCTGGAGAACAGGACCGTGCGGCCCTGCTCGCCCATCCGGGTCAGCAGCGCCATGAGGTGCATCCGCTGGCGGGGGTCCACGCCGTTGAACGGCTCGTCCAGCAGGAGCACCTCCGGCTCGTGCACAAGCGCAGAGGCCAGTTTGGCGCGTTGCCGCATACCCTTGGAGTAGGTGCTGATCGGGCGGTCCGCGGGGTCGACCAGGTCGACCTCCTCCAGCGCCCGCTGGGTGGCCCCGCGGGAGTCACGCAGCTTGTGCAACTCTGCGCTGGCCTGGACGAACTGTCGCCCGGTGAGATAGGAGAAGCTCACCTCACGCTCGGGCACCAACCCCAGGTGCTGGTATGTCGAGACGTTGCGCCACACCCTTTCCTCGCCCAGGCGCACCTCGCCGGAGGAGGGCGCCAGGAAACCGGCCATCATCGAGATCAGGGTGGACTTGCCAGCGCCGTTGGGGCCCAGCAGGCCGGTGACGCCGGGACCGATCGTCATCGTGACGTCATTGACGGCGACGACGTTGCCGTACCAGCGCGAGACCTTCTCCAGGACCAGCTCGGTCATCTCAGGCTCCCTTGCTGCGGTAGCGGTGCACGAGGAGGGTCAGGCCGATCAGGAGGAGGGCGAGTGCCGACAGCAGCAGCAGCCAGCCGGTGGTGGCATCGGCTGCAGGCGCCGGGTAGGCCCCGGACACGGCATCGCCGAGAGCCACCTGGATGGAGTCGACAAGAACGAAGGGAGAGAGCAGCGCGGCCCACTGGGCCAACGTGTCCTGGCCCTGCTCGGAGGCGACCGCCTGCAGGGCGCCCGTCACGCCCAGCCCGACCAGCAGCACCATGATCGAGCCGGCGACGGCCAGGCCGCGTCGTAGGGTCCACGACGCGACGAGCGCGGCGACTGCGGCCGCCATGAGCGCCAGCAGCAGTGCGCCTCCGAGCGCGGTGAGCAGGCGGGGCAGTTCGTCCTCCAGGCGGGCACCGAGCGAGAGACCGCCCACGAAGAGGATGAGCACCGGAGTCACCAGGAAGGCCAGGATGGCCAGCACCAGCGACGCCCAGCGGATCAACGCGAATGCGGTGGCGCCGAGGGGCCGGGCCAGGTAGAGGCTGATCACCCCCGAACGCAGATCACGGCTGAAGAGCACCGGGGCCTGGGCCGCCACGAAGAGTGCGACGACGAACGCGACGTTCGTCACATACCCGGGATAGTTGAGGAGTTGCTCATTGCGACCCAGGAAGACCATGATCCCGACGAGGATGACCGCCGGCACGAGCGCCATCCCGAGCAGGACGAAGGGCAGGACCTTGGCCTTGCCGGAGCGCCCGAAACCGAAGACGGCCAGGACTCCCGACCACAGCAGCGAGCCCCCGATCGCGGCGCGGCCTGCTCGCGCCCCGGTGTAGCGGCGGTAGCCGATGTCGTGGATCACGCCGGTCCGCTCAGCTGGCTGGCTCACGACGCCACCTCCTCACGGAAGACGTCCTCGAGGTGACCGGTCTGGGGCTGGATGCGCACCAGGCCGACACCGAGGTCCGCTGCCGTGTCGCGGACGAGGTCGCGGAGACGGTCGTGAGCGGCGGCCGCCACCTCAGGATCAGGTGGGCCCTCTGGCCCGGACGGGCCTATCGGATCGATCTCGATGAGGCTGCCCCGAGGCCGGCAGGTGAGCCCGTGCGCTGCCAACGCCTCCCCCATGCGCGCCTGGGCCCGCATGTCCGAATCGTCGGCGGCTGCGCCGATCACCTCCACGAGCACGACACCGGTGTCGGACATGAAGCTCTGGGTGGCCTGCGACCTCAGCAGATGCCCACCGTCGAGCACCACCACGTAGTCGCTGATGCGCTCCAGCTCCCCTAGCAGGTGAGACGTGACCAGGACCGGGATGCCGAAGTCGTGGCCGATGCGGTGCACCAGCGCGAGCATGTCGTCTCGGGCAGCAGGGTCGAGCCCATTGGTGGGCTCGTCCAGCATGATGAGCTGCGGGTCGTGCACCAGCGCCTGCGCGAGCTTGGCGCGCTGTTTCATCCCCGTGGAGTAGCCGCCCATCAGGCGGTAGCGCTCCTCAGCCAGCCCGACGTGGCGCAGCACGTCGGCGGCTCGCTCGCGGGCGGCTGCGGGTGGCAGTCCGGACATGCGGCCCATGTGCACGACAAAATCGATGCAGCGCATGTCCGGGGGAAGGCAGTCGTGCTCGGGCATGTAGCCGACCACCGCCCGGATCTGCTCGCCGTCCCGCCCGATGTCGTGACCGAGGACCTGCGCGGTCCCGGAGGTCGGCGCGAGCAGTCCGAGCAGGATCTTGATCAGCGTCGACTTCCCCGCGCCGTTGGCCCCGACCAGCCCGGTCACGCCCTCACCGACTTCGACCGTCAGATCGGACAGCGCGGCGACGTGGCTGCGTCCGTAGCGCTTCGTCAGCGCGTGCGTGGTGATGACCCCCATACGGGCACTCTACGGCCCGCGCACCAGGTGGCTGTAGGAGGTTATCCCCCCGATTACAGTGGCGGGATGCCGGACCGACAGCGCTCACTCCTCGAGTTGCCCAAGGCGCACCTGCACCTGCACTTCACCGGTTCGATGCGGGTTGAGACCGTGCGTGAGCTTGCCGACAAGCACGGCCTGCGGCTCCCTCAGGCGTTCACCACCGCCTGGCCCCCCACGCTGTCAGGTCACGACGAGCGCGGGTGGTTTCGGTTCCAACGGTTGTATGACGCGGCCCGGGCCTGTGTCCGCGATGAGTCGGACATGCGCCGGATCGTGCGGGAGGCTGCGCAGGACGATGCCGCCGAAGGGTCTCGGTGGCTGGAGATCCAGATCGATCCGACGTCTTATGCACCGTTCGTCGGTGGATTAACCCCTGCGTTGGAGATCGTTCTCGATGAGGCACGCGTCGCGAGCGCCGCCACGGGGACGCAGGTCGCGATCGTGGTCGCGGCCAGCCGGATGCGCCACCCGCTGGAGGCGCGGACCTTGGCCCGGCTCGCGGCCAGGCACGCTGGAGAGTCTTCCGGCACCGTCGTCGGTTTCGGTCTCTCCAACGACGAGCGCCGAGGGATGACGAGCGACTTCGCTCCGGCTTTCCGGATCGCGGCCAGGGCGGGGCTGGCGAGCGTTCCCCACGCTGGCGAGCTACTGGGCGCCGACCACGTGCGGGTAGCGATGGAATATCTGCTCCCGGACCGGCTCGGACACGGCGTCCGCGCGGTCGAGGACGAGTCAGTGCTACAGCGCGTTGTGGATGAGCAGGTGACCCTCGAGGTCTGCCCGGGCAGCAATGTGGCGCTCGGTGTCTATCCCACGATGGCCGAGGTGCCGCTCGAGCGGTTGATCGCAGCCGGCGCGCGGGTGGCACTCGGCGCGGACGACCCGCTCTTGTTCGGCACGCGGCTGACCGAGCAGTACACGAGTTGCCGGCTGGACCACGGCTTCGACGACGCCGCAATTGCTACCTTGGCGCGCGGATCGATCGAAGGGTCAACCGCGCCGGGAGAGCTCAAGCGGCAACTGCTCGCCGGCGTCGATGCTTGGCTCGACGCCGACCCGCCCACCCTCGGGTCAGCCGGATGACGCCCCCTACCCCCTCCCCTCACACGTGACATTGCCCTCCTCGACGGGGCAACCCACCCCCGCCCTCAGTGGGTGAGCAAGGGTCCTCTGCCCCGGGTGGGCGGGCAAGGGTCCTCTGCCCTGAGTTGGTAGGCAGAGGTCCTTTGCCGCGGGTGGGTGGGCGGAAGGCGCACTGACCGACGTCCGAGGGCCAAACACGCTTGCCCATGGTGGCGGGGCAATGTCACGGGGGTGAGGTGACGCCATACCTAAGGCGCAAGCCACCGGCCGGGCACACTTATCCACACCTCCGGGCTGGGGAAGTCAGCCATCCACCGGAGCCGATAGAGATCTGGCCTCGTCCATCGGTCTCGTGCCTCACTAACCCCATGCCAGCCGAGAAGAGCGCCGCAAACCAACCGCGTGTCAGCAAGAGAGTCGGTCTCGCCCTGCGAGCCCATCGACGCGCGCTGGGCGCCAGCCAACGCCGCTATGCGGAGCTGCGCGGGCTGGGCAAGTCCTTCGTGGCCAAGGCCGAGGTCGACGCAGCCGGCATTTCGCTGGGAACCGTCGAGGCGCTGCTTGAGGGCTCCGGCTTCCGGCTGGCGGTCGTGGACACCTCGGGGGCAGAGATCACCGAGTGGGAGTCGACCGACCTTGTGGCTCGCGACCGGGCCGGTCGACGCTTCCCCGCCACTCGCGCGGTCCGGCGAAGCCGAGGTGGACCCATGTGGTGGACTTACCACGAATTCCTCGGGTCGCGGCCGTGCGGACCAGCGCCAGAGTGGACTGCAGAGGGCTTCGCGATCCCGTCCGGTGTCCGTTACGGCAAGGTCCCGCTCCCTTACGCCCCGGGCGAAGAGAAACGCTGGCCCCACTGAGACCGCCCTACCCAGTCCACGATACGCACGTTGGCAGCCGCTCTACTCCTGGCCCAGGGGCTGAAAAATGCTCCAGATCGTGACCTGGTCCGGGCTGAGCCAGGGGCGCTCTCTACAGCCCCATCGCCTCATCGCCTCATCCTGCCCGAACATGGACTGTCAGAGGGTCAGCCCGACCAGCACCGGCTCATTGACCAGGTGCACACCAAAGGCGTCCTCGACCCCGTCCCGGATCTCGCGCGCGAGCGCCAGGACGTCCCGCGCCTGGGCCGAGCCACGGTTGGTCAGCGCCAAGGTGTGCTTTGTCGACAGGCCCGCCGGGCGCCCCTCCACGGTGCCGTAGCCCTTGGCGAAGCCTGCCTTGTCGATCAGCCAGGCCGCCGAGGTCTTCACGGTGGCACCGTCGACGGAGGGAAACTGCGGCGGCCGCGGCCCGTCGGCGCCCCACCGTCCGGCCACTCGAGCGGCCAACTCGTCCATCTGGACCGCGGTCAGAATGGGGTTGGTGAAGAACGACCCACAACTCCACGTGTCGTGATCCGCCGGATCGAGCACCATCCCGCGTCGTCGGCGCTGCTCCAGGACCGCCTCGCGGGCCGCCTCCAGCGGGACCCGCTCACCGACGCGGACCCCTAGTCCGGTGGCGAGATCGGCATACCTGATGGGTTGGGAGAGCTCGGTCGGACGAAGCTGGAAGGAGACGGTGAGCACCACGTAGCGCGGGGTGACGGCACCCGCTGCGGCCTCCGCGCCCAGCATCGACTCCTTCAGCACGGAGTGGCGGTAGGAGAAGCCGAGGTCGGCAGAAAAGAGGGTGCGGATGCGCGACTCCTGCCGGTCCCAGACCCGCACTGAGGCGATGGTCTGGGCGACTTCCTGACCGTAGGCGCCGACATTTTGGACGGGGGTGGCGCCGGTCGCTCCGGGGATGCCGGAGAGCGCCTCGATCCCGGACCACGAGTGGGCACAGGCGTGCGCGACGACGTTGTCCCAGACTTCGCCGGCCGCCACAGTGGCCAGCACTCCCCCGCATGCCGACTCCGACGGCACCTCGATCCCCGTCGTCGCGACATGCACGACGGTGCCAGGGAAGCCGTCATCACTGACGAGCAGGTTGGAACCGCCACCGACGACGAGGAGTGGCTCGCCCTCCTCGTCGGCCTCCCGGACAGCCTCGATCAACTCGGCTTCGGTGGACGCGGTGACGAGGAGGCGTGGTGGACCGCCGACCCGGATAGTGGTGAGCTCAGCTAGAGGCGGGTATGACGTCACCGCAGGTGCTGGTCCCACGTCGGGCTGGTCACGCGGCGAGGTGGAGGAGCGGGTGGGTGGCGTCATACGCGGACCACGGCCTGGCAGCGGCCGAGGACCTTCTCGCCGCCGCAGGACGCGGTGACGTCGAGGGTCTGCGTGCCGGCCTCCTCGTCGGTCTTCTTCACCACACCCTCGATGAGCACCTCGACGATCTCTGCCTCGGGCACCACCACCATGCCGGTGAAACGCGCCGAGCAGGACAGGATCCGGCCAGGGTCGCCGCCGACGTAGTCGGTGACGGCGTCCAGGGCCGCACCCATCGTCCACATCCCGTGCGCGATCACGTCGGGCAGTCCGACGCCACGGGCAAAGTCGGCGTCTTGATGGATCGGGTTCTGGTCTCCGGAGGCTTCCGCATAGTCGACGAGGCGAGCGCGGTCGACCGTGACAGTGCGCCGTAGGGCGCCAAGGTCGGTAGTCAGCATGGAAGTTAGCCCTCTCCGCGCACGACGATGGTCGAGGTGACCGTGGTGACGGGCTGATTGTGAGCGTCGGTCAGCTCGACGCGCGTGCTGACCATGCCGTGACCACCGGCCTCCCGCATCGTGTCGACGTGCAGGATGCCCGTCAGTGTGTCGCCGGCGACGATCGGGCGGTGGTGCACGAAGCCTTCCTGGCCATGCACGACCCGGGAGAAGTCGATGCCGGCGTCGGGGTCTTCGATCAAGGCCGCTTCGCACCGTTGAGCGAGACGGACCGCGAAGGTCGGTGGCGCGACGACGTCGGCGTGACCGAGCACCTGCGCGGCGGCCGGCTCCCGGTGAGCCGGGGAGGTTGCTCCGATCGCGTCCGCGAAAGCCACGATCTCGGCGCGGGTGACCTGGAAGGGTCCGGCGGGCGGGTACTCCCGGCCGGCAAAAGCAGCGTTGACGGGCATGACGGTCAGCCTAACGTCCAGAGTCCCGTGCCCAGGCGCAGCGAGAGCCGCCACCCTCACGGGGTGCCGGCTCTCGTCGTATGAGCGGGACTCGCGTCAGCGGGTCTCGCGGTGCGGGGTGTGCTTGCCGCAGCGCGGGCAGAACTTCGCCATCTCGAGCCGGTCGGGGTTGTTCCGACGGTTCTTCTTGGTGATGTAGTTGCGCTCCTTGCACTCCGTGCACGCCAGGGTGATCTTGGGGCGGACGTCGGTGGACTTGGCCACGGCGGGAACCTGCTCTCGGAAATCGATGTATGACGCGGGTAGTTCGGTAGCGGGAGCGGGGCTCGATCCCGCGACCTCACGATTATGAGTCGTGCGCTCTAACCAGCTGAGCTATCCCGCCTCGGGCGACCGGGGAGCCGGCCTGCCAGAGCCCCCAAACGGAATCGAACCGTTGACCTTCTCCTTACCATGGAGACGCTCTACCGACTGAGCTATGGGGGCGGGCTGTCACCCTGCCGAGCCTGTGGAGGCCCTGCAGGCAGCGAGAAGCAACTTTACACGGGCGCTGGTGCCCTCACCAAATCAGGCGGCCAAAGAGCTATGGCGCCGCGACAGTCATCGCGAGGTGTCGCCGCGAGCCGTCCTTGGAGGTGAGCGCCAAGATGCCCTGGCCCTTCTCCATACCCCCTCTGAGCACCACCGTCGAGGGCAGCAGGATCGGCTTGAGGAACTGCGCGTCCACAGTCAGCGAATCGGGCAGCCGGGGCTCGACGGCGGCGAGGACGCGTGCGTGCGACCACATGCCGTGCGCGATAGCGCGGGGGAAGCCGAGGGCCTTGGCGCTGAGTGCGGACAGGTGGATCGGGTTGGCATCGCCAGAGACCTTGGCGTAGCGCCTGCCGAGGTCAGCGGACAGGCGCCAGATGGCGAGTTCGTTCTCCGGTATGGCGTGCCGCTGTGCCTGTGTTTGGCCGGTCGCCGCCTCGCCGCCCTTCGCCTCCTCTGTCTGGCCGCGCACCAGGTAGGTGCTGCGGCCTTCCCAGACGACCTCGTCCCCGACCCGAGCCTCGCCGACGACGTCGACGGTGTGGCCGGAACGGTGCGGCGCGAGGTTCTCCACCCAGGTAGACAGGGTGAGGCTCTCCGCGACCCGGACCGGTCGGTGCTGAGTCATGGTGTTGGCCACGTGGACCATCCCCAGCATCGGGAACGGGAACTCCCGACCGGACATGAGCTTGACCTGCAGAGGGAAAGTCAGCACGTGCAACCAGGTGAGCGGCAGCCGGTCGGACAGGACGGACCCCGTGACCTCGCAGTAGGCCGCGACCCTGGCGACGTCCTGCTGGACGCCGGTCAGCATGAGGCGCTGGGTGGGCAGGACACCGTGGGCACCGGGCCGCCCGAAGCCGGTCGCGAGTGCGCGGGCAAACATCGGCGCGATCGCCGGGGAGTGCTCCAGGACGCGGACGTCCAGATCTGCTGACGGCCCGTCCGCAGTGGCAGGAACGACCGTCCGGTCGGTGATGGGCGGGTCAGTCATGGGTCAGGCTCCGATCTGGGACTG
>NZ_JAUNVI010000013.1:0-18979 GCF_030537745.1 Ornithinimicrobium sp. | reverse complement strand
CCGTCCGGTCGGTGATGGGCGGGTCAGTCATGGGTCAGGCTCCGATCTGGGACTGGCCGCAGACCCGGACGACCTCGCCGGTGACGGCGGCGGTCGAGGGCTCGGCGAGCCAGGCGATCGTCTCGGCGACGTCGACCGGCTTGCCGCCCTGCTGGAGGGAGTTGATCCGCCGGGCCACCTCGCGGGTCGCCATCGGCATCTTGGCCGTCATCTCGGTCTCGATGAAGCCGGGGGCCACCGCATTGACGGTGATCCCGCGCTCGGCCAGCCGCGGGTCGGCGCCCATCGCGCGGACCAGCCCGATGACGCCGGCCTTGGACGCGGCGTAGTTGGCCTGGCCACGGTTGCCGGCGATCCCCGAGGTCGAGGCGACGCCGACGATCCGGGCCCCGTCGTCGAGCCCGCCGGGCAGGGCCGGGTCGAGGAGGACCTCGTTGATGCGGATCTGCGCAGCGAGGTTGACTTCCAGCACGCTGCCCCAGCGGTCCTCGTCGGTGTTGACCAGCAGCTTGTCCCGAGTAATGCCGGCGTTGTGCACGATCGCGTGGATCCGGGCCGCGTCACCGAAGCGCTGGGCGACGTGGGCCGCGATGCGCTGCCCCGCGTCCGCTGAGGTGATGTCGAGCTGGAGCGCGGTGCCACCGATCTTGTTGGCTACGGAGGCGAGTCCCTGACCACTGGCCGGGACATCGACCGCCACGACCATCGCGCCATCGCGGGCGAAGACCTCCGCGATGCTCGCGCCGATGCCTCGCCCGGCTCCGGTCACCACGACGATCTGGCCCTCGTAGGGGCGGGCGGCGCCGAGCTCCAGGACACGTCCCTCCGGGGCGTGACCTACCTGGATGACCTGGCCGTCGACATAGGCCGATCGGCCCTGCAGCAGGAAGGACAGGGTGGAGGCAAGGTCCGTGGCGCAGGTCGCGCTCTCGCGGTCAGCCAGCAGGTCGACGCGGACCAGGTTGGCGGTCGCGCCCGCGCGCAGCTCCTTGCCGACGCTGCGCACGATGCCCTCCAGCGCCTGCTGGGCCGCGGCCGCGGCCGGAGCTCCGCCGTAGAGCGCCTCGGGATCCATCCCGACGACGATAATGCGCCCGGAGGTCTCGACCGACTTGAGGGCTGGCCGCAACAGGCCGCGGACGGTCTCTAGATCGGAGATCGACGTGAGCGCCGTCGCGTCCAAGACCAGCGCACCGATCGTGGACGGGTAGGGCGCGGGGACGACGCGGGTGCTGCCGTCCTCGGCCGTCTGGGTCACCCGGGTCTCGGCGGTGTCGACGAGCGCGTCCTGTGCCTCGACACCGAGCAGCGCGAGGGCGTCCTGGGTCAGCGACGGGGTGCCGCCGGCGGCGCCAAGCACCACGGGGCCCTGCGGCAGCTCCCGGCCGCGGCGCAGATGAGCCGCCTGGGGCAGCCCGAGCTGCTTGGCGAGCGGGTTGGAGGTGAGCATCTGCAAGAAGTCGGCCATGTCAGCACCCTTCCAGAATCGCGACGACACCCTGGCCGCCGGCTGCGCAGATCGAGATCAGGCCCCGCGAGCCCGGGCCCTTCTCATGGAGCATCTTGGCCAGGGTGGCCACGATGCGGCCGCCAGTGGCGGCAAACGGATGCCCCGCGGCCAGCGAGGAGCCGTTGACGTTGAGCTTGCTGCGGTCGATCGACCCCAGCGGGGCCTCCCGGCCAAGGCGCTCCCGGCAGAACTCTTCCGACTCCCACGCCTTGAGAGTGGCGAGCACGGTGGAGGCGAAAGCCTCGTGGATCTCGTAGTAATCGAAGTCCTGCAGCGTCAGCCCCCGGCGGGCCAGCAGCCGGGACACGGCATACGCGGGAGCCATCAGCAAACCCTCGTCGCCGGAGACATAGTCGACGGCAGCGACTTCGGCGTCGACGAAGGTGGCGAGCACCGGCAACCGGCGCTCGTCTGCCCACTCGCGGGAGGAGAGCAGGACCAGCGCGGCACCGTCGGACAGCGGCGTAGAGTTGCCGGCGGTCATCGTGGCGCCCTCACCCTTGCCGAAGACCGGCGCCAGCGCGGCGAGCTTCTCCACGGAGGTGTCGGGCCGCAGGCCCTCGTCACGGGAGAGACGCAGGAACCCGGTGGCGAGGTCATCGAAGAAGCCGGAGTCCCACGCGCTGGCCATGTGGTGGTGGCTCGCGACAGCCAACTCGTCCTGGGCCTCGCGGGTGATCTCCCACTGTTTGGCGGTGCGCGCCTGGTGCTCGCCCATGGACAGCCCGGTGCGCGGCTCGCTGTTGCGCGGGGTCTCGGGGGCCAGGTCTCCGGGACGGACGGCGGTGAACGCCTTGGCCCGAGCCATCGGGGTCTTGGCGCGGCTGGCGGTCAGGAGTGCCTTGCGCAGCCCCTCTCCCAGGGCGATCGGGGCGTCGCTGGCCGAGTCGACGCCACCGGCGACCGCAGAGTCGATCTGGCCCAACGCGATCTTGTTGGCGACCAGGATCACGGCTTCCAGACCGGTACCGCAGGCCTGCTGCAGGTCATAGGCCGGGGTCGTGGGTGCCAGGGCTGAGCCCAGCACGCACTCGCGGGCCAGGTTCCAGTCGCGGGAGTGCTTCAGGACGGCGCCGGCAGCGACCTCACCGAGGCGCTCACCCGCCAGGCCGAAGCGGGCCACGAGCCCGTCGAGCGTTGCCGTGAGCATCGCCTGGTTGGATGCGGAGGCGTAGGCGCCGCCCGCCTTGCCGAAGGGGATCCGGTTGCCGCCGACGATGACGGCGTCGCGGGGGAACTTGGTGGGCTGCTGGGTCATAGACACTCCTCGTGCACACTGTGCACCGTCGTGGGGGCCCGGTCGCTGCGGGCCGGTCGAACTATCCGATACTGACTGTAGCCGATACGTGCCGTACTTGGTACTGTGGACCGCATGAGGTCTTCTGCCCAGCCCGAGACGCGCGTGGGCACCATTCTGCCCAACGGTGGCCGTGACGGCCGTGACGCGCGCTGGGAGGCGCATCGCACCAAGCGGCGGCGACAGCTCGTCGAGGCCGCGCTGCGCGCTATCCGCAAGCACGGCGCAGGCGTGGGCATGGACGACATCGCGGCCGAGGCTGCCACGAGCAAGACCGTGCTCTACCGCCACCTGGGGGACAAGCTGGGCCTCTACCGGGCCGTGGTCGCCGCCGTCGACGAGACGATCCTGGCCGACCTGTCTGCGGCGCACGCCACCGGAGCCGACGTCGTGAGCCGGATCAGCGCTATGGCCTCGTCCTATCTGGGGATGGTCCAGCGCGATCCGGAGATTTACCGCTTCGTGATGACCCGCCCGCTGCAGACCGTGGAAGGCCACCCCGACGACCCCGTCCACCAGCTCACCGACCGCGTCGCCCAACAGCTCACCGAGACTCTGCAGAAGCATCTGGAGTCTGCCGGCCACCCGCAAGCAGAGCTGCTCGCGCCCGTCTGGGGCTACGGCATCGTCGGCCTGGTCCAGTCTGCGGCCGACCACTGGCTCACGCAGCAGTCACGACCTTCGGCCCCCACGATCGAGCAGGTCACCGACGCGCTCGTCGCCCTGATCTCGCCGGGCTTGCAGAGCGGCACCCCGCCCGCAGACCCACCCCAGCCTTCACGTCATACCGGATCCGACAACCATGAGGACGCATCATGACCACCCAGAGCCAGACCCACGTGCCCGAGCCGAGCACCGACATCGAGATGCCCGCTGCCGCAGGCGAGGCCGCCACCCAGCTGCGTGGCCAGGAAGCCATCGGCGACCTGGGCGACCGCTTGCGCCACGCTACCGGCGGACGATACGGCCAGGTTCGCGACCTGGCCCGTGCTGCCCTGCCCGACGAGACCATGGTCCGCGACCCCGAGCTAACGGTGCCCGAAGCCCGTGAGTGGACGCGCAATGCGCTCCGGACCTTGGTCGAGCACGGTGCCGCCGGCAGCGGTTTCCCGATCGCCCAGGGCGGGCTGGACGACGTCGGTCGCTCCTGCGTCGACTTCGAGCTCACCTCCCACGGCGACCTGTCGGTGACGGTGAAGTCCGGCGTGCACTTCGGCCTGTTCGGTGGGGCGGTGACCTCACTGGGCAACCAGTGGCACCACGAGCACATTCTTCCGCCGATCATGTCGATGGATCAGATCGGCTGCTACGCGATGACCGAGTTCGGGCATGGTTCGGACGTGGCGTCGCTGGAGACCACCCTCACTTATGACGGCGAGACGGACGAGTTGATCGTCCACTCCCCCACGCCATCGTCGGCCAAGACCTATATCGGCGCGGCGGCCGAGGACGCCCGGATCGCAGCGGTCTACGGCCAGCTCGAGGTCGGTGGCCAGGCGCACGGCGTCCATGTCGTGCTCGTCCCGCTTCGTGACCCCGACGGTCAGGCACTCCCTGGGGTGACCCTGGGCGACAACGGCCTCAAGGGTGGCCTCGACGGCGTGGACAACGGCACCATCTCCTTCGAGCAGGTGCGCGTGCCGCGGCGGATGCTGCTCGACCGTTACGGCGGCATCGACGACGAGGGCCGCTACGTCTCGGAGATCGACGGCGACAACAAGCGTTTCTTCACCATGCTGGGCACGCTGGTGCGCGGACGGATCTGCGTGGCCGCGGGCGCCGCGGTGTCCAGCCGGAAGGCTTTGTCGATCGCGACCCGCTATGCGCTGCGGCGGCGGCAGTTCTCCGCGCCCGGTCACGACGGCGCGGTCCCGCTCCTGGACTACCTTGCCCACCAGCGCAAGCTGATCCCAGCGATCGCCACGTCATACGCCCACATGTTTGCGCTCAACGAGATCATGGAGCGGCTCCAGGATCTGCATGAGGCACCCGAGAAGGACCAGGTGGCCCAGCGCGAGCTCGAGACGCGGGCCGCCGGGCTCAAGGCGCTGACCACCCGCTTCGCCAACGACACGATCCAGGTATGTCGTGAGGCGTGCGGTGGGGCCGGCTACATGGCCGAGAACGGTCTGACCGTGCTGCGTGCCGATGCGGACGTGTTCGCGACATTCGAGGGCGACAACACGGTGCTCCTGCAACTGGTCGCCAAGGGTCTGCTCTCTGACTACCAGGAGATGTGGGGCGACCTCGACATGCGTGGCATGGTCCAGTTCGCGGCGAGGTCGATCGGTGGCCAGTTCGTCGAGGCGACGGCTGCGCGGCCGTTCGTGTCCCGTCTCATCGCGGCCGCGGCGCGGCGCTCCGAGAGCGAGACGCTGCTGGATCGCGGCTGGCACCTGTCGATGTTTGCCGACCGCGAGCGACACGTGCTGGAGACGCTGGCCAACCGTTTGCGCAAGGGCGCCAAGGAGGCCGACTCGTTCACGACCTTCAACGCGGCGCAGGATCATGTGCTGCTGGCCGCCCGGACGCACATGGACCGGGTCGTGCTCGAGGCGTTCGTGGCCGGGATCGAGGCGTGCGAGGACGAGGAGGTGCGCGAGGTGCTCGAGCGGCTCGCGACCCTGCACGCGCTGAGCTCGATCGAGGCCGACTCAGGCTGGTTCCAGTCGCACAACCGCATGTCCGCGACGCGCGCCAAAGCCGTCACCGCTGCGATCAACAGGCTCTGCGGCGAGCTGCGACCGGGCGCTCTGGATCTGGTCGAGGGCCTGGGCGTCCCCGAGGCGTGGCTCAACAGCGCGATGCTGACCGCACCGCAGCGGTGGACGCCCGGTGTGGCCTGAGCGAGGCGGATCGGCGACGGTCTGGCCAGGAGGGGCGGGGCGAGTTCACGCGAGACGGCGGTCGTGCCCCGGTCAGCCGAGGGCGGTGTTGACCCCCGCGTAGACCGCGATGAGCAGCAGCAGTCCGGCAAAGACGCGCTGCAGCAGCGAAGGGTCCAGACGCGGCCCGATCCAGCCACCGATGAGGCTGCCCGTCACCGCCATGATGACGAAGACGGTCACCAGGCCGACATCGATGTGCAGATCGGTGCCGATGCGCCCGAGCAGTCCGGTCGCGCAGTTGATGGTGATCACGAGCAGCGAGGTGCCTACGGCCAGCGCCATCGGCATCCGCAGCACGAGGATCAGCGCCGGGACGATCGCGAAACCGCCGCCGACGCCGAAGAAGCCGGTGAGGACGCCGACCCCGGAGGCGACGACGAGCACGAGCAGCGCTCTGCGAGGGCTCACCGAGAATGGGCGCCAGGTGATCCACGGGCTGCCCATCTCGCGAGGGTCGGTGCGCGCGTTGGGTCCCGCCCGGCGCCACATCACGGCCGCGACCAGCAGGAGCAGGACCGCAAACAGTCCCATGACCAGCCGCGGATCGGCGTCTGTGCTCACGCGGGCACCGAGCACCGCTCCCCCGGCACCCATCAGCCCGAAAGCCAGGCCGTCGGACCAACGGATCCGACCGTGCATAGCGTGCTGGACGACGCTGACCACACCGGTGATGCCGACGACGACGAGGGACGTGGTCGTGGCTACCGCCGGCGGCTGATCGAGCAGATAGACGAGCGCAGGCACGGTGATGATCGCGCCGCCCCCGCCGAGTGCACCCATCACCAGGCCCACCAAGAGCCCGATCCCGACCTCAATGAAGATATCCATCACGGGTCATTGTGCCTGCAGTCAGGCGAACGCCCTCACCCCGCCGCCGCAGCTGCGGCGACGATGATCTGGGCCAGCTCGGCCGGCTCGCTCCACATCGGCCAGTGGCCGGTAGGTAGATCGACCAGTTCCAGGACGCGATGCTCGCGCAGACCAGCGAGGAAGGGCATCCCCTGCTCGGCGTAGGAGAGGTAGTCGGCCGCGGGGAAGGCGGTGCAGACGATGGTGCCGGGCACGTCGAGGCGACGGTCGTCGGTCAGGGACGCGGCGTCGCGCCTGCTGCCGGTGGGCTGGGGCACGGCTCGCTCCCGGAAGGTGTCCAGCTGCTGCTGGGACAGGCCGTCCATCGAGCCCTGCTCGAACTCATCGTCCCACTGCGCCGAGAGTGGATGCTCCGCTCCCTGGGCCTGCGGCGAGAGCGCGAAGCCGTTGACGACTGGGGCGGTGTCCACCCACACGACGTGGTCAATCTCTTCGACGTGGCGGTCGAGGGCGACGGTGGCCGGGACGGCCGCGCCGCTGTGCGCGACGAGCACGGTGCGGGCGCCGGGCTGGGCAGCGGCGAGCGCCTCTTCGATAGCCGCGACATGGTCCTGCAGTCGCACCGATCCACGGTCGCTATGGTCGGGCTCGAGGCCGGGCAGAGTGAGGGCGACCGGGTCGAGGCCAGCTTGCCGCAAGTGGTCGACGACCGCGTCCCAGGCCCAAGCCCCCAGCCAGAATCCGGGGACCAGAACGACGTGGGCGCAGGGTTGGATGTCACTTTCTTCAGTCATGGCTCAAGGATGCCTGGACTTGCGGACAGGATGTGTCCTTGATGGGTGGCAGCATGTTGATCATGAGCGACACCACGGCCCGGGTCCTGCAGTTGCTGGGGCTTCTCCAGGGCCGGGCGATGTGGACCGGCGAGGAGCTGTCCGAACGGCTCGGCGTGACGACCCGGAGCGTGCGACGCGACGTCGAGCGGTTGCGCCGGCTCGGTTATCCGGTCCGGGCGAGCACTGGCGTCGGCGGCGGCTACCAACTCGGCGCAGGCGGCAAACTTCCGCCCCTGCTGCTCGACCCGGACGAGGCGGTCGCCGTGACGGTGAGCTTGCGGCTGGCCGCCGGCGGGTCGGTGACGGGGGTGGAGGAGTCGGCATTGCGCGCGTTGGCCAAGCTCGACCAGGTGCTACCCAGCACGCTGCGCGGTGAGGTGGAGGCCATCAGCCAGGCGGTGATCGCGGTCGAGGGGGTCAGCGCACCGGTCGAGGCCCAGCTGATCAGCGCCATCGCCCGCGCGTGCCGTGACCATGTCCTCGTCCGCTTCGACTACCTCTCACGCGACGGGACCCCGACCTCACGCCGGGTCGAGCCCTACCGCGTGGTGGTCATGGGGCGACGGTGGTACCTGTTGGCCTATGACGTCCAGAAGGAGGACTGGCGCTCCTTCCGCCTGGACCGGGTGGACGTGGCGAGCCTGCACCCGACGACCTTTGGCTTCCCGCCGCGACCGGCCCCGGACCCCGTCGACTACATCCGCGAGTCCGTCATCCGCTCGCCCTACCGCCATGTCGCGCGGCTTCGGTTGCACCTCCCGATCGCCGAGGCCGCGACACGGGTCCCGCAGAACGCCGGAACCCTCACCGACCTCGGCGACGGCACCTGTGAGCTGGAGACTGGCGCCGAGACGCTGGACTATCTGGCGATCGAGATGCTCTGGCTGGATGTTGCCTTCGAGGTGCTGGACCCACCAGAGCTGCGTGAACGCACCCTCGAGCTCAGCGAACGGCTGCGCCGCGCCGCCCACCCCTGACCCCGACGGGACACGCGCCAGCCACCTGGACCGAGCGCGTGCCCTGGACCCTGTGGGGGTCAGTGGTTGCTACGAGCCTCCGTGACCACCGCGGCGACCGCGTCGGTGATGATCTTGAGCTCGTCACTGGTGATCGTCAACGGCGGTGCGAGACGGATCGTGGCGCCGTGAGTTTCCTTGGCGAGGACACCGTTCTTGGCCAGCGCCTTGCACGCCGCCTTGCCACTCATCAGGTCGGGGTCGATGTCCACGCCGGCCCAGAGACCACGCACGCGCACTGCGACTACTCCCTTGCCGACGAGGGACTCCAGGTCTGCGCGGAACTGGCCTTCGAGGGCAGCGGCGTTGGCCTGGTACTCACCCGTGGCAAGCAGGTCGACCACGGCCTTGCCGACGGCCGCCGCCAGCGGGTTGCCGCCGAAGGTCGAGCCGTGCGTGCCAGGCGTGATGACGTTCATCACGTCGGCGTTGGCCGCGACGGCTGAGAGTGGCACGATCCCGCCGCCGAGCGCCTTGCCGAGGGTGTAGATGTCCGCTTCGACGCCTTCATATCCGCAGGCCAGAGTCGTTCCGGTGCGGCCAAGCCCGGACTGGATCTCGTCCGCGATCATCAGCACGTTTTTGGCGGTGCACAGCTCACGCAGCCCCGGGAGGAACCCCTCCTTGGGGATCATCACGCCCTGCTCCCCCTGGATCGGCTCCACCAGCACCGCCACGGTGTTGTCCGTGACCGCTGCCTCGACCGCCGCGAGGTCGCCATACGGCACCGAGACGAAGCCCGGCGTGTAGGGACCGTAGTCGTCGTGCGCCTCAGGGTCGTCGGAGAAGGAGATGATCGTAGTGGTCCGGCCGTGGAAGTTGCCGTCCATCACGATGATCTCGGCCTGGCCCGCCGCCACACCCTTGACGCGGTAGCCCCACTTGCGGGCGATCTTGAGGGCGGTCTCGACCGCCTCAGCGCCGGTGTTCATGGGCAGGATCATGTCCTTGCCGAGGAGTGTGGCCAGCGCCTCGCAGAACGGACCGAGCTGATCGTTGTGGAACGCGCGACTGGTCAGCGTCGACTTGTCCAGCTGATCCTTAGCGGCCTGGATCAGGCCCGGGTGGCGGTGCCCGAAGTTGAGGGCGGAGTAACCCGACAGCGCGTCCAGATATCGGTTGCCCTCGACGTCGGTGACCCAGATCCCCTCGGCGGTCCCGACCACCACCGGCAGTGGGCTGTAGTTGTGCGCGGCGACCTTGTCCTCAAGGTCTATGAAGTCCTGGTTGGTCGAAAGCTCGGTCATGGCCACATCTTACGAGGGGCAGACCTGTGGCCGACAGGGTAGGCAGCAGCGACCGCCCGGAACGGCAGCAACGACCGTCCGGTCAGGTGAGGTCGAGGGCGTCGCCGGCATGCTCGGGGAGCAGCAGGTAGGCGGCGACCGCACCGACCAGGAAGGTCACACCGAAGATCCCGAACAGGCCGACGTTGCCCCACAGGGCCAGGATCGCGGGCACCGACAGCGGCGCGATGATCGAGGCGATCCGGCCGAAGCCGGCCGCCGCCCCGGCGCCCGAGCCGCGCATCGTGGTCGGGTAGATCTCGGGCGTGACCGCATACAGCGCCCCCCAGGCGCCCAGGTTGAAGAAGGACAGCGCCATGCCCGCCGCGATGATCTGGGTTGGCCCGTTCGCCAGGCCGAAGAGCATGGCCGAGGCTGCCGATCCGACCAGGAAGGAAGCCAGGGTGAGGCGCCGGCCCCAGACCTCGACGAGGTACGCAGCCAGCGCGTAGCCCGGAAGCTGGGCCAGGGTGATGATGAGGGTGTAGCCGAACGACTTCACCAGGTCGTAGCCCTGGGCATAGAGCAGGCTCGGCAGCCAGATGAAGGCGCCGTAGTAGGAGAAGTTGACGCAGAACCACACCATCCAGATGCCGGCGGTCCGGACCCGGTAGGGAGCCGACCAGAGCTGGCCGGCTGTGCGGGGCGGGCTCGGATCGAGCTCTCGGCTCTCGACCGGCTCGATGCCCGCGGACTTCTCGAAGCGGCGCACGACCATCTCCGCCTCCTCGAGGCGCCCGCGACGTTCCAGGAAGAGCGGCGACTCGGGCATCCCCCACCGGATGACGATCGCCCAGATCGCCGGGATGACGCCCAGCGCGAAGGCGATACGCCAACCGTTGTCGAAGTTGGGGACGATGAAGAATCCGATGAGCGCGGCGAGCAGCCAGCCGACCGCCCAGAACGCCTCCAGGATGATGACCATCCGACCGCGGATCCTGGTCGGCGAGAGCTCGCTGACCAGCGTCGAGGCAACCGGGAGCTCTGCCCCCAGCCCGATCCCGACGACAAAGCGCAGCAGCAGCAATGCCGCCAGGCCCGTGGTCAATGCCGAGGCCCCGGTCGCTAGGCCGTAGATGACCAGCGTCAGCGCGAACACGGTGCGGCGGCCGTAGCGGTCCGACAGCATGCCGCCGACGGTCGCCCCAAGCATCATCCCGACGAAGCCGATGGACAGCAGCCACGCCTGCTGGGTCTTGTCCAGCCCCCACTCGTTGGTGATCGCCAGCCCGACGAAGGAGATGAGCCCCACGTCCATCGCGTCCAGCGCCCAGCCCATGCCCGAGCCGAAGAGCATCCGGGTGTGTTCGGGGGTGTAGGGCAGCCGGCCCATCCGCTCCGGACGGGTCGGCCCCGGCCGGCTCCCGGCGCCAGGAGCCGCGACGGTGCGGTCAGGTCGGCTGGGAGACATGGCTTGGAGGATAGACCCGCCCGCGCCCGACGACGCTCAGCGGTAGTTGGTGAACTGGATCGCGAAGTCCAGCTCCTTGCCCTTCAGCAGCGCCTGCACGGCCTGGAGGTCGTCACGGGATTTGGAGGTGACGCGGAGCTCGTCGCCCTGGATCAGCGGCTTGACGCCCTTGGGGCCTTCCTCGCGGATCATCTTGGACACCTTCTTGGCGTTCTCGCTCGAGATGCCCTCCGACAGCGCGGCCTCCAGTCGGTACTCTTTGCCTGAGGGCTTGGGCTCACCATCGTTGCTGTAGTCGAGGTGTTTGAGGGAGACGCCCCGCTTGACGAGCTTGGTCTGCAGCACGTCCAGGACGGCCTTGACCCGCTCCTGCGTGTTGGCCGCCATCTTGATGGTCTCGCCCGAGAGCTCGACGGAAGCGCCGACATTCTTGAAGTCGTAACGCTGGCTGATCTCCTTGGCGGCCTGGTTGACCGCGTTGGCGACCTCCTGGTGGTCGACCTTGCTGACGATGTCGAACGACGAATCGGCCATGGGGCATCTCTCCTGGTATGTCGATCTGGGACGGCCGGGTGATTCGGACCGTCGGGCTTTGGCTGTTATCCTTTCATCCGCGCTCAGCGCACTGGCAGGTTGTCCGAGTGGCCAATGGAAGCGGACTGTAAATCCGCCGGCGTACGCCTACGCAGGTTCGAATCCTGCACCTGCCACGCACGACGAAGGGCACCGGGACTCCCGGTGCCCTTCGTGCATCTGTGGGCAGCGTCTTGCCCTGCCCACCGTGTGTGCAACAGTGACCGCCCACCTGACATAGAGCAGGTGTCGGCCCCAACCGGGGCCAGCGCCACCTGACACCGAGGAGGCAGCGATGGCCCTTCGCCTCGCTGGGAGCGACGCCGCCCCCGCAGCCATGTCGACGGACCCGCGGGAAGCCACCTGGTTCGACAGCTTCTTCGCCCAGCATGCGACGTCGATTCATCGCTACTTCGTCCGAAGGGCGCCCTACAACGACGTCGAGGACCTCGCCGCAGAGGTCTTCGCCACCGCCTGGCGCCGCCGGGACAAGGTCCCTGAGGGGTTCGAACTGCCCTGGCTCTACAAGACGGCGTCCTTCGTGCTCGCCAACCACCGTCGCAAACCCACGCTGACGCTGCTGTCCGACTACGGCACCGACGATCAGGAGACCCACACCTCGCGCAGCGTCGACCCGGCCGACCTGGTCATGGTCGATGACGAGGTGAGACGTGCGATGGCCACGCTCAGCGCCCGCGACCGCACCGTGCTGATGCTGCACGCCTGGGAAGGCCTGGACGGGGAAGGTCTGGCGCAGGCGCTGGGCCTGACCAGGGGTGGGGCAGCTGCCGCACTCTCCCGGGCCCGAGCCCGGTTACGCCAGGTCTGGGCCGACGACCACTAGGTCGCTCCACCTCAACTTCCAGTATCTCTGACCAGCACCAAAGGAGTTCACCATCATGGCCGACCACGACGACGACGCGATGTCCCGCCTCCGCGCCAGCGATCCGGCAACCGGATCCCACCCTGACCTGCACTCCCTTCGGCGCGCTATCGGCGCCAAGGCACCAGCAAGCCTCGGCGCGGGAGACACCGTGACCCACCTCGCCGACGACGCCCTGGGCGGCCCGCGGCTGCGGACACCATGGATCGCCGCAGCTGCCGTCGCCGCGCTCGGTATTGGTATCGGTGGCTATGCCCTCGGTGCCCAGTCCAGCGACTCCGACAGCCTCGCCACCGGTGGTCAGAACAAGATCGTCACCCCGGCCTCCCCAGGGATCGCCGAGGACAGCGCAGGCGCCGGCTCCTCCGGCGAGCTGACCCAGGGCTCGGCGCAAGCCTCCTCGGACAGCGGCTCCGGGATGAGTTATGACCCCGGCCCGGTTCGGCTGGTCGCGGGGCCAGACCTCGCGACCACCTCCAGCACCGGCGAGGTCCGAGCCCTGACTTCCGACGTGGACCCAGAGATCTTCCTCGCTCAGTGGCAACAGCAGTTGAAGTTCGAAGGAACGCCGATCTCCCAGGGCGCGGACGAGAGCTGGTTCGGCGCCGACGCGATCATCAACCCGGACACGCTCCAGGTCCTGTCCGCCCAACGCGAGGCGGGTGGACCCATGCACTTCAACTATGAGGACATGTTGAACAGCCCCTACTGCGCGGAGATGTATCAGGCCCCCTCCGCGCAGGAGCTCGCCATGATCAAAGAGGAGTGGGCCAAGAGCGTGGGCCCGAGCATCCCGTTTCCTGACTCGACACTGTGCAAGGAAGTCTCCGGACCGCCCCCGACCGAGGAGGCCGCGATCGCGACGGCGAGGGAGTTCTTGTCCACTACGGGCCTGGACTTCAGCGGCTATGACTTCACCGCGATGGACTACGGAGAGCCGGGGGCGAGCGAGCTGGCCCTGGAGGGTCGACCCGCTGACGATCTGCTCGGCCAGCTCATCACCAGCGTCACGGTCGGGCCGCAAGGAGTCATCAGCGCCTCGGGCAGCATCGGAGAGATGACCTCCTTGGGGCAGTATCCGCTCATCTCGCCGGTAGAGGCGGTCGCACGCTACTCCCAGCGCGAGTTCACCATGGACTACGGCGTGATGATCGCCGAGGACATGGTGGCGCAGGAGGACATGGCGGCCACGACCTCCGCGGCGCCGGACTACGCGGAGCCGGATTACACCATGCCCAAACCGGTCAAGGTCGAGCCCGGGATGCGGATCCCGCTCCTGCTCAAGGAGAAGACGGTCACCAAGGCAGAGCTGGTGCAGGGCAACATCTACACCCAGTCCGGCACGCTGGAGGTGCCGACGTGGAAGCTCATCACGCCGGACGGCATGCACTACGTCGTCATGGCGATCGCCGACGAATCCATCGACTGGCAGAGCTGGCAGTAATCCAGCCCGGCACCACCCTGCGCCTGCACCTGTGCCTGCATCGTCCTGCGTCGACGGTGCAGGCACAGGTGCGACCATGCGGTCATGACCTCCCCCCATCGCCTTGATCTGCCGCACGCACCGGCGCTGGAGCTGCGCGGCCACACCTTCGACTCCAGCCGGCCCGCGGTGATGGCC
This sequence comes from Ornithinimicrobium sp., assembly GCF_030537745.1. Taxonomy (GTDB): domain Bacteria; phylum Actinomycetota; class Actinomycetes; order Actinomycetales; family Dermatophilaceae; genus Ornithinicoccus. Next base: position 4,848 of record NZ_JAUNVI010000013.1, on the reverse strand, counting down.
ATCATCAACCGGACTCTGGACTCGTTCTGGTCCGGCAACCGGCACGCTGCCATCGACGACGCACTCTCCGCGCTCGACGCAGCAGTCGAGTGCGGCGCAGACATCGTCGACGTCGGCGGGGTCCGCGCTGGCCATGAGGGCGAGGTCGTCACCATCAGCGAGGAGATCGACCGGGTGGTGCCCTTCTTGGAACGGGCGCGCTCGACCTACCCGCAGCTCATCCTGTCCCTCGACACCTGGCGCAGCGAGGTGGCCGAGGCGGCCGCCGGCACTATCGACCTGGTCAACGACACCTGGGCCGGCTACGACCCCGAGCTCGTCCAGGTCGCCGCCCGCATCGGTGCCGGCGTGGTCTGCTCACACACCGGCGGGCTGCCACCGCGGACTGATCCGGTCGGGATGAGGTATGTCGATGCGCAGGGTGACGACGAGCTCGCCGTCGTGCGGGACGTGCTCCGGGGACTCGCCAAGGGTGCGGAGCAGGCTCGAACAGCGGGTGTGGCGCCGGAACGGATCCTGGTCGACCCCACTCTCGACTTCGGCAAGACGACGCGGCATTCGCTGACCACGCTGCGGCATACCGCCGACATCGCTGCCCTGGGCTATCCGGTGCTGCAGGCGCTCTCGCGCAAGGACTTTGTCGGCGAGACCCTCGACCTGGAGGCCGACGACCGGCTGGAGGGGACGCTGGCCGCCACCGCGATCGCGGCCTGGCTGGGCGCCAGCGTCTTCCGGGCACACGACGTGCGCGCCACCCGGCGCGTCGTCGACATGGTCGCCTCGATCAGGGGGGACCGGCCGCCGGCCCTCCGCGTGCGCGGAGAGCCGATCGGTCAGTAGCGCTCGATGCCGGGCTGCCGGCCCGTAGCCATGGCCTCGAGCCGGGCGATCCGCTGGGCCATCGGTGGGTGGGTAGAGAACAGTTTTGTCGCGTCACGCCCCCGGAACGGGTTGGCGATCATCATGTGGCTGGCGTTGACGATGGCCGGCTCGGGCGCGAGCGGTGCTCGAGCAGTGCCAGCCTCCAGCTTGCGCAGGGCGGAGGCCAACGCGAGCGGGTCGCCAGTCAGCTCGGACCCGTCCTGGTCCGCGTCATACTCACGCGTCCGGCTGATCGCCAGCTGGATCACCATCGCCGCGAAGGGCGCGAGCAGGGCCATGGCCAGCAGCGCCAGCGGGTTGGCGCCGTTGTTGCGGTTGCTGCCACCGAAGAAGAGCATCATCTGCGCGACCGAGGTGATGACACCGGCGATCCCGGCGGCCATCGAGCTGGTGAGGATGTCCCGGTTGTAGACGTGCATGAGCTCGTGGCCCAGCACCCCCCTGAGCTCCCGTTCGTCGAGCAGCGCCAAGATCCCTGCGGTGCAGCACACGGCAGCGTGCTGCGGGTTGCGGCCCGTCGCGAAGGCGTTGGGCGCGGCGGTAGGGCTGACGTAGAGCCGTGGCATGGGCTTGTCCGCGGCGGCGGAGAGCTCCTCCACGATCCGATACATGCCCGGCTGCTGCTCCCGCGTCACGGGCACAGCTCGCATCGCCTTGATGGCGAGCTTGTCGGAGTTCCAGTAGCTGTAGAAGGTCGTGCCGAGCCCGAAGAGCGCGAACAGCCAGATGTAGCGGCCGTTGCCGATGACCGCGCCCAGGCCGAGAAAGAGCGCCCAGATCGCGCCGAAGAGCATCGTGGTCTTGAGCCCGTTGTAATGCTTGTGCATGCCGATGGAACGTCTTTGCCCGCGCACCTGTTCCGGGTCTGCTCAGATCACGCCGAGCGGCGTGATGCTCCCCACGACAAGCAGGGCCGCGAGCACCGCGACCAGCACCCAGCTGCTGATCGGGGTGTGCCGTGCCGGCGGCACTGGCGAAGACCCGGCGTCGACCGGCCGATCCTGGCGCCTTTGCACGGAGGCGGGCCGGCCGAGCAACCGGGCGATCCAGCGCACGTAGACCGCGATGCCGAGCGCCACGTTGAGTGCTGCGACGATCGCCAGCCACCACGTGCCGTCGCCGGTGACCGGGCGCAGCGCCACCACTTTGGCGATGAGACCGGCGATGGCCGGCGGCAGGCCAGCCAGTGTCAGCAAAGCCAGGCCGAGCGCCAGCGCGAGCAGCGGATGCGTGCGCATCGCGCCCCGGTGACGCTCCAGCGAGGTGGAACCGGTCAGGTGAGCCAGGGCGATGACGACCACGAAAGCGAGCAGGGTGGCCACCACATAGACGATCAGGTAGGACGCGGCGGCGTGGGCGGCGCGCGAGGACAGCGAGGCCAGCGGCAGCAGGACCCAGCCGGCCTGAGCAACCGTCGACCAGGCCAGCAGACGCACCGCGTCCTCCTGGACGAGCGCCACGATGTTGCCGATGGTCATGGACAGGGCAGCGAGCAACGCGACCGCCAGCAGCGTGGTGTTGTCGACGGTGCCGAGCGCCCGGATCAGCACGACGAGGCCACCGAGGGCGGCCACCTTGGAGACGGTGGCGAGGTAGGCGGTGATCGGCAGCGGAGCCGTGACGTAGGTCAACGGGGTCCAGGCGTGGAAAGGCACGGCGGAGACCTTGAACGCCAACCCGCACAGCACGAAGACCGAGGCCAGGAGCAGCAGGGCAGGTCGTTGCGTGGTGGGCATGGTCAGCAGCGCCGACCCGGTCGCCACGACCCAGAGGGCAGCGCCGAGGGCGAGCAGCCCGAAAGAGACCAACGACGTGGTGAGCAGGGCGACGGCACCGTCGACGGCGTCCGCCCGGCGAGGCGAGGACCACCGGGGGTCGGTCAGGGCGACGAGGGCGACGGTCGGGACGGTGGCCAGCTCCAGAGACACCAGCAGCGTCCCGAGGTCACCGGCCGCCGGGATGGCCACGGTCCCTGCGGTGGCTCCGAGCAGGAGCGCGGCCACCACGGGGGCGCGGTCGGTCGCGCAGGCCCGCGACCAGTCGGCCCACGAGAGGACCAGGACCACGAGCGCACCGAGCAGCGCGCAGAACTGGAGCGTCGAGGCCAGCCGGTCCGCGGCATACAGGCACGCTCCGGTCGGTAGGCAGAAGGCGCTGGCTCGGTCACCTGAGACGGCGAGCAGGCCAGGGGCCGCCGCGATCGCGCCGCCCAACAGGCCCGTCCCGGTGAGGTAAAGATGGGCGACTCGCCTGCCCGGCAATGCGGCGTCGAGCAGCAGCACCAGCACCGCGGTCGCGAGCGGGATCAGCACGGGCAGGGTGGCCAGGAGATTGACGTCCACGGTCATGGACCGATCACCGCCAGGGTCGCGGGAGCGGTGATGGTCAGGAGCAGGATCGGCGCGACGCCGAGCAGCAGGATGAGGGCGCCGAGCGCACGCAGGACCACGCGTTCGGTGCGGACGGCATCGGGGATGCGTGGCTCGATCCGGTCACCGGACCAGACTTCGCGCAGCACGCGGACGCTGTAGGCGACCGCGAGCGCCGCGCCGATCGCGGCCGCCCCGGAGTAGAGGCGGAACCAGCCATCGGGCCGATCGACCGCCGGTGCCCAGGCAGCGTAGATCGCCCCGATCTCGCCCCAGAAGCCGGCCAGACCCGGCAGGCCCATGGCGGCCGCCAGACCGAAGATGAGCGCCGCACCCAGGCGCGGGGTCGCCTCGCGGAGCGCAGCACGGGCGATGGTGAGGTCAGCCGTCCCCCAGCGGTGCTTGAGGCCGCCGACCACGATGAAGAGGAAGGCGGAGATGAGGCCGTGCGCAACGTTGCCGTAGAGCGCTGCCTGCAGCCCGGTCTGCGTGCCCGTGGACAGCCCCAGGACCACGAAACCCAGGTGCGCGATAGAGGACCACGCGATGAGCCGCTTGAGGTCCGGCTCGACGAGGCAGGCGAGCGAGGCCCAGATGATGCCGGCCACCGCGAGCCCGCCCAGCAGCGGCGCCAAGGTGGCGAAACCCTCGGGCAGCACCGGCATCACTACCCGGACGATCCCGTAGGTGCCGAGTTTGAGAAGCACCGCCGCCAGCAGCACCGACCCCGCGGTCGGTGCCGTCGCATGCACCCAGGGCAGCCAGGTGTGGAGCGGGAAGACCGGGATCTTCAGGCAGAAGCCGGTGAGCAGGATCGCCGCGAGCACCACCTGCGTGCGGGGCGACAGCGAGACCCCGCCAAGCTCGGCCCAGCGCGCAAAGTCGGTCGTGCCGGTGGCGGTCGCGATGCCGAGGATGCCGACGAGCATCAGGGTCGACCCGAGCACCGTGATGAGGAGGAAGCGCAACGCCGCGCCCTCGCGATGGCTGTTGGGGTCGCCATACCTGGCCACCAGCACCCACATCGGCACCAGCACGAGCTCGAAGCCGACAAAGAAGACGATGGCGTCGCCGGCGAGGAAAGCCAGGAGCGCGCCGAGGATCACCAGGAGGAGGCAGGCGTGGTAGGTCGCCAGCCCCGGCAGGTCCGCAGGACGAAGGACCGGGATGGGCGCGGTTCGATCGAGGTCGGCGTCCTCGAGGGGGGTATGGCGATCGGGCGCGGGGACGTGCAGGTGCAGGAGCACCGCCGCGACCCCGACGACGGAGGTCAGCAGGAGCAGCGGGATGCTCAAACCGTCGGCGACCAGGCGCATCGTGATCCCGAGGCTGGGGATCCACGGGGTGTCGACGACGGGCCGCTGGAGCGCCGTCCCGGCCACGCCGAGAGAGGAGAGGAAGGCTGCGGCGACGGACACCGCGTGCACGGAGCGCCGGCTCGGGGCGGTGCCCCACCGGCCCGCGGTGAGGAGGGTGACCGCAGCCACGAGCAGCGGTGCCAGCGCGAGGACGATCCAGGCGGTCCCAAGGTCGGGCACGAGATCGAGTGCCTGACTGAGCGCCGAGCGCCACGACGCAGTGGGCATCAGCGCGGTGG
>NZ_JAUNVI010000093.1:969-8004 GCF_030537745.1 Ornithinimicrobium sp. | reverse complement strand
GGCGCCTGTGCCGAGCGTGCGCCACTCGGCTGAGTGACCTGTGCCGGCTGACTCCGCCTGTGCCGTGCGTGAGCCACTCGTCTGAGTGACTTGTGCACGAGTGGTGTGCGCGTGCCGTGCCTACCAGGGGGACAGGGGCGAAAGCTTGGCAGGGGCGACCGTCTGGTGTGGCAGGGGCGACCGCCCGGTCAGCGCCCGCGCAGCGCCTTGCGGCTCATCCGTGGCGCCTTCGTCGGGTCCATGCCAGCAGGCACCGAGGGGCGGTTCTTGCCGCCGAGCGCCTTGAGCCGCTGCTGCACCGCCATCGCTTCGTCGTTGGAGATCTTCTTGGGCAGCTTGCGGGCAGTCTTGGCCACCTTGCGCAGCGGGGTGAGGCCTTCGCCCTTGCCGACCATGATCGTGTGGACGGGGACCTCTTCGCCGACCACGCGGGCGACCTTCTTGCGCTCGGAGGTCGCGAGCCGCGCAGCTGCACCCTTTGGCCCCTCAGCGAGCAGCACCACACCAGGCTTGCCGACAGCCCGGAAGACCATCGCGGCGTTGCTCAGGTCGCGCATGCCGCGCACCTTGCCGCCAGCCTCGGCCGCCACCGGCTCCTGGTCGTAGAACCAGCCGCGTCGCAACTGGCTCAGGATGGCAGAGGACGCACCGGGGGTGCCTTCGATCTGGGCAAAGGCTGCCGTCTCCGCGCGACGGCCCAGGATGGTCACCGCAGCGAGCACCGCCATCGGGACGCCCAGCACGAGCGCGTAGATGAGCTGACCCCAGATCGACCCGATGACCGCGGCCACGACCAGCACGGCAAGCGCGGCGAGCAGCATCCACCATACGACGGCCGGGTCGGCCTTGCGCGTCATGGTGAAGACGTCGCGCATCTGCTTGATGCGCCCCGGACCCTTGGGCTTCTTAGGCCCCTTGACCTTCTTGGGGCGGCCGAAAAGGCCCTTCTTGGCGACGTCGTCGCTCGACGTGGTGCTGGGTGGCATAGGGATCAGGATACGTGGGCGCGGGGCGCCTGGCCGACCACGTCTCCCAGACCGGCCGCGACCAGCGAGGCTGCTTCCTGCCGTGCCGGGATCCCGGCCGCGGCCTGATCGGCGAGGTGCTGGAGGTTGGCGGGGACCGTCCGGCCCCACTTGTTCATCGCCTGGGCATAGAGCTTTCCGGCACGGTAGGAGGATCGCACCAGCGGCCCCGCCATGACGCCCTTGAAGCCGATCTCCTCGGCACGCTCGGACCAGTGCACGAATTCCTGCGGCTTGACCCACCGCTCGATCGGGTGGTGCAGCGGGGAGGGCCGCAGATACTGCGTGATCGTAATGATGTCGACGCCAGCCTCGTGCAGGTCCACCAGCGCCTGATCGACCTCGTCGTCGCGCTCGCCCATCCCCAGGATGAGGTTGGACTTGGTCACCAGCTCCTCGTCGCGCGCCATCGAGAGCACCTTCAATGACTTGTCATAGGTGAAGGCCGGCCGGATCTTCTTGAAGATCCTCGGCACCGTCTCCAGGTTGTGCGCGAACACCTCCGGACGTGCGTCGAAGACCTTGCTCACATGCTCCTTGACCGCGTTGAAGTCGGGCGGCAAGATCTCGATGCCGGTAGTGGGGTTGAGCTCGCGCACCTTGCGGATGACCTCGGCATACAACCACGCAGCGCCGTCCGCCTCGTCGTCGCGGGTCACCCCGGTGATGGTCGCGTAGCGCAGCTCCATCTTCTGGATCGACTCCGCGACCTTGCGCGGCTCCTCGGGGTCGAGCCGGCGCGGACGTCCGGTGGCGATGTCGCAGAAGTCGCAGCGTCGGGTGCAGATGTCACCGCCGATGAGGAAGGTCGCCTCACGGTCCTCCCAGCACTCGAAGATGTTGGGGCAGCCAGCCTCCTGGCACACGGTGTGCAGACCGCTGGTCTTCACCATCGAGAGCAGCTCGCGATACTCCGGGCCCATCTTGGCGGTCGTCCGGATCCAGGCGGGCTTGCGCTCGATCGGGGTCTCGGCGTTGCGAGCCTCGATCCGCATCAGCCGGCGTCCCTCAGGTGCGGCAGTCACTGGTGCTCCCTTGCTCGCGGTCAGTGGGTGCTGCCGGGCTGGCATGATCCGGGCAACGTGTGCTCTGCGCAGCCTAATCCTCGACACGGGGTATGACGAGTCCGGGGGTGAACGGCGCCTTAGTCGATGTCGGACCAGAAGAACCGTGCCCAGCCGGCTAGGAGTGCGCCGACCAGCACCACAGCCAGCACGATGATGCCGTGCGTCAGGGACAGGGTATGCACCACCTCGCAGTTCTGCTGGGCGTCGAAGTTGCAGTTGGGGTTCCACGTGACCCATGACGTGCCGTGCTGGACCACTGCGCTGATGTTGTGTCCCAGCGCATAGGGCGAGAGCCATCCGAGGATCGAGGCCAGGATCCCTTCGATCAGCACGAGGTAGCCCACGATGGCGCCGATGACGAGGCCGCTGTGTCGAAGCACGAAGGCCAGCGCCGCGCCGAAGATCCCGGCGAAGACGGTGAGGGCGATGATGCGCAACGACATCCACCCCAGGCTGACCCACTGCGCGCCGGTGACCGCGTCGTCGAGCCGGAACCACCGGAACACCGCGGGCAGTCCGAGCAGGAGGACCCCCAGCCCGGCGATCGCCAGCGGGATGGACGCGATCCCGGCTGCACCGACCTTGGACAGGAAGACGGGGGTGCGGCGCGGCACGAAGGTCAGCCAGGCACCCATCGTGCGGTGCGCGAACTCGGCGGCGACGCCAGTGGAGCCCATCGCCAGGGACAAGAACATGAACGGGTAGGCCAGCCCGGTGAGCAGCTGTCTATACATCTCCTCCAGGGAAGGAAGCTCGGGGTACATCTCCTCGACGGTGGGGGCCGTGATCCCATCGCAGCCGAAGTCGAGGCCGGCGTCGCCGCTCTGCCGCCGTTCCCGCTCCTCTTCGACCTTGCAAGAGGCCCGGTCCTGCTCGACCTGCTGGACCATGTCCTGGTATTGCTGGTCAAAACCCGAGCGCGCCAAGTCGATCGACCTGGCCTGCATGAAGACGCCACCGACGACGACGCCGGAGATGGCGATCGCGGCGATGAGGGTCAACCAGATGACCTTTCGGGCGGCCAGACGCTGGAGCTCGACCTGCAGGAGGCGGATCATCGGTCGTCCCCCTGATCTGTCTGCGTCTGCTGTTCGTGCGCGGTGGCCAGCGGTGCGGGGAGTCCCTCGCCCTGGGTGAGCTCGAGGAAGATCTGCTCCAGTCCGCGGCGGCTGGGCACGAGTCGTTCGACCCACAACCCCTGCTCGCCGAGGACCTGGCTGATTTGAGCCGGCTCCGCGCCGGTGACCGTGATCAGACCGGACAAATCACTGTCAAAGTCGTGGTGGCTGGCGTCACGCAGGGCTGAGGCTGCGTCGTTGCCGTGCTTCTGCGCGCTGCCGATCGAGGGATGTGCCGAGCGCGCCAGCCATTCGGCGCTGAATCCGGCATCTCGTAGGACACGGACGGCCGCGCCGGGGTGGCGCACGCCGACCTCGACGGTCTCGCCCCCTCCGCCGATCAGTCCGGCGACCGAGCCCTGGGCCAGCACCCGGCCACGGCCGATGATCGAGACCGTGTCGGCGATCTGCTCGACCTCGGAAAGAATGTGGCTGCTGACCAGGACGGTCCGTCCCTCGTCGGCGAGACGCCGCATGGTGTGCCGGATCTCGGTGATGCCAGCAGGGTCGAGACCGTTGGTCGGCTCGTCAAAGATCAGCAACTCGGGTGACTTGAGCAGCGTCGCGGCGATCGCGAGGCGCTGCTTCATCCCCAGGCTGTAGGCCCGGAAGTGGTCCTTGCCCCGAGTGCCGAGACCGACTTCCTCCAGCACCTGCCCCACCCGCTTCTGCGGAGTGCCGATGGCGGCGGCCAGCAGGGAGAGGTTCTTCTCGGCGCTGAAGGTCGGGAAGAACTTGGGGGCCTCGACGATCGCACCGACCCGGGCCACGACTTGCGGCAGCCGCTGGGGGACCGGCTCGCCGAAGATGTGCATCGTGCCGGAGTCGGCAGCGGTCAACCCGAGCAGCATCCGGATCGTGGTGGTCTTGCCCGAGCCGTTGGGGCCGAGGAAGCCATGGACCCCTCCCGCGGGGACGTCGAGGTCAAGGCCGTGGATGGCGACCCGCCTGCCGCGCACCGTCCGAAAGCTCTTGCGTAGCCCTCGGGTGGCGACAGCCAGCCCCTCATCTGCCGCGACAGCGACGCTCATACCGCTCCCATCCGGCCGGACGCCCTGCCCGGTCCTGCGACCGGCGTCGCCGGTCCCTGCGGTGCTCAGTCAACACCACTACAGATGTGTCACCAGTGCGATCAGTGTTGCAGCGTGTCGGTGATTTTCAGGACCAGCGAAGGCTGCTGCTTCAGATCCTCAGAGCCCCAGATGCTCAGAGCTGGGTGAGCGCCACGGCGTCCAGCACCCGCTCCACGTGCCGGGTGGCCAGTGGCAGCACCTCGGCCACCGTCACGTCCCTGCCCAGCTCTAGCGACAGTGAGGTCACGCCGGCATCCGCGATGCCGCACGGAATGACCTTGTCGGCCCACCCGAGGTCGCAGTCGCAGTTGAGGGCGAACCCATGCATCGTGACGTCGTGGCTGACCCGGATCCCGATGGCCCCGATCTTGCGCTCGGGTCGGCCCCCACCGGCCCCGATCCAGACGCCCGAGCGCCCCTCGACGCGGGTGGACTCCACGCCGAGGTCACGGCATACCCCCATCATCATGTCCTCCAGACGCCGCACGTGTCCGACCACGTCGACGGGACTGGGCAGCGCCACGATCGGATAGCCGACCAGCTGCCCCGGGCCGTGCCAGGTGATCTTGCCCCCGCGGTCGACGTCGATGACCGGCGTGCCGTCCAACGGCCGCTCGTGCGCCTCGGTGCGCTTGCCGGCGGTGTAGACCGCCTCGTGCTCCAGCAGCAGCACCGTGTCGGGCAGCTCACCTGCCACCACCTGTGCGTGCACCTGCCGTTGGTGGTCCCAGGCGCGCAGGTAGTCGACGTAGTGGGGCGCAAACCCGAGGTGCTCAAAACGCATGCGGCTCACTGTACGCCCGGGGCTGTGGACAACTTCTGCGGCCGGTGCGGCCCGGATGGCACGGTGGAGGCGTGTCGTAGGTCCACGGGAGGAGACGGGATGGAGGAGCCGCTGCGCGTGCCCGGGTATGACGTGCTCGAGCCGGTCGGTCGGGGCGCGAGCGCCACGGTGTGGCGGGCCCGCCGTCACGCCGACGGACTGACTGTCGCGCTGAAGGTGATCAGGCCCGCCCATGGCGACATTGGCGAAGCCTTGCGGGAGGCGGGCCTGCTCGCTCGACTTCGACACGCCCACGTGATCCACCTATATGACGTCATGCCCCTGCCGGATCCGGTCACCGGCCGCCCGGCTGCCGTGGTGATGGCGACCCAGTTTGCCGCGGGGGGCTCGCTGGCGCAGGTGCTCACGCGGCGCCGGATGCTCTCCCCTGGAGAGCTGGTCACCGTCCTGCAGCCGGTGGCGGGCGCGCTGGCGGCGCTGCACGGACGCGGGGTGGTGCACGGGGATCTGTCCAGCGGCAACATCCTCTTCCTGCGCGACGGTATGCCGATGCTCGCCGACCTGGGCGCGAGTCGGGTGAGCGGGGAGGTGGGACGGGCAGCGCAGGGCACGGGTGCGCAGACTGGACTGGTCGCGCCGGAGGTCGTCGAAGGGTTCGCGCCGGCCAGGGAGTCCGACGTCTACCAGCTCGGCGCCATCGCGTGGCTGTGCCTGGCGGGGGCGCCGCCCGGCCCGGGTTTTGCGCGGGCCGATCTCGACGAGGTGGCGCCCGGGCTGCCAGCGGGGCTGGGTGACCTGATCCGTAGTGCGCTCGCCCCCGAGCCCGAGGACCGGCCCGATGCGGAGGAGTTTGCGCTGGGCCTGATGGCCGCGGCGGTTCCCGAGCCGGTCGAGGCCGCTCCCGATGCCGAGCCGGGCCACGGGCTGACTGAGCGGTTGCGTCAACAGGCCCGGGCGGACGCCGAGAGCGGTGTTTCCCATCCCCTCTCCGAGCCGGGTGCACACCGGCCCGCACGCGTGGGGGAATCACGCAGGTCAGCCACCCTTCATCGCAGCGTCCTCGTCTTGTCGGTGCTAGCGGCGTTCGTGCTGGTCAGCGGCGTCGCGACCTGGTTGTTCCTGCCCGGTCTGCTGCCGTGGACGGGCGCCGGTGCGCACGCCCAGCAGATCTCGGCGCCAACATCGCCTGCACCACTGACCGCGGAGGGCGGCGGGGACTCGGCCGGCACGGAAGCCCGGGACGACGGCGCCGGGGACGCTGTCAGCACGGAAACCCCGGCCGGGGCCGCGGGGGGCTGTCCATGGCCGTGGCAAAGTCCCCACTGGTGGCCGGGTGAGGTCCCCGCTGGTGGCCAAGTAAAAGTCCCCACCCTCTGCTCGTGTCGTCCATGAGTTGAGCCCCTGGACGGTGAACGGTGGCGGTGTCTAGCCAGTCACCGCACCGCCCAGGGAGTTCCATTGAAGAACATGAGGGAAGAGTTGGACATCATCACCGCCTACAACATGGTGGGCACCTACCGCGGTGCCGCCGATTTGTGCGGCACCACCCACAAGACCGTCAAGCGGGTCGTGCTACGCCACGCCGCTGGTCAGGGCCGCCCGGCCAAGGCGCCTCGGCCGGCGAACTACGAGGACGTGCGCGGCCTCGTCGCCGCCGGTGTCGACACGGCCAAGGCGCGTATCAGCGCCAAGCGGTTGCTGCCCACGGCCCGCGCGGCCGGGTACACCGGCTCGGAGCGCAGCTTCCGCCGCCTTGTCGCCGAGGAGAAGAAGACCTGGCGGGTCAAGCACGGCCGGACCCACCGGCCGGCGTCCTGGTCCCCGGGTGAGCACCTGGTCATCGACTGGGGCGTGATCGCCGGCGTGCACGTCTTCGCCGCGGTACTGGCCTGGTCGCGGTTCCGGTTCGTCCGCTTCGCCGCTGATGAGAAGGCCGCGACGACGATGGGCATGCTGGCCGAGTGCTTC
>NZ_JAUNVI010000093.1:0-959 GCF_030537745.1 Ornithinimicrobium sp. | reverse complement strand
GGTCCTCGGCGGCACACCCAAGGTGGTGCTCGCCGACCGGATGGGCTGCCTCAAGGGTGGCGTGGTCGCCAACCGGGTCGTGCCCACGGCCGAGTACGTCCGGTTCGCCACGCACTACCGGTTCCGTCCCGACTTCTGCGAGGCGGCCGACCCGGAGTCCAAGGGCATCGTCGAGGCTCTCGTCCGCTACGGCAAGGACGACCTCCTGCGGCCGCTGCTGCTCGAGCACGCCCAAGGGCTCGACGGTGAGGAGCAGGCCGCGGCTGCGCGGATCCTGGCCGACCTCGGTGGCGCCAACCAGCGCGCGGCCGACTGGTGTGCGGAGGTCAACGCCGCGGTCCACTCAGAGATCGCCGCGGTCCCGAACGAGCGGTTGGCCAAGGAGGTCGACCTGCTCACCGAGCTGCCCTCGCTGCGCCCGGTCATCGGGCCGGCACCGGCGACCCGCAAGGTCGACAAGCTGTCCACGATCCGGCTCGGCTCGGCTCGGTACTCGGTGCCGAACCGGCTCATCGGCACCCAGGTGGGCGTGGTCGTCGACGGCACCCGGGTGCTGATCCTGGACACTGGCACCGGTGAGGTCCACGCCGAGCACCCGCTCACCTCGCCGGGTGAGGCCTCGGTCTTGGACGAGCACTACGGCGGTGCTCGTCCCGCGGTACCGGTGCGGGTGATCCGGCCGCGCAGCGCGGCGGAGGTCGCCTTCTGCGCGCTCGGCCCGGCCGCCGAGGCCCTCATCGCCGGCGCCGCCGGCGCCGGACACACCCGCCTCGGCCCCGAGCTGGCCGAGCTGAACACCCTGAGCGCCGCCCACGGGCAAGCCGCGATGGTCGCCGCCCTGGAGCGAGCAACCGCGTTCGGGCGGTGGCGCGCGGCCGACGTCCGCTCGATCCTGGCCGCCGGCACCGGGGTCCCCACCCCGCGCCCGGCCGGTGACGCCCTCGTGCTGGACCTGCCCA
>NZ_JAUNVI010000092.1 GCF_030537745.1 Ornithinimicrobium sp. | reverse complement strand
ACCACGCAGGTCGTGCAACCCACCAGCGACGACTTCGTCCGTAACCGCCTCACCCATTCCCTGGAGGTCGCGCAGATCGGCAGGGAGTTCGGCGCGGCCCTTGGCTGCGACGCTGACGTGGTTGACACCGCCTGTCTGGCGCACGACATCGGTCATCCACCCTTTGGCCATAACGGCGAGGCGGTGCTCAACGAGCTGGCCGCCGGCATCGGTGGCTTCGAAGGCAACGCCCAGACCCTGCGTGTCCTGACTCGGCTGGAGGCCAAGCGCTCGCACCCGGACGGGCGGCCTGCCGGGCTCAACCTCACGCTGGCCAGCCTGGACGCAGCGACGAAATATCCTTGGGTGCGAGGTGACAATCCCGGTGGGGGACACAAGTTCGGGGTCTACCTGGACGACCGGGAAGTTTTCGCGTGGCTGCGCAGCGGCACGCCAGAGGGTGCGCCACACCGCCGCTGCCTCGAGGCCCAGGTGATGGACTGGTCTGACGATGTCGCCTACTGCGTCCACGACGTCGAGGATGCGATCGCCTCCGGACGTGTGGACCCCGCAGCGCTCCGCTCACCAGCGGTCCAGGAGGCTGTCGCCGAGGTTGCTCGGGACTGGTACGCGCCGGACCAGGACGTGGCGGTGCTGCGCGGCTCTCTGGGCGAGGTGCTCGCCACCGGCTGGGTCCCTGACCGACACGACGGCACCCGGGCGGACTTGGCCCAGCTCAAGGACATGACCTCTCGCCTGATCGGTCACTTCGTGCTGACGGTGGAGGTGGCGACCCGGGAGCGGTATGGCGATGGGCTGCTGAGCCGCTACTCCGCCGATCTCGTGGTCCCCGATCGAGTTCGTGCCCAGGCGGCCGTGCTCAAGGCGGTGGCCGCCTACTTCGTCATGCTCAGCGAGGAGCGACGCACGGTGATGGACCATGAGAGGGAGGTGCTGAGCGCGCTTGTGGAGCTCTACACCGCAGACCTCTCACTGATGGATCCGATCCACCGCGAGGCGCACGACCACGCCACCGACGACGTGGGGTCGGCTCGAGCGATCATCGACCAGGTCGCCAGCCTTTCCGACGCCCGGGCGCTCTCCTTCTACGCGCACCACGCGCTGACCTGACGATGTCGGTCGCGCAGTCACCCGAACTGCCACCCGGCGTGGTGCTCGGCGACCCGACGGATCTGGGCGGCTCGAGCCGGTCCACGGTGCACCGTCGGGAGGTGCTCTCCGGCCCGCCGGAGTGGGGTGGATCGGTGATCGTGAAGCGATTCGTGCCGATGCCACCAGGGTCACGCGCCGCCATGGGCTATCAGCGTGAGCTCGTCGGCTTGGCACACCTTCCGGGTACGCCACGGCTGCTGGCCCACGACGATGCCAGCCAGACCCTGGTCATGGAGGACCTAGGCACGCACCCCACCTTGGCCAACGTCCTGCTGGATCACGAAGCGAAAGACGCGTGGCGTCATACCGTGAATTGGGCACGAGCCCTCGGCCGGACGGTCCGGACGGACCCGGACACCATGGCCGCCGCACGCCATCGGCTCGGAGAGGCGGTGAGTGTCGACCGCGACTCGCGCCGGGACTTCCCTCGACGAGGGCTGCTGCTTCTGCGCCAAGAGGGCGTCCTTCGGGACGCTCCGGGCGCGACGGGGCAACTGCTTGACGCCCTCGACTGGCTGGAGCACGACACCCGCAGGCAGGTGCTGGGACCGGGAGACGCCTGCCCCGACAATGCGCTTCTCACCGACAGCGGAGTGCGCCTGGTGGACCTCGAAGGCGCAGGGATCCGCCACCTTGCCTATGAGGCGGCCTACGTCGCCGAACCGTTCAGCACCTGTTGGTGCGTCTTCACCCCGCCGAAGGGACTGACCGACGCGGCGACCGAGGCGTTCACGGCAGCCGCAGGGGAGCAGCTTCCCGGACTTGAGGAAGACCCGGACTGGCCCCGTCAGGTCAGGGTCGCGGTGGTGGCGTGGGTGCTCAGTGGCACCCTCTGGCTACTGGAGGGGGCCGAGGCCGACCTGGCTATGGGCGGTGGACCGACGGCGGCTGTGCTCGGTCCACCGATGCGTGCGCTGCTGGTCTCCCGCTGGAGTTGGGTCGCCCGCGAGTGCGCCACCGAGATGCCGGACGTCGCGGCAGCCTGTGACGAGGCGGCGGCGTGGGCGCGGCGGGCCTGGCGAGAGGGCTCGCCGCTGGAGTTACGCCCCTATCCCGCTTTCTCCCCAGAGCCGCTGCGGCCCGAGGAGCCGCGGTGAATCTGGCGATTCTTGCGTGCGACTGAACCTTTCGGCCCTCTGATGCGACATCCTCAGTAGCACGAAGGCCACTGACCCGCAGAGAGGAGGCCGCCGTGGTGACGACCGACCCTGCCTACAGCGAGTTCGTCCTCGCGCGCCAGGGCCGCCTCCGTCGTGCGGCATACCTGATGTGCGGTGACGTGAGCCAAGCCGAGGACCTCTTGCAGGAGGCCCTCATCGTGCTGGCGGAGAAGTGGGAGTCCGTCGAGCACCCGGATGCCTTCGTGCGCCGGGTGATCTACCGCCAACGGGTGTCCTGGTGGCGGCGCAGACGACGAGAGGTCATCACCGAACGACTGCCCGACGCCGGTCAGGATGACGGCTCGGAGGAGCGGGCACGTGACGCCGAGGTCCGCGAGGTGCTGCGGTCCTTGCCGCAGCGACAGCGAGCGGCGCTGGTCCTTCGCTACTTCGAGGATCTGACCGAGACGCAGACAGCGGAGGTGATGGGTATCGCCCCTGGGACGGTCAAGAGCCTGTCCCACCAGGGGATGACCCGGATGCGTGCCGAGTTCGCAGCCAGAAGGGGCGCGTCCGAGCAAGAGCACGACGAGCAGAAGAAGGAGGTCCGCAGATGAGCACCCGGAACGAGTTTCCCGGCCACCCCAGCGACAGCACGGAGCCCAGCGCGCTGGAAGTGCGGGAGGCGCTGGCCGGCCCCGCAATCTGGGACGCCGTCACCGGTGTGCACAGCGACCTCGACGTCGACGGCTACTGGGCGCGCGGGCGGCGTCGCCGATCCCGGAAGCGCGTGGGAGCCGTCTCCGGCGCGGGACTGGCGGTCGTTTCGGCCATCGCCATCGCTTGGTCCTCCGGCCTGATGGGGGGCGCGACGAGCGCGGACCAGAGCATCGCGGCGGTCCCGGACGGGTTGACGACGTTCGCCTTCGCGCCCGTAGGAGGCGCGGACTCATCGACGGGTGCCGCTGTGACGGTGCCTTCCGTGGAGCGCTTGCGTGGCACCACCTGGGTGCTGCAGAAGGAGCTGTGGGGCAGCGACCGTCTGGCGGTGGACGTCATCGGAGCAGCACCGGAGGTCACTAAGCTGATCTTCGGCGCGGGAGATCCTGGGCATCTGGGCTGGGGACTGGCCGCCGACGACTGCGGGAGCGCCTGGTTCCAAGAGAATCTCACCCTGAGCGCGGACGGACGATTCCCGGCGGGTGACCTCGCCACCGATGATCAGGGATGCCCGCAGCCGGCGCAGGCTGCGGAGGACTTCTGGATGGAGGCGCTCCAGGAGGGCGGCACGTTGCAACAAGTCGGTGACGGAGGGTGGTTGTTGCTGTCCGTCAACCCTGCCGTGTCCGACCACGTCGCCCCCACCGACCCGAGCACCGTGACCGACGCGCCAGTATCGTCCGCCGCGCCAGCAGCGTCCGCTGGCACCTCTGACGCGCCATCAGTGCCCGCCGCACCGACGGACAGCACTGCACCGCCAGCGACCATCGAACCCCCACCCAGCTCCCCGGCACCGGATGACGCTGGTGCGCCCGGGTTCACCGCTGCGGACCAGGAAGCCACGCACGGCAACTGGCTCTCCGCAGGCGGCGATCTCCTGGCCCCGACCGTGCGCGCCGGTGCGCACGAGGGTTATGACCGGATCGTGGTCGACCTCACCGGGACCGGCGCCCTGGGATGGCGGGCGGCCTACGCCGACAACCCCTCCATGGATGGGTCCGGTCAGGCGGTGGAGATTGCCGGTGACCAGGTGCTCGAGCTGTGGCTCAGCGGTATGGGTTATCCGCAGCCCGGCTCCCCGGTCTACAGCGAGGGCACTTTCATGCTGGACACCCACAGCCTCGGCACCGTGGTCGAGGTGATGCGGACCACGCCATTCGAAGGTCGGTTGCAGGTCTTCATCGGGATGAATGGCGATCGTCGGCCCTACCGGGTCTTCGAGCTGGAGAGCCCGCGCCGGTTGGTCATCGACGTCCAGCAGTGACTCAGGCAGGATCCTGCGGCAGGGCGGGCGTCTCCTTGCCTTCCGCCTCATCCTGGTCGGCCCACTCCAGCAGCGGTGCGATGTCAAAGGCCGCGTCGTCGATCCCGGCCCACAGATCGCCTACCGCTGCGTAGCGAGCCGGCATCGTCAGGATCGAGAAGTCGCGCGGGTCGCAGTCGGGCACCTCTTCCCACTGCAGCGGCGCCGACACCAGAGCAGCCTCACTGGCACGGACGGAGTAGGCGGCGGCGATCGTGTGATCTCGGGCGTTCTGGTTAAAATCCACGAAGACTTTGCTGGAGTCGCGGTCCTTGCGCCACCACACCGTCGTCGCCTCATCGGTCCGCCGCTCCACCTCACGTGCAAACGCAAGAGCGGCTCGCCGCACGTCGGTGAAGTCGTGCTCGGCGGGAATGCGGACGTAAACGTGGATGCCCTTGGAGCCCGTGGTCTTCGGCCAGCCGACCGCGCCGAGCTCGTCGAGCACCTCAGCGACCACGCCCGCTACCCGCCGGACCGTCGCGAAGTCGCAGTCATCGCCAGGGTCGAGGTCGATCCGCCACTCGTCGGGCTGCTCCACGTGTGCTCGTCGGCTGTTCCAGGGGTGGAACTCCACGCACGACATCTGGACCGACCAAATCACCTGCGCGATCTCGGTCACGCACAGCTCGTCAGCGGTCCGGTTCCATCGCGGGAAGGTCACCCGAACCGTCTCCACCCAGTCCGGCGCGCCACGTGGCAGACGCTTCTGATGGACCCGCTCGCCGCTGAGTCCGTCCGGGAATCGATGCATCATGCACGGCCGCTCACGCAGCGCGTTGACTACCCCCTCCCCGACGCTGACGTAGTAGTTCGCCAGATCGAGCTTGGTCAGCCCCAGGTCGGGGAAGTAGACGCGGTCCGGGTTGGAGATCCGGACCGTTCGGCCACCGACCTCCAGCTCGGTGGCAGGACTGCTCGAGGTGGCCATGCTTCACCCTAACGGTGAGGGGACAGGCCGTTCTGCGGCCTCCGGGTCGGCTGCTCCCGAGGTCGACGAGATCGCTGACAGGACCGGTATGGCGATGGGGAGGGGCGCGGGCTGTGCAGCGCTGCGGAAGGCGCCAAGCCATCGGACCTAGACTCTGGTCCGAAGCAGTGTGTTTGCCTGCGAGCGTCGATGAGGAGGTGCGCCGGTGGCGGGTCGGATCAACCACGAGGACGTCCAGAGCATCAAGGAGCGCGCCTCGCTGGAGGACGTCGTCCGCGAGCACGTCAACCTGCGTGGTGCTGGCGTCGGCACGCTGAAGGGGTTGTGCCCCTTCCACGACGAAAAGACGCCTTCCTTCACGGTCCGTTCGACAGTCGGCTACTACCACTGCTTCGGCTGCGGAGAGGGTGGGGACGTGATCGATTTCGTGACGAAGGTCGACCACCTCACCTTTACCGAGGCCGTTGAGCGGCTGGCCGACCGCCTCGGGATCGCGCTGCGGTATGAGGAGAGCGGTCCAGGGGGTGCTCGGTCCGGCCCGCACGTCCCGGTCGGGCAGCGGACTCGATTGATGGAGGCGCACCGGGTGGCCGAGGAGTTCTTCCACCACGCGCTGGTCGAGAGCACAGAGGCTCTGTCGGCGCGGTTATTTCTGCATGAGAAGGGGTTCAACGGCGAGCACGCCGCTGCGTTCATGGTCGGCTACTCACCGCTGGCTGGGCAGGCGCTGACCGACCACCTGCGTGACAAGGGCTTCACCGATGAGGAGCTGGTGATTTCGGGGCTCTCCGCTCGGGGTTCCCGAGGGCCCTACGACCGTTTTCGGGGCCGGGTGATGTGGCCGATCCGGTCGATCACCGGAGACACGGTGGGTTTCGGGGCGCGCCGCCTGTATGACGACGACAAGATCGCGGCGAAGTATCTGAATACCGCGGAGACTCCGATTTACAAGAAGACGGGCGTCCTCTACGGCCTCGACCTGGCCAAGAAGGCCATCGCCACGCAGCGTCGGGCAGTGATCGTCGAGGGCTACACCGATGTCATGGCCGCACACCTGTCCGGCGTGCAGACAGCGGTGGCGACCTGCGGGACGGCCTTCGGCAGCGACCACATCTCGATCCTGCGTCGGATGCTGCGCGACGAGCCCGGCCGCGCCCCTGCCCGCGTCATCTTCACCTTCGACGGTGACGCCGCTGGGCAGAAGGCTGCGATGAAGGCCTTCGAGCAGGACCAGCGCTGGTCTGCCCAGTCGTTCGTGGCGGTCGCCGCCAACGGTCAGGACCCCAACGACCTGTGGCAGCGTGAAGGCGGAGAGGCCGTCCGCGCCCTCGTCGACTCTGCCCAGCCCATGTTCGAGTTCGCGGTGCGCACCACGATCGCACCGTACGATTTGTCCCTGGCCCAGGAGAGGGTGCAGGCCATGCGGGCGGTGGCCCACATCCTGGTGGGCGTCAAGGATCCCTCCCTGCGCCCGGAGTACATCCGCGACGTGGCTGGCTGGATGGGCATCGACCCACAGTCCCTCACCGTCGAGGTGCGGCGAGCGTCACAGGCCGATGTCGAGCAGCAGCGGCGTCTGGACCAGCGGCAGCAGCAGACGGCATCGGGTACGGACTCAGCAGGGCGGCCCACGCCGACGCCTTCGACGAACGGGATGCCCCAGCTGCCCGCGACGCTCCCGGCACCTGACCTGACCGACCCCGTCCAGCTCGCCGAGCGCAACCTGCTTCAGGTCGGCCTGCAGTATCCGCTGGCGATCGTCGCCGAGGACATGGAGGAGCTCCCCTCAGCTCAGTTCCGAGCGCCGATGCACCAGGCTGTCTGGCACGCGCTTCGTGAGGCGGGAGGTGTGCTGGCAGCCGCCGAGATGAGTGCTCGGTCCTGGACCCAGGCCGTGCTGGAGCAGACGCCACCAGCGGTGCGCCAACTCGTGCACGAGCTCGCGGTGGCGCCCCTGCCTACCCGGCTCGATCCCGCGAGCGGGCTGCCCCGCACAGCGTATGTCGACTCGTTGGTCGTCAGCATCCAGCTGGCCGGGCTCGAGCATCAGATCGCCCAGACCCTGGGGCAGGCCCAGCGCGCCCAGCAAGGCACCCCCGAAGCTCGCCGGCTCAGCGAAGATCTCATGCAGCTGCAGCGCGAGCATGCGGCCCTCAAAGACAGGACGACCTGACATGCGCTGGTGGCCACGACGAGTGATCGGGGTGGTGTCTCCACCGCCCACGCACAAGCCTGAGGACGTGCCTGCTGCCGCCCTGCCGCAGCTGCAGCGCCATGAGCGCGTCCTCGCAACCGCCCAGGAAGATGTCACCGGGCACTGGCTCGTGCTGACGACCTGGCGACTCCTCGAACGCACTCCCGACGGCATGACCGTGCTAGAGCTGCCCTGGCACGGCATTGACAGCGGTGCCTGGGACCCGGACACCTGGACCTTGACGGTGTCCTTCGTCGACGGGGGGCAGGCGCGCCAATGGGTGCTGCAGCGGCGGACCGGTCCCGGCAGGATCCCGGAGATCTTTCACGAACGCACCTCTGCCAGCGTCGTCCTCATCCGCGCCGTGGACCTGGGTCGAGGGCGCACGGCAAGGGTCACGATCAGAAAAGACCTGCACAACCGCGAGCTGCTGGAGCAGGTGCTGATGGGTCGAGGAAGCCGCGCCGCGGACGGTCCGCTGATGGAGCAGGTGCTCATCGCCCGGCAGGAGGTGCGCGGACAGGTCGGGATGGATCCGGTCGGAGCGGATGACTGATTTCGGCTGGCCCCTGGCGTTTGCTAAAGTCTGCCTCGCGCCACCATTCCCCTGTAGCTCAATTGGCAGAGCAGCCGGCTGTTAACCGGCAGGTTGTTGGTTCGAGTCCAACCGGGGGAGCAT
>NZ_JAUNVI010000091.1 GCF_030537745.1 Ornithinimicrobium sp. | reverse complement strand
CAGCCAGGCCGCGAAGGGCCGCGATGCTCGCCGGCACGTCGTCCGCGCCATAGACCGCGGAGCCGGCCACGAAGACGTCGGCGCCAGCCTCGACGCACTGCTGGATCGTGTCGGCAGAGACTCCCCCGTCCACCTGGACCCAGATCTGTCCACCACGACGTCGCACGGCCTCCCGCACCTGTCGCACCTTGGCCATCTGCTCGGCCATGAACGACTGGCCACCGAACCCAGGCTCGACCGTCATGACCAGCACCATGTCGACCTCGTCCAGCAGGTCCTCATACGGCGCGAAGGGTGTGGCCGGCTTGAGGGCGAACGCCGCCCGGGCGCCGGCGGCCCGGATAGATCGTGCGGTCCGGACTGCGTCCCGAGCGGCCTCGATGTGGAAGGTCACCGAACCGGCTCCCGCCTCGGCGTAGCCCGCGGCCCAGCGATCCGGGTCCTCGATCATCAGGTGCGCGTCGATGGGCACAGGGCTGACTCGGACCAACGACTCGACGACCGGCAGGCCGAGGGTCAGGTTGGGAACGAAATGGTTGTCCATCACGTCGATATGCGCCCAGTCTGCGTCCGCGATCCGCCCTAACTCGTGCTCGAGGTTCGCGAAGTCCGCGGACAGGATGGAGGGGCTGATCTGCAAGTGCGTCTCCGGCATGGCGCACACCCTAGTGGGACCGTTCAACGGCGGCGAAGGAGGGCGATGAACATACTGTCCGTGCCATGCCGGTGGGTCCAGAGCTGGGCCCAACTCTCTCCTTCCGCGCCGACTCCAGTCACCGTGTCTCCCGCGCGGTCACGCAGCCACGGACGCACATCGACCAGCTCTGCGTCGGTGCGGTGCTTGAGCACGTCCTTGACGACCAACGTCGTTTCACCGATGTGCGGCGAGCAGGTGGCATAGGCCACCAGCCCACCCGGGCGGACAGCATCCAGCGCTGAGCCGAGCAAATCGCGCTGCAGCGGACCCAGCTCGGTGAGGTCCTCGGGGGTGCGCCGCCACCGCGACTCAGGGCGGCGACGCAAGGCACCCAGACCGGTGCACGGGGCATCGACGAGGACCCGGTCGTAGACTCCCGGCTCGGCCGCTCCGACGAGGCGTCCGTCCTCGACGCTCACCTCCACGTCGGCACCGGCGTCGATGGCTCCCGCAAGGGTATGGCGAACCAGCTCGGCTCGGTGAGGAGTCACCTCGTTGGCACGCAGGACCGCACCCCGCTGGAGCGCTAACGCCGCGAGCAGCCCGGCCTTGCCCCCGGGACCAGCACACAGGTCTAGCCAACGCCGGTCGGTCCCCTCGATCTGCGCTTCAGCCAGCGCGAGCGCAACCAACTGAGAGCCGGCGTCCTGGACAGCCGCCCGGCCGTCCCGCACCGCAGACAGGACGCCCGGGTCTCCGGCGGGCAGCGACCACGCGGTCGACGCGATCGCCAACGGCGTCGCGCCCGCCTGCTCGAGCGCCTCATCCTCGACCAGCCCTGGCCGCGCCACGAGGGTCAACGGACCGGGGTCGTTGTGCGCCGCGAGCAGATCCGGCAGCTCTGCGTCGGCCAAAGCCGGGGTGCTCCCGTGCGCAATCAAAGCGGCTCGCAGCGATCGGACGATCCACTCGGGATGGGAGTGCTCGACGGCCAGCCGCTGCAGGGGATCCACGATGTCGGCGGTCACCACCTGCACCCACTCCTCCCGGGTGCGTTCGCTGATCCGACGCAGCACGGCATTGGCAAAGCCACCTGCCCCCTGGCTCACGTGCTGCCGCGCGATCGCCACCGTGGCGCTGACCGCGGCGTGGTCCGGCACCCGCATCGCCAGCAACTGGTGAGCGCCCAGCCGGATCACGTCCAGGACCGCGGGGTCGATCGCCGAGGCCTTCCGGTCCGCGGCCACCGCGATGATCGCGTCGTAGAGCCCTTGGAGCCGCAGAGTGCCATAGGTCAACTCGGTCGCGAAAGCAGCATCGCGGCCACGGACATGCCGCTGCCGAAGGACCGAGGGCAGCTCCAGGTTGGCGTAGGCGCCGTCGCGGGCCACCGCTCGCAAGACCTGGTATGCCGCGTCCCGCGACGGATCGGTCCGTGCGGCGCGCTGCGTGGGGGTCTGCGCGGAGCGTGCTCGCGGACCACGGCGACCTCCAGGTCTGCCGTCAGCACCCTGGCTTCTCCCTCCGCCACGTTGATCCTGACTAGCCACTGAACCCCTCACCTTCCTGGGGACGAACTCCACGGGCCCAGTCCGCGGCTGCCATCGGTCTCTTGCCGTGCGGCTGCACAGTGCCCAGGAGCACGGGGGTCGTCGCCGTGCCGACCAAGACTTTGTGCCTATCAGCCCGGACCTCGCCCGGCGCGATCGGCACGAGGACGTGGTCCGCGGGCGTGACGGGTTGCACCTTGAGACGATCGCCCCGCCAGAGCGTCCACGCACCGGGTGCCGGCGTCACCCCGCGCACGAAGCGGTCGACGGCGAACGCCGGCGTGGCCCAGTCGACGCGGGCGTCCTCGACCTGCAGTTTGGGTGCATGGCTGACGCCCTGCGCTGACTGGGGCTCCGCGACAAGGGCGCCCTCATCCAGGGCGTCGAAGGTCGCGACCAGCAGTTCGGCACCGGAGGAGGCCAGTCGCTCCAGGAGGTCACCGCTGGTGTCTCGTGGCCGGATGGTTTCGGTCAGGCGTCCCAGCACCGGCCCGGTGTCTAACCCTTCCTCCACAACGAAGGTGACCGCGCCAGTCACGTCATCGCCAGCCATCACAGCGTGCTGCACCGGCGCGGCTCCACGCCAGGCCGGCAGCAGGGAGAAGTGCAGATTGACCCAGCCGTGCGGCGGCAGGGCGAGCAACTGGGGAGGCACCAGCGCGCCATAGGCGACCACCGCGCAGGCATCGGGCGCCCACGCCCGCAGTTGCTCGCGCACTTCCTCGCCTCGCAGCCCGCTCGGTGTGCTCACCGGCAGCCCGAGATCCTCGGCAACCTCGCGCACCGGGCTGGGGTGGCTCCGGCGACCTCGCCCAGATCGGGCGTCGGGCCGGCTAAGGACGCCGACGACCTCATGACGGGAGGCCGCCAACGCCTGCAGCGCGGGGACGGCAGCCTCTGGTGTCCCCGCGAAGACCAGCCTCACGACCACCCTCCGACGCGCACGCGCAACTCACAAGCGCGGTGCGCACCTTCCGCGGTAGCGGCGGCCTCGTGGTGGCTTTGCAGCAAACTAGTCAGAGCGTGTCCGACCCATCTGCCATGGTCTGACGGAACTCGTCAAGGTTCTCCACGTGCAACTCGGCAATCTCGGCGCCCTGGGCGCGCAGCAACTCGTGGCGTTCACGGCGGCGACGTTCTTGCTCGATGGGGTCCGGGACCGGCGCCGCGGCGATCAGCCGCTGGGTGTACTCCTCCTGCGGAGCCTCCATGATCTGGGCACGAGGACCTGCCTCGACCACCTTGCCGTTCTGCAGCACGATTACCTTGTGAGCTAGCAGGTCGATCACCGCGAGGTCATGGCTGATGAAGAGGCAGGCGAAGCCGAACTGGTCCTGCAGCTCGGCGAAGATCTTGAGCACCCTGGCCTGCACGGACACGTCGAGAGCGGAGGTCGGCTCGTCGGCGACCAACAGCTCGGGATCCAACGTCAGGGCACGCGCGACACAGATGCGCTGGCGCTGTCCTCCAGAAACCTCGTGCGGGTAGCGGTTAAACACCTCGCGCGGCAGTTGGACGGCGTCCAGCAGGTCGTAGACACGCTGTTGTCGCTCCTTGCGATCGCCGACCTTGTGCACCACAAGCGGCTCGGCAATGCATTCGCCGATGGGCAGGCGGGGGTTCAACGAGGCGGCGGGGTCCTGGAAGACGACGCCGATTCGCTTCCGTAATGCTTTCAGGTCGGCCCTGCTCAGACGTGTAAGGTCCTGGCCCAGCAACTTGAACTCGCCGCTGGCGGCCGGGATCAGACCGAGCGCGCACCGGCCTATCGTGGACTTGCCTGATCCGGACTCGCCGACGAGCCCGACGATCTCGCCCTTGCGCACATCGAAACTCACGTCGTCTACGGCCCGGAACGGCGGCTTGCCCAACCGCTGGTACTCGATGACCAGGTTGTTCAGCTCGATGGCCAGCGGGGCGTCGGCGGCTACCTCTTCCTTGACGTTGATGCCCATCTGGCCGCGGCCGGCGCCCATCCGTGGCACCGCGCCGAGCAGCATTCTGGTGTATTCGTGCTGGGGGTGCAGGAGCACCTCCTCCACGGTGCCGCGCTCGACGATCTCCCCCTTGAACATCACCGCGACGCGGTCGGACATGTCGGCTACCACGCCCATGTTGTGGGTAATCAGCAGGATGCCGGTGTTGAGCTTGTCCTTGAGCGAGCGGAGTAGGTCAAGGATATCGGCCTGCACCGTCACGTCGAGAGCCGTCGTCGGTTCGTCCGCGATAATGACCTTGGGGTCGCAACTGATCGCCATCGCGATGACCACGCGCTGGCGCTGACCGCCGGAGAGTTCGTGCGGATATTTCTTCATCTGACGCGCGGGCTCGGGAATGCCTACCATTCCCAGCAGTTCGATGGCTCGGTCGACGGCCGCCTGGCCGCGGGCGACTCCATGCAACTCCATCGACTCGACCATCTGCGTCGAGATCGACAGCACCGGATTGAGTGCGGTCATCGGCTCCTGGAACACCATGGCGACGTCATTGCCCCGGAGGCGGCGCATGCTGCGCTCGGACATGCGTCCGATCTCCTTACCGGCGATGTTGACGTGGCCGCCAATGGTCGCATTGCTCGGTAGCAGGCGAAGGGCCGTCATCGCGGTGACTGACTTGCCCGAGCCGGACTCGCCGACCAGGGCGACGACCTCCCCGGGGCGGACCTGCAGGTCGACGCCTTTGACGGCGTGCACGCTGCCGAACTCGGTCGCGAAGCGGACGTCGACGTCGTCGAAGGCCAGCACGACCTCGTCCCCCTCGCCGGGGGTGCCGGAGCCGGTGTAGATCTCGCCGTCGTAGTGATCGGTGGTGGTGCTCATCAGTCAGCGCTCCTGTTCTGCCGCGGGTCGAAGGCGTCGCGGAGACCGTCTCCGAGGAAGTTCACGGCCAGGGCGATGATCAGGATGATCATGCCGGGCCACCAGAACAGCCACGGTCGTGACTTGAAACTGTTCTGGTAGGTCGAGATCAACAGGCCCAACGAGGTGTCCGGCGCGCGCACACCCCACCCAAGGAAGGACAGCGCAGACTCGATCAGGATGGTGGCGGCGATCGCGAGTGTCGCGCTGACGATGATCGTGCCAATCGTGTTGGGCAGGATGTGCTTGAAGATGATCCGGGAGGAGTTGGTCCCGATCGCCTCGGCGGCCGCGACGAATTCGCGTTCGCGCAGCGAAAGGACCTCACCGCGGACCAGTCGTGCGAGTCCGGTCCAGCCGATCACGCTCAGGAGCAGGGCCAGTGGCCAGATGCCACCGTTGGCCATCTTGCCGAAGACCGCAGCCAGCACCAGGGCGGGGATCACGATGAACAGGTCGGTGATACGCATGAGGATCGACTCGATCCAGCCGCGGTAGTAGCCGGCGATAGCGCCGATGACGGTTCCGATGATGGTCGAAGCAATGCCGACGGTGAAGGCGACGATGAGGGACCGCTGGGTGCCGCGCATCGTGAGCGCGAAGTAGTCCTTGCCTGCGTTGTCCTGGCCGAAGGGGTGCTCCCCAAGGCTGAACGGCCAGAGCTGGAGCGTGGGGCGCCCACGATTCTCGACGAGCGCTCCCGCCGTATAGCTCTTGCCCCACCAACCGGGCAACTCTAGACCGGGGATCTGCGAGCCGATGGAACTGAACGCCATGACTGTCACGAAGACCAGCGCCGCGAACGAGACCATGGCTCCCCGGTGCCGGAAGAATCGGCGCCTCACTAGTTGGCTCTGGGAGTATGACTTCTGCGTGAGGTCGAGCTTCTTCTCGACCGAAAACTCGTGGTCGTCATCGGCGACCTGGAGCACAGGCGGCTCGGTGGATTGCGGGGCACCGGTGTCCTGCTGCATCGGGACCGGAGAGATGCCCTCGTGGCCACTACCGGGGACCTGGGGCTGGTCCTGATCCGGGTGGTCGTCTCCGGGCGGAGTGGGCCGGTCAGTCATCGATTGTTCCTTCTGGTCGGAGCCGTCAGGGCGGACGGGACGCGGTGCAGGTGGACAAACATCTCGATGCTCACCTCGTGATCCGTGGGTCGAGGAAGGCGTAGGTGATGTCCGCGAGCATGTTCATGAGGATCGCGGCACCTCCTGCGACGAGGTAGTAGGCCATGACCGGTCCAGGGTCGACCTGGTTCAGGCCTTCTCGGAACATCGCGCCTAGGCCCTTCCAACCGAAGATCGTCTCGGTGACGATCGCTCCACCCAGGAGCCCGGCGAAGTCGAAGGCGACGATCGTGGTGATCGGGATCAGCGCATTGCGCAGGGCATGCTTGGTGTAGATGACCCGGTCGGAGAGCCCCTTGGAGCGGGCGGTCCGGATGTAGTCCTGATTGATGGTCTCCAGCATGGATGCGCGGGTGTAGCGGCTGTAGCCCGCGATCGAGACCAGGGTCAGCACGATGGTGGGCAGGACCAGTTGCACGCCCCAGTCAAAGATGTTCTGCCAGAAGGTCCCGTCAAATCCGGGCATCCCCGAACCAATGGTGGAGATCGGCCGGGTTTTTATCTGCAGGAAGCTGCCCCAGGAGCGCAGCAGTCGGTCCATGAAGATCAGGAAGCCGAAGGACAGCGCGGCGGCCGAGCAGACGAACATCGCCGTCTTCTTCTCGAACCCCCCGAAGAACCATCCTACGACCGCCCCGACGAGGATCGAGACGACAATCAGCCCGGTAATCACCCACCAGCTGGACGGGTCGACGAGCAACGGAGCGGTGACGAAGTAGGAGATGACCCCAAGGGCCACGGTGATCAAGCCAGCGTTGCGCACCTTCTTATGGGCCAGTCCGGTGGTGAGGACCATGAAGAAGGCGAGGGCCAGGAGCCCGCCGAGGATGATGAGCGGGAGCCCGAGCGCGGGCTGGCGCCACCAGCCGATGGAGTTGAAGTACCAGACCCCCGCGAACATCACTGCTCCGGTGGCTACGAAGGTCACGGCCTGGCGTTTGATGCTGCCGCCGAGCACAGAGGCCACGAGCAGGGCAAAGATCAGGGCAATGACCGCAATAGCCACGACCGTCAATCCGGGGTTGGCGATCCAGTTGTTGAAGCGGATGGCGCCGTAGTCCTTGAGCAGGACGGCGGCCCAGAAGACCGGAAGGCTGAAGAAGAGGAACGCGAGGAAGGTGATCGTGTAGTCGAAGCCGGAGTATTGGCGGATCGCGGAGAGGACTCCGAGGGTGATCCCGATCACGATAGCCAGCGCGACCGAGATGACGACCAACCGTAGGCTCGCTGCCGAAGAGCTGACCAGCATGGTGTTGATGTTGGCCCCATCGCGTGAGGAGCCGAGGTCGCAGGCGAGCACCAGGCACTTGCTCGCGCCCAGCAGCCACACCGTGTAGCGCTGCCACCAGGGCAGGTCGAGGTTCATGTTTGCGGTCCGGGCCGCCATGAGCTGGTCCCGGTTGCTCGCCCGACTCTCACGCAGATCTGCCAAGGGGTCGCCGGCGTTGATGGTCGCGAAATACATCAAGGCCGACCCCATGAGCAGGATCAGAGCGGAGATGGCAATCCTGCGAAGGATGAACTGGAGCACGAGGGACAAACCTTCCTGCTGGAGTCACGACATCGTGACTCTGGTGGACCGCACGGAACTCTAACTGACGACGCTGCCGATCACCACGGTAGGAGGATACTAAGTCGTCGGAGGGGGTTTTGGTCCACAACGGGCATCTGCAAGGAGACATACATCGGGGCGGGAGGGCGATGCCCTCCCGCCCCGTGCGTGCAGCACACCGTGGGTGGGTCTAGGACGAACCTAGATCACCACGGCTGGTGCGGGATGATCCGTGTTTTCAGTTGGCGCGAACCCACTGCTCGGCGTTCCACGAAACACCGGTCTGGACCGAGGTCTGGCGGACATTCTCGAGGGTCAGATCGTAGCCGACGATGCCGGGGTGAGCGAACACCGGGATGCCGTACAGGTTGTCCCAGAGCAGCTTCTCGATGATCTTGACCTGCTCCAGGTGGA
>NZ_JAUNVI010000090.1 GCF_030537745.1 Ornithinimicrobium sp. | reverse complement strand
CTGATCGGCAGTGCGGATGAGGAGACGCCCCTGGAATACTCCCGGGGGCTGGCCGAGGCCATCGCCGGCGCACAGCTGCACATCGTCGAGGGCGCGGGCCACCTGTCCAACATCGAGAGCCCCGAGCAGGTCAACGCCCTGCTTAAGCAGTTCTGGGCCAACCACGAGGAGCACGTTGCATGAACACCGAATGGCGCTGGCTCAAGCGATTCGCCGCACAGTTCCAACTGTGCGGCCTCCAGTCCAACGAGCTGTGCGTGATCCTCTCGGAGTCCTCCAGCCGTCCGGAGATCGTGTCGACGGCGCTGCTCGCGGCTCAGTCTCTGGACGCCGAGGTCTTCCAGATCGTGATGCCGACGCCACCCAACACGGGCCCAGTGCCGCTGCGCTCGACAGGCACCACGCTGGCGCTTCAGGGCAACCCGGCCGCGTTGGCGGCTCTGCAGCGGGCAGACTTTGTCGTGGACTGCACCGTGGAGGGGTTGCTGCACGCCCGTGAGCTGCGCGACATCCTCGGCGCGGGCAGCAGAGTGCTGATGATCAGCAACGAGCATCCCGAAGTCTTCGAGCGCCTTCCCCATGACGTGAATATGGCGAAGCGGGTGGGCCTGGGGCACGAGATGATCCAGCAGGCGGCCACGATGCGCGTCAGCTCGGCCGCTGGCACGGATCTGACGGTGCACCTGGACGGGTCGTTTACCGCCGGGTCGACGGGCGTGACTGACGGGCCCGGTAGCATCGCGCACTGGCCGGGAGGTCTGGTGCTGGCGTTCCCCGCGCGGGGGACCGTCAACGGAACGATCGTGCTGGCGCCCGGAGACTTGAATCTCACCTTCAAGACCTACGTGCGCACCCCGATCCGCCTGACCGTCGTGGACGACTTCGTCACGGACATCTCCGGCGACGGCTTCGACAGCGAGCAGCTCGCTAGCTACATGGCCGCCTTCAACGACCGTGATGCCTATGCTTCCTCGCACCTGGGCTGGGGCATGAACCCTTCCGCCAGGTGGGACTACCTCGATCTCTACGACAAGTCGCAGATGAACGGCACCGAGGCCCGCGCCTTCGAGGGCAACTTCATGTACAGCACCGGCGCCAACGAGAATGCCGACCGGTTCACGCCGTGCCACTTCGATCTACCGATGCGTTCCTGCACCGTCGAGCTGGACGGCGTCACCGTAGTGGAGGAGGGCCGTCTGCAGGCCCCGCTAGCTCCCGCAGCCGCGGCTGCTGAGCTGGCGGGCGGTGCTCAATGAGCATGCCGGACCCGCAGACTCGCCTCTTGTTCACCGACCTTCTCGGGCTCAGCCACGGCAAGACCGTGCCGAGCACCCGTGCTCAGCACCCCACTCACTATGCGCTGACCGTGATGCTGCAGGGGCTGGATCGCGAGTTCATCGAGCTCAAGGGGTACTCCACCGACGTCGGCTTCCCGGACATGGAGGCCCGGCTCGACGAAGCGTCGCTGCGTCCGTCGTGGTCCGGAGGTGAGGTCGCGATGACCAACCTGCACTTCTCCGACGGCCGGCCGCTGCCGCTGTGTGTGCGTTCACGCCTGCGGGAGATGATCGAACGTTGGCGGGCGCGAGACCTGGAGCCGTTGTGCGGGATCGAGATGGAGTTCTACCTGCTGTCCGGCCAGTGCGTTGCCGATGGGCCGCTGAGCGTGCCCTGGCACCGCGTCTACGGCACCGGACCCGGGGCCGATCCGAGCGGGCTGATCGACGAGATCGCGGCAGCGTGCGAACGCGCCGGCATCGGCATGGAGGGGATCAACTCCGAGTTCAACCCCGGCCAGGTGGAGACGGCCGTCAGCTATCGAGAGGCGCTGGACGCGGCCGACGCCGCCTTCCTCTTCCGGGAGTTAGCGCGTGAAGTCGCCCTCGGCAAGGGCCTCGGGGCCACCTTCATGGCGCGGCCCTTCAACGACTCGGTCGGCAACGGCATGCATCTCAATGTCAGCGCCGCCGCCCCCGACGGCTCTAACGCCTTCGTCGACACGGACGACGCGCAGGGCATCTCACAAGTCTGCCGATGGGCGATCGCCGGCCTGCTGGAGCACCACGCCGCGCTGACGGCGCTGTTCGCGCCGACGGTCAACTCCTACAAGCGTCTGCGGCCCGGCATGCTGGCGGGATACTGGGCGACCTGGGGCCTGGACAACCGGCTGACCAGCGTGCGCGTCCCCGGGCAGCGCGGCCAGGGGACCCGGATCGAGCACCGCACGCCCGACGGAAGCGCGTCGCCGCACCTGGCCCTGCTGGGCATGCTCGCCGCAGCCTTGGACGGCATCGAACGCGAGCTGCCGCTGGCCGACCCAGTCTTCGGTGACGCGGAGGCCCACCCTGGCACCGACGTGCACACCGCATCCTCCCTCGGCCAGGCGCTGGACCTGCTGGAGCAGGACAGCGTCCTGACCGAAGCGCTCGGACCTGATCTGACGACGGTGTTCGTGAAGTTGAAGCGCGATGAGGTCGACCGGTGGGAGCAGTCGCTCACCGACTGGGAGGTGAACACCTATGGCCGGGTCTACTGAGGGCACGAGGCCGCTGGTGCTGGTGACGGCATGGAGACGTAGCGGCAAGGTGTGGGGCGAGTGGGAACGGGACATCGTCGGCGCCGAGGGTTTCTACGTCTCGGCACTGCAGCGAGCCGGCACCTCGCCGGTGCTCGCACCGGTGGGCATCCCCGGGACCGCAGCCTCGCTGCTGAGCCACGTGCGGGGGCTGCTGGTGATCGGTGGCGAAGATCTGCATCCGGACGTGACCGGCGCCGATCCCGCCACGGTGGGCAGCAACGCGCTGGCCGACCGCGACCGTTGGGAGATTGAGTTGTTGGACGCTGCCCTGGACTGTGACCTGCCCGTGTTGGCCATCTGCCGAGGGATGCAACTGCTCAACGTGGCCCGGGGCGGGACGTTGCACGTGGACGTCTCGGGCTCCAGCGACGTCCACCCGCCGGTGCCGGAAGACATTGACGAAGCACTGGCTTATCGCCATGACGTCTCACTGACGCCGGGCAGCCTGCTGGCCCGTGCCTACGGCACCCAGAGCAAGTCGGTGAACTCCCTTCATCACCAAGCGATCGACCGGCTCGGTGACGGACTGGTGGTCACGGGCAGAGCCACGGACGGGGCCATCGAGGCGATCGAACCCGTCGGCGCCGCCTGGTGCGCGGCGATGCAGTGGCACCCGGAGCTCTTGCCTGAGGACGCCGCTGAGGTCTCCCTCTTCCGTGAGTTCGCGCAAAGGTGCAGCGCATGAGCGACCACCCACTGCAGCCGTCACTACATACCGGCCCTCCTCAACCGGGCTGGTTGCACAGCGACGAGCTCTTTCCCGAGGTCGACGTCTCCCAGCGCTTCCTGACGGCCATGAGCGCGCTGGCGGCGACGGTGACCGTGATCACCGCGGCGAGCCCGTCGGGTGAACGCAACGGCATGACCGCGACGGCAGTCTGTTCGCTGTCCAACGATCCGCCGATGCTCGTCGCCTGCATCAACCGCTCATCGGGTCTAGCCCGGGCGCTGACCCAGACCCGATGGTTCACCGTCAACCTCCTGGCCAGCAACCAGGAGCACGTGGCGGCAACTTTTGCTGGACGTGACGGTCGCTCCGGTGAAGAACGCTTTGACCCTGACCTGTGGTCGGCCCACCCCTCCGGCGCCCCCGTCTTGCGCGGGGCAGCGAGCAGCTGCGTGTGCCACGTGGCCAACGGGCTGCAGCAAGCCACCCACATGGTGCTGATCGGCGTCGTCCACGACGTCATCCTGCCCGAGTCCGACCCCCCGCTTCCGTTGATGTATCACATGCGCCGCTTCACCACACCCCACCAGATGCCAGGAGATCGCCCATGAGCGTGGACAAAGGCCTAGAGACCGCAGCACCCGCGACGGAGAAGCACAAGCTCCGCCGCAACGCCCTCGGGACGGCCTCCATCGTCTTCTTCGTGGTGGCGGCCGCCTCCCCGCTCACCGGGGTCGCCGGCGGACTCCCCGTCTCTTTCGGCCTCGGCAACGGTGCCGGTGCCGCCGCGATGTATGGGCTCGCGACGCTGGTGCTGCTCATCTTCTCGGTCGGCTACGCCGCGATGAGTCGGCGGATGATCAATGCGGGTGCGTTCTACGCCTACATTGGTCGAGGCATCGCGCCGTGGGCGGGCATCGTGGCCGCGTTCGTGGCGATGGTCTCCTACCTCGGCATGATGATCGCGGTCTACAGCCTCTACGGCTCGTCAACCTCGGACACCCTCAACGCGCACTTCGGCGTGTCGATCCCCTGGTGGGTGCTGAGCCTGGTCACGCTGCTCATCGTCGCGTCCTTCGGGCACCGTCAGGTCGACCTGTCCGCCAAGGTCCTCGGCGTCTTCATGCTGCTCGAGGTGGCAGCGATCCTGCTGATCGGCGGCTCGATCGTCGCGCAAGGCGGCGCCTCCGGCATCAACCTGGACGGCTTCAGCTGGGACACCGTCAGCTCTGGGGCACCTGGGGTGGCTCTGCTGTTCGGCTTCGCCTCGTTCGTCGGCTACGAGGCCACCGCGCTGTATGGCGAGGAAGTGCGTGACCCCAAGCGCACCGTGGCACGGGCCACCTATATCGCGGTCCTGCTCATCGGCGCGTTCTACGTCTTCACCACCTGGTCCTTCGGGCTCGGTGTCGGGACCGACAAGATCCAGGACGCCTCGCTGGAGGCCCTGCAGCAGAACGCCGGCCCGGCCATCATGTTCGGCCAGGCCGCGGAGTATGTCGGCCCCTCGATGATCACCATCCTGGAGGTGTTGCTCGTGACCAGCCTGTTCGCCGCGCTCGTCGCGTTCCACAACGCCATCTCGCGCTACATGTTTGCCCTCTCCCGCGAGAAGGTCTTCCCGCCCTTCCTGTCCGTCACCCACGAGCGTTACCAGTCGCCATACAAGGCGTCGGCCCTGACCGCGATCATTGCGGCGGCGGTCATCCTGCTCGCGGTGGTGACGGGCCGTGAGCCGATGCTCGAGGTCTTCTCCTGGACCTCTGGGGTCGGCACCCTCGGCGTCATTTTGCTGCAGGCCGCCACCTCCCTGGCCGTCTTCCGCTACTTCCGCAAGAACCCGGAGCCGGGCAGGATGTGGCAGACGCAGATCGCGCCGCTGCTCGCGCTCGCGGGCCTGTTGGGTGCGACCGTCCTGGCCGTCAGCAACTTCTCGATGCTGGCCGGCGGCAGCGGTCTGCTCTCCGTCGTCCTCATCTTGGTGATCCCCGCCACGGCACTGTTCGGGCTCGCGGTCGCCGTGATCATGCGGTCGAAGCGTCCTGACATGTATCACGAAGTCGGGGCGGACATGGCCTAGTCGGAGGTCTTCGGACCCGGCGCGGACCGGTGGGATAGACGAGAGTGGGACCCGGCGATGATGCCGCCGGGTCCCACTCTCGTGTGGTGTTCAAGGTCGCACCCTGGCCTTAGTCCGAGAGTCAGGGCATACTCACCGGGACAGGTCGCCGACCGGCCACCGGCTGCACCCGTCAACGAAAGATGGAGATTATGAAGCTCTTCTCAATGGGGGTCGTATCGACTGTCGCGCTGCTGATGTCGACCGGGTGCAGCGGCGGCGGGGACGCGGCGCCGACAGCTCAGCCCACCGCCCAAGCCCCGAGCGCAGCGGCACAGGACAGCGCGACCTCTGACGCCGAGAGCGACGAAGCTGAGACCGCGAAAGAGACGACCTCGGATACGCCCGCCGAGGGGCCCACCAGCGGTGGCAGCGGCACCCTGACGATGGACAGTGAAGTCATCGAGTTCGCTACCGTGCTCTGCTACCTGCAGGAACAGGACTCGGCCGGAGGAGGCGGCAAGATCCTCTACACCGCGCAGGCCACCGGCGTGAACGCCGAGGGGGAAGACCTCATGATCGACGTCTCGCGCTACGACGAGGACAGCATGTTTGCCGGTGACTCGATCGAAGTGGTGATCGGCGACTACATCAACGATGACTCCGTCTCCTACTCCCTGATGGGAGGCGAGGAGAAGAACGTCTCCGTCAAGGGGTCGACCGTCAGCGCGAGTGGTCTAGAACTCACCTCAGACGACATGAGCGACACGGTGACGGCGTCTTTTGAGATGAACTGCTGACCGCCTCAGAAAAGCGTGAACCCGTCCCGGTTCATGAAGGCGCCATGGCCGGTCGACGACACCGAGCTCGAACGACCAGGTGGTGAAGACGGGCACTGGGCCCGATCATTGCGGCGGCGGTCATCCTGCTGCAGGCTGCCACCTCCCTGGCCGCCTTCCGCTACTTCCGCAAGAACCCGGAGCCGGGCCGGAGGGCCTCGGACAGGCGTTCCCCGGATGCTCGCCGTGCACGCGCCACTCGCCTGAGTGGGTCGTGCGCGCTGCGACGCGGTATGCCGTGCACGGGCCACTCACCTGAGTGAGTCGTGCGCGCTGCGACACGGTATGCCGTGCACGCGCCACTGACCTGAGGGGGTCGTGCGCGCACGCGAGGAGCCGACAGGGGGAGGCGCGCCGCGGCGACTCACGGCATACTCACACCATGACGTCCATCCCGCCGGCCGACCCCGCCCTCGATGCGCGCATCCGCGAGCTGTCCCATGCGCACGTGTTCACCTCCTGGTCTGCGCAGAAGGCCATCGACCCGCTCCCGCTGGCAGGCGGTGAGGGCGCGTGGTTCTGGGACTACCAGGGGCGTCGCTACCTCGACTTCAGCAGCCAGCTCGTCAACGTCAACCTCGGCTATCAGCATCCTGCCCTCACCGCGGCGATCCAAGAGGCAGCGGGACGGATCACCACGGTGGCGCCCAGCTTTTATGAGGAGTCCCGCGCCGAAGCGGCGGCGGCCATCGCCGGCATCGCCCCGGAGCGGATGAACAAGGTCTTCTTCACCAACGGCGGGGCAGAAGCCATCGAGAACGCCGCTCGACTAGCGCGGCAGCACACCGGCCGGGCCAAGATACTTACCGCCTACCGCAGTTATCACGGGGCGACGGCCGGCGCGATTGCGCTGACCGGTGAGCCGCGTCGCTGGGGCAGCGAGCCCGCCGTCCCCGGTGCCGTGCACTTCTGGGGCCCCTACCTCTACCGGAGCGAGTTCAGTGCCACCACGGAGGAGGAGGAGGCCACGCGCGCCCTCGCCCACCTGCGTCGCACCGTCGAGGCCGAGGGGCCGCACCTGATCGCCGCGATCATGCTGGAGACGGTCGTCGGGACCAACGGCGTGCTCGTCCCACCGGCCGGTTACCTCGCCGGGGTGCGCGAGCTCTGCGACGAGTTCGGCATCATGCTGATCCTGGACGAGGTGATGGCCGGCTTCGGGCGGACCGGGTCGTGGTTCGCGTTCGACCACTGGGACGTCCGACCCGACCTCATCGCCTTCGCCAAGGGCGTCAACTCCGGCTATGTCCCGCTCGGCGGCGTCATCCTCTCCGACGACGTGGCGGCCAGTTTCGACCTTTTGCCCTACCCCGGCGGCCTGACCTACTCCGGACACGCGCTGGCCACCGCCTCGGCGGTCGCCGCGATCCGGATCATGAAGGAGGACCAGGTCAACGAGCACGCCGCGCAGCTCGGCGAGCGCACGTTGGGACCCGCACTGCGGGCGCTGGCCGATCGGCATGAGGCAGTGGGGGAGGTCCGCGGGATGGGCGTCTTCTGGGCGGTCGAGCTGGTCACCGACCGGGCGACACGGGAGCCGGTGGGCGCGGCAGCCATGGGCGAGATCAAGGACGCCTGCATCGAGTCGGGGATGTGGCCGATGGTGGCCGGCAACCGCGTGCACGTCGTGCCACCCTGCGTCATCAGCCACGAGGACGCCGCCGACGGTGTCGCTCTGCTGGACAGCGCCCTCGAGAAGGTCCTTCGATGAGCGAGGACTCGACGCAAGAACTGCCCCAGCTGGTCGAGGTGCACGTGAGCACGCCGGACCCCGAGTCCGCGCAACGCATCGCTGCTGACCTGGTGGCGCGCCAACTCGCAGTCTGCGTGCAGGTCCTCGGTCCGATGGCCTCGGTCTACTCCTGGAAAGGAGTGGTGCAGCGCTCGCAGGAGTATCTCCTGCTCGCCAAGACAACGGCGCAAGCCTTCCCGCGCGTGGCTGAGGTGGTGCGCCACCAGCACCCCTACGACATACCTGAAGTGATCGCGGTGCCCATCTCGCACGCGCTCGCGGAATACGGCCGCTGGGTCCGCAAGCACTCCGACGGCATCGACGACGAGGAGCTGCTCGTCCGGCGGGAGTAGGGAAGGCGCCTAGCGGCGGGGGAGCGGGCGACGAGAATCGAACTCGCGTATTCAGCTTGGGAA